>CAYMFQ010000011.1:0-48497 GCA_964389335.1 uncultured Granulosicoccaceae bacterium
TGAACACACGTGCGCCAACTTTTTCTTCTAGCTGCGTGGTGACGAGGTCGCGATAGACTCCCGCTGGTAGCTGTTCGATCATGGGCCGGCACAGTTCCGCAAGCCTGGCGCGTTGACCCGCACCGGCGTCGCCCGAACCGATACCGGACTCGGCTTCGAGTTCGCGAAACATGAAGGCCGATGCCTCCAGAGACTGTGTTTCAATGGCTTGCTGAAAGTGCTCAGCGCCATGTTGTGAAACCTGCGAGTCAGGATCTTCACCATCGGGCAAAAACATAAAACGTGCATCGCGACCCGACTTGAGTGAGGGCAGTGCCGAACTCAACGCACGTCGTGCTGCCTTTTTACCGGCTGAATCACCATCAAAGCAGAACACGATCTCATCGGTTTCGCGAAACAACAGCGCTACCTGTTCAGGTGAGGTGGCCGTGCCGAGTGTCGCCACCGAATTGGTGATGCCAGCCTGCGCCAGTGCAATAACATCCATATAGCCCTCAACCACGATGATGCGTGGCGGATGGCTTCGATGGCTGCGCCTCAGTTCATACAGGCCGTAGAGCTCGCGACCCTTTTGAAACAGGGGCGTCTCAGGCGAATTTAGATACTTGGGCTCCGTGTTGTCCATTACCCGGCCGCCGAAACCGATCTCGCGGCCGCGTCGGTCGCGAATCGGAAACATAATGCGGTTGCGGAAACGATCGTGTGTGCCGCCCTTGTCGTTGCGCACCAGCATGCCGCCAGTTACCAGCAGTGCCTCTGACGCAGTGACAGCACCAGTCAGAGCGTGCCAGCCGGCAGGGGCGAAACCGAGTTGATAGGTTTTGGCAGTTTCGCCGCTAATGCCGCGGCCTTTTAGATAGTCGATGGCCTCTGCGTTACTGCGCAGCTGCTGTTGAAAAAATCGCGATGACTGATGCAGTGCGTCGTATAGCGACTGCTGAGTTTGCGATACTTCGGGGATTGCATCGCGCGGTACAGTAAGGCCGGCGCGATCAGCCAGATACTCAACCGCGTCGACAAAGTGCATGTGGTCAAACTCCATCAAAAAGCTGATGGCTGTACCGTGCACACCACAGCCAAAGCAATGATAAAACTGCTTGGTCTGGCTAACGGTGAAGGATGGGGTCTTTTCGCCGTGGAACGGGCAACAGGCTTTGTAGTTTGCGCCAGTCTTTTTCAGTGGCACATAGCGGTCAATGACTTCGACAATATCGACTCGACTGAGTAAGTCGTCGATAAATGATTGAGGAATGCGGCCGGCCATGGGTTGGATTATCGCAGTATCCGCCTCGCCGTGCAGCCCTGCCGGGCTGCAAACTGTATAACCGGGTTTATTTGCCGGAATACCTGTGACGAAGTGGGTGGCTTAAGCCGCTGTTTTAAGCGTGGACAACAATGAGGTCAGCTCCGCGGCTTTAGGCGTTATCAGCCAAAAGCGTGCGCTAAGTGCGTAAAAGTTGTCGATTATTTCGCGCGCCCATTCGCTTTGCGTGTGGGTGATATGCGCCTCCAGCAGGCCTTCCAGCACATGGCGGTAGGCTTCCATCGATTCGGAGTGGATTCTTTGTATATCGATAAGCTCGTGGTTGTAGCGATCGACGAATTGATTGTTGCGATCAAATACAAATGCAAATCCGCCAGTCATGCCGGCGCCAAAGTTGACACCCGTTTCGCCAAGCACCGCAATGCAGCCACCGGTCATGTACTCGCAGGCGTGATCACCGGCGCCTTCAACCACGGCTGTGGCACCGGAGTTTCTGACCGCAAAGCGCTCTCCGGCGAGGCCGGCGGCGTATAACTCGCCGCCGGTGGCGCCATACAGACAGGTGTTGCCGATGATGGGGGCATCGTTGCTGTGAAAGCGTGAACCTGCAGGCGGTCGAATCACAATTCTGCCACCCGCCATACCTTTGCCCACGTAGTCGTTGGCATCACCGTGCAGGGTCAGGTTCAGACCGCCGGCATTCCACACACCAAAGCTTTGCCCGGCAGTGCCATGCAGGTCGATCTGGAGTGGTGTATCACTCATGCCAAGGTTGCCATAGCGGCTGGCTATTTCACCGGACAGGCGCGCGCCAATTGAGCGGTTGGTGTTGCTGATGGCAAAAGAAAAGTGTTCGCTGCGCCTGGCTTCGATGGCAGGCAGACAGGTATTCACCATTTCATTAGCCAGTTCTGCTTTATCGAACGGTCGGTTGCGTTTTTGGGTGCAAAAACGCGGCGCTTCTCTGGAGATACCGCCGTCAGACAGCACCTGACTTAAATCTATATGGCTCTGTCGTACAGTGGTGCCAGGCTGTTGTGACAACAGATCGGTACGCCCGATGATGTCTTCAATACTGCGAGCACCCAGGCTGGCCAGATGCTGCCGTACGTCCTCGGCGATAAACTGCATATAGTTCATGACTTTTTCAACATCGCCACGAAAGTGCTGCATACGCAGTACTTTGTGTTGTGTGGCGACGCCGGTTGCGCAGTTGTTTAAATGACAGATGCGCAAAAACTTACAACCCATGGCGATCATCGGACCGGTGCCAAAACCGAAGCTCTCTGCCCCGAGCAGAGCCGCCTTGATGACGTCGAGACCGGTCTTCAGGCCGCCGTCGGTTTGAATGCGTACTTTGTCGCGCAGGTTATTGGCGCGCAGAATCTGATGGGTCTCAGATAAGCCCAGTTCCCATGGCGAGCCGGCATATTTGACGCTGGTCAGTGGCGAGGCTCCGGTGCCTCCGTCATAGCCACTGATGGTGATCAGATCGGCGTACGCTTTGGCTACTCCGGCGGCAATGGTGCCGACACCCGCTTCAGCAACGAGCTTCACTGATACCAGCGCATCCGGGTTCACCTGTTTCAGATCAAAGATCAGCTGCGCCAGATCTTCAATGGAATAGATGTCGTGATGTGGCGGTGGCGAAATCAGTGACACACCGGGCATGGAGTAACGCAGTGTGGCAATGGTTTCATTGACCTTGTGCCCCGGTAACTGTCCGCCTTCACCTGGCTTGGCGCCCTGGGCAATTTTTATCTGTATCACTTCAGCGCTGCTCAGGTATTGCGGCGTTACGCCAAAGCGGCCCGATGCCACCTGTTTGATTTTTGATACTTTGGCGGTGCCATAACGGGCGGGATCTTCGCCACCTTCGCCCGAGTTTGAGCGCGCGCCGAGGGCGTTCATCGCCTCGGCCAGTGTTTCGTGTGCCTCTGGTGACAGCGCGCCGAGCGACATACCGGCAGAGTCAAAGCGCCTGATGATATCGGCGGCGGGTTCAACTTCTTCCAATGGCAATGGCTTGCGCGTGCCGTCTATTGCCAGTAGGTCACGCAGGGTAGTGGGCTGACGATGGTCGACGATATCGGCGTATTTTTTATAGTCATTAAAGTTGCCGCTGCTGACTGCCTCCTGCAATGTGGTGACGACATCCGGGTTATAGGCGTGGTACTCACCGCCTTCGACATATTTATACAAACCACCGTGGGCAATTGACTCGCGGCGATTAAACGCGTGTTCGGCAAGTGCTTCGGTGTCTGCCTGCAAGTCGCTGTAGCCTGCGCCCTGAATGCGACTGACGGTGCCTATAAAGCATCGATTGATTACTTCTTCGTGCAGTCCTACCGCTTCAAATAGCTGCGCACCCCGATAACTCGCCACCGTGGATATGCCCATCTTTGACAACACCTTGAGCAGGCCCTTATTGATGCCCTTGCGATAATTGTGTTCCAGTTGCGGGGTATCATTATTGTCGAGCTCGTCGCGACGCACCATACCCTGAATGATTTCATACGACAGATACGGATAGATGCAGGTTGCCCCGTAGCCAATCAGCACGGCCATGTGGTGAGGGTCGCGTGCGGTACCCGTCTCGACAATGATATTGCTGTCACTGCGCAAGCCGTTTTCAATTAACGCGTGGTGTACCGCGCCCGTTGCCAGCAGCGCATGCACCGGTAGTTTGTCGGGGCTTATCCGGCGATCACTCAAAACTATCACGACCGCTTCATCGTTTACCGCCTGCACTGCGGCTGACTGAATGTCGGCAATGGCCTGTTCCAGCGTGGTAGCAGACGGGTTGTAGTTTAAGTCGATAACACAGTGGCGATATTCGGGCTCGTCGTTCATTGCCAGCAGTGTTTCGTATTTTTCACGCGACAGAATGGGTGAACGGACCAGCAGCCGACGAGCATGGTCAACCGTTTCCTTAAAGATGTTCTGCTCTGCACCGAGGCAGGTTTCAAGCGACATCACAATGGCTTCACGCAGCGGATCGATGGGTGGATTGGTGACCTGTGCAAACTGCTGGCGGAAGTTTTCATACAGTGACCGAACGCGTGTCGACAGCACCGGAAAAGGCGTGTCGTCGCCCATTGAGCCAACCGCTTCCTGTGCGTTTTCAGCCAGCACTCTGACTACCTGATCGCGCTCTTCAAACGACACGCCGAACATTTTCTCGTGCTGCAGTAAATCTGTGTCATCCATCAGTGGTCCTGACGGCGGGGTGTCGCGCAGACGCGAACGCAAGTGGCGCGCGTGTTTTTGCAGCCATCTGGCATAGGGACGTTGTGTCTTTAGCCAGTCGTCGATCTGCTCCGGTTGCATAACGTCGCCGGTCTCGGTGTCGATGGCAAACATCTGTCCCGGGCGCACACGCCCCTTGGCCACAACATCTTCCGCAGCGTAGTCACAGACACCGGCCTCTGACGCCAGTGTGATGTGGCGGTCACGGGTAATGACATAGCGGGCCGGGCGCAGGCCGTTGCGATCAAGTACACACGAGGCGTAGCGACCGTCGGTAAGCACCACACCGGCGGGGCCGTCCCAGGGTTCCATATGCATGGATACATATTCGAGCCATGCACGCATGTCCGGGTCGGTTGCATTCATGTTGTGCCAGGCAGGTGGCAGCAGCAGACGCATGGCGCGAAAGATATCCATGCCGCCGGCCAACAGCACTTCGAGCATGTTATCCAGTGACATCGAATCCGAGCCTGACATAGATACCAGCGGCGTGAGCGCCTGCAATTCGGGCAACAGTTCGCTGTGGAACTTACTGGCGCGTGCATTGGCCCAGTTGCGATTGCCACGAATGGTATTTATTTCGCCGTTGTGCGCCAGATAGCGAAATGGCTGAGCCAGTCGCCACTGCGGCATGGTGTTGGTGGAAAAGCGCTGATGAAAAACGGCAATGCTGGACTTAAGCGCTGGATCGTTCAGGTCGGTGTAAAACTCCGGCAGGCGTGCCGGCATCATCAGGCCCTTGTACAGAATGACGTCCGCCGACAGAGAGCAGACGAAGAAATCCGGGTCCTGCTCGCGCAGTTCTATTTCTGCCTGGCGGCGGGCCACAAACAGATTGCGATTGAATTCGGCCGTATCCATGTGCCGGGGTGCGGTCACGTAGAGCTGTTCGATTCGTGGCATCGATTTGGCGGCTTCACGGCCGCAGGCATCTTCATTGATGGGTACTTCGCGCCAGCCATCGACAGTCAGCCTGCGCGCCTCAAGCCGTTGCGCAAGAGCCAGTCTGGCGCGGTCGGCGCGCTCGCTATCGCGACTGAGGAAAATCATGCCTGCTGCAAACAAGCGCCCGGGCGTAAAACCGCATTGTGCGGCGCCGGCGCGCAGAAACTGCTCCGGCTTTTTCAGCAACAGACCGCAACCGTCGCCCGATTTGCCGTCTGCCGCAATGGCACCACGGTGTGTCATTCTGGCCAGTGCCTGCACAGCGTTCAGCACCAACGCGTGTGAAGACTCACCGTCAATGTGTGCGATCAGGCCGAATCCGCAGCTGTCGTGCTCGAAGTCGGGCTGGTAGAGACCGGGTTGTTGGGGGGCCGCCAATGGGTGCATAAACTGTCTTGTCGATGGATGAGGGTAAGTGCCGTTGAGGCGATGGGATAACACGCCTGCTACACCAAGTTTAGTCGCTGGTCAGGAGTCTGCGCGGCAGAACCTCCGCCACTGCGAGTGCACGGGATTGCATCCGGCGCGACTGGTCAAACTCTCACGACACGGACTTTGCCGCGCGGATTCCTGTCTTGAATAGTAGGAAGGTGAGGATTTGTCTGCCGAGAGGATTCGACAAGGAATTACAGCTGGAACCGCGCGGAATGCTGCCAGCCACAGAGGCTGGCAGCGGTATAGCTACTGGTTTCGCTTGATATCCGCCTGCAGGTCGCTGATGGGGCGAATCCACACGCCAAATCGCTTGACGTCGTTGGGCATGTTTTCGACAGCGGTAATGGCTTCAGTGCGTGTTTCATAGAGTCCACTGAGCAATCCGAATACCGGATTCTGGCTTTCGGTGGTCTTGAACGGGTAAATCGCCACCGGTGACTCCGTCAGGCCCTGTGCCAGCTGCAGAATGTAGTTGCGCTCGCGCGACGTTGCCAGCTGTACGGTGAAATGTGTGGGTTCCTGAAACAGCACCCAGCGCTCGTTCTCAACAGCTCGCTGTACCAGCGGTGCTGATGGCTCGGCATCTACTTCTGGCACCGGTACGGCGACGCCATTGTCGTTGTTGTTATTGTCCGCTAGCGCGTCGTTATCTTTCAGATCGCTGATATCCACGGCTTCGCTTTCAGCGACGATCGGCTGTGTAGTCGTTATCGCGACGCCGTTGTTGCGGCGAGTCTCGGCGACGGTATTGCTGGCGGTGCCGGTCTGGCTGGAGTTGCTCTCGGATGACGCGATCACCGTTTCGGTAGGCTCGCTGTTTGCGCTTTCGTTGCTGTCGCTGTCGCTGATGACCTGCTCGGTTGCCTGAGCGGTTTCTGTCGCCTGCTGTGAGGCCGCATCGGCAAGTTGCTCTGCCTGACCGGCCGCCGATTCCGCCTCTGATTCGGCATTGGATACCAGCGCCTCAGCGTTGCTGGCCGCACTATCCGCTGCATCGGCTGCTGCACTAGTTGCACTGTCTGCGGCATTTTGGACCGTTTCAGTCAGCTGTTCGGTGGCTTGTGAGGCCGAGTCCGCGGCTTGTGCGACGGTTTCGTTAACGGATGCCTCGGTGGCGTCTGCAGCGTTGTTTACTGCGTCTGCGGCGGCATCTGTATCAACTGGGTCGGCGCTGCCGGTGGTCGCGTCGCTGTCTGTGTCCGGTAGTTGCAACAGGCTGTCACCGGAACCCGTCTGGTCACCCTGCAAGTCAGTCGATGCCAGATCTTTAATGGCGTCGTTCAGGTCTTCGCCCGATTCATTGGTGCCTTCTGCGTCGGCATCGTCTTCGACCAATTTTATTTCAACCGGCGCATTGGCGACTATGGTCGGTGGCTTGACGGTTACGATCTGATCCGGATCATCGCCTCCGATGAACATCGACAATCCCCACGCGATCAGACCGACCGCAGCAGTACCCAGTGCCAGCACCGGCCAGCCCAGCGCTGCGAACAGGCCACCACCGGCCTTGCCGGCTGAGGCATTGGCGTACACGGTGTTCAGATAGTGTGCAGAGCCGGTGTTGACGTTGGCTGGCAAACCGCCACTTTCGCGGTGGATTTTAGCCAGTGCTTTTTCGGTAAACGGAAACACATCCGTGTGGCCGGCGTGATTGAGGCGCGATGACAGGTAGTCTCGCATTTGAGGTTCCGTTAACGGAGCCAGTGTCGATACTGACGGTTCGAAGGTCATGCCTTCATACTCACGCGCGAGCGCATCGAGACTGGACTTGAGTTTGGCTTCGCCGGTTAGCAGCAGTCTGGCGCTGATTTCACCGTCGTTGTTGAATTCGCTCATGACATTGACCAGCTCGGCGATTTCTTCGACCGGTGCCAGGTGCGCGTCGTCAATTGCCAGCAATACACTGAACTGATCTTCATTCAGAGCGGCAAACTCCGGCGCCAGCGCTTCGACCAGTTCGGTCATGTCTTCAGATTGTTCGCCACCCAGCTGATGTAAAACGGCGGCTAAAAAAGCGTCAGCTACAAAGCCGTCACTGCCTTTCGCGACGAACGGCTTGATGCTGTTCTTGCAGTGTTTAATCAGCTGTGACAGCAACACCGTCTTACCGGCACCGGTATCACCGAGCAGCAGGTGCACGGATTCACCGAAGCGGGTGTGTTGCTCAAGAGATGCTCGCGTTTTTTGCAACGACGAGTCTGTAAAGCGATGAGGCTTTTTTCCATCGACAAATGGCTGCTCGCTGAGACCCAGTTCCCTGAGTGTCTCTTCGTGCAGTATTGCCGTTCCGGTTACTTCGTCAGACATGGTTAACCCCGTATCTTGTATGCGTTCTTTATCGAGTGATGCAGAATCAAATTCGGCGCAAACAAACGGGTGTGCGGGACAGGCCCGGCTACTCTTCCAACCACTTACAAGTCGATACCTTCTGTTGTATCAACCGTGCAATAAAAAGTGCGCTGTTAACGGTGAAACATCGCACCATATATATCGCACTGTGTGGGGTCTGTTGCGTGTTCATCAGACCAGTTACCACAGGTGGCTGGGAGAAGCTGGGCGCGCCATGCGGTGTAGCGGACACCACGTTACGCTTGTACGAATGTCTGCCTGCTATTTCAGACTCTAATACAGATGTAATCAATAGCAAGGGCAGATTTACCGAAGTGTAAGGTAGGTTGGCATCGACGGCAACGTCAGTCATCACAGCGATGCGGAGTATTCGGCGTGAAGTAAGTGGCCCGGCCTGTTATTGCTGTGTCCGGTCTAACGTTAACAAACAATAATTGTGAGCAGTGGTAATTATGAATGTTGTGGGCTCAGGCTTTTTCAAAGCAGTCCTGTAAAAAGCTCAACAAACGATTGTGTTCATGACCTTTGCTGAGAAAAGACTGACCGATATCTTTCATCAGCACCAGTGTTAAAACATTGTCTCTGACTTTCTTGTCGCGACGCATTAAATCGTAACATTGCCTGGCCGTCATGTTTGCTGGTGGCTGTGTTGGCAGACCAGCCGCTGTGAAAATCGCTTCTATTTCACCGACTTTGTCTGACTCCATATAGCCATGGGAAGCAGAAAAACGGGCCGCCATACACATGCCGGCGGCGATGGCCTCACCGTGTAGCCAAACGCCATAACCGGTGGCCGTTTCTATCGCATGGCCAAATGTATGACCCAGGTTTAGCAATGCACGCTGACCCTGCTCCCGTTCGTCGGCGGCAACGATGCGCGCTTTGCTTTCGCAACTGCGTCGGACTGCTTCTTCGAGCGCTGCACTGTCGAGCTTCAGTAAATCGGGCAGGGCGGTTTTAAGCCAGTTAAAAAAATCGACATCATCGATTAACCCGTACTTGATTACCTCGGCAAGGCCGGCCCGAAGCTCACGATCTGGTAATGTACGCAGTGTGTTCATATCAGCCACGACGCATTGCGGTTGATGAAAAGCACCGATCATGTTTTTGCCGAGTTCGTGATTAACGCCGGTTTTACCACCAACTGATGAATCGACCTGGGCCAGCAAGGTGGTTGGTGCTTGTATAAAGGCAACGCCGCGTTGATAGGTCGCTGCAGCAAAGCCGCAGATGTCGCCGACGACACCGCCGCCGAGTGCAATCAGCGTACAGTTGCGATCGAAGTTCAGGTTCAGTAACTCGTCGAAGATCAGGTTAACGGTTGCGAGATTTTTATTCGCCTCGCCGGCCGGCAGGCACACGTAGCCCGTGTTGAATTCCTGCAGGCAGTCGAGCAGTGGTTGCAGGTAGTGGTGGCGGGTGTTGTCATCACAGACGACCAGCACATTGCGACCGCTGATGTGTTCGCGATAGCTATCGGTACTTGCGACAATATCGGTATCGATAATGATCGGATAGCTGCGCTCTCCGAGATCGACGGTGACAGTGCTCAATTTTATTCGCTTTTTTGTGCAATAACGGAAGTGGGTGCGCTGCTCTGACGGCCGCTCGCTATTTTGTCGAGTTGCCGGCAGATACGATCAACGACACGTCGATGACGCTGCCTGCTGGTGCTGATGTGAATGTCGGCCACTGCACGGTAGATCGGGTCGCGGTGGCGGCTCATTTCAAGCAGTGTGGCGCGCGGGTCTGGCTGCTGCAGCAGCGGTCGGGAACTGTTGCGCGAGGTGCGCTCGACCTGCACGTCGATATCGACATCGAGAAATACCACGGTGCCGCGCTTTTTCAGGCGCAGTCGGTTTTCATCGCGCAGAACAGCACCGCCGCCGGTGGCAAGCACGATGTCTTGTTTCTTCGTCAGCAGATCGATCATGCGCGCTTCGCGGCGCCTGAAGCCGGCTTCGCCTTCAAAGTCAAAGATGGTGGGAATATCGACGCCACAGGCCGCTTCTATCTCGCGGTCGCTGTCGAAAAACGGACGGCCAAGTCTGCGCGCGAGCTGGCGGCCAACGGTGGTTTTGCCAGCACCCATTGGTCCTATCAGAAAAATATTAGCCATGTTGAATGCGCGCAATCATGACTGCGACGGTACAGCATTAGGGCAAAAATTTCAGACAAAAAAAACCGCGGACAAGCCGCGGTTTTTCTTTTGTGGAACTGCAGACTGGTTGGCTGATTAGCGATCCAGTGCTGAGGTACCGTCGTTGACTATCTTTGGTGTTACGAACACCAGCAGTTCAGTCTTGTCGTCTTCAGCGGCGTTGAACTGAAACAGCTTGCCCACCAGCGGAAGATCGCCAAAGAATGGTATCGAGTCACGCTGCTGAATGATGGTCTGCTCGTAGATACCACCGAGGACCACAGTCTCACCGTTGGCGACCAGTACCTGAGTATTAACTTCTCTGGTGTCGATACTGGGTACCTGGTTGACGTCTGATCCGACCAGTTCACCGACCGTGTCTTTGTTGACGGTCAGATCCATGATGATGCGCTCATCCGGTGTGATCTGCGGCTTCACCTTCAGTGCCAGTACGGCCTTTCTGAAAGAGACTGATGCCGCACCACTGGAAGTGGCCTCACGATACGGAATCTCAACACCCTGTTCGATGTAGGCTTCGCGCTGGTTGGCGGTAATGACGCGTGGGCTTGAAATCACCTCACCGCGACCTTCTGCCTGCATGGCCGAGAGTTCAAGCTCAAGCAGGGTGCCGAAGGGCAGTTTGGCGAAAGCCAGTGCCAGGCTGCCTGCACGGCTCGATGCCGGGAAGTTTACGTTGAAGCGCTCTTCCGCCAACTCATCGTTGTTGCCCAGGTTAGTGATGCCGTTGGAGTTACCGCTAAGCAGGAAGCCCTCGCCATCGTTGTTGGTGGTATCGCGGTTGACACCGAAGCGCACACCCATTTCACGGTTGAAGTCATCGGTGGCGATAACAATGCGCGACTCAATCAGAACCTGTCTGACCGGAATGTCGAGCCGTGTTACCAGCGCGCGAACCTTACCGAGTACATCGCTGGTGTCGTTGACCAGAATGGTGTTGGTACGGTCGTCGATAGTGACATTGCCGCGCTCTGACAGTACACCGCCAGTTTCGGATTTCAGTATCGCCGCTACTTCGGTCGCCTTGGCATAGTTAACCTGTACGAATTCGGTGCGCAGTGGCTCGAGTTCGATGGCTTTCTGTGCCGCTTCACGCTCAGCTGCTTCCTGGGCCGCAATTTCGCCGGTCGGGGCAACCATGATCACGTTGCCGGAGGCGCGCTTGTCCAGACCCTTGGTGCGCAGGATGATATCCAGCGCCTGATCCCAGGGAACGTTTTTCAGTCGCAGTGTCAGCTTGCCTGAGACGCTGTCGCTGACAACGATGTTCAGGTCAGTAAAGTCAGCCAGCAACTGCAGTACCGAGCGTACTTCAATGTCCTGGAAGTTTAGTGACAACTCTTCACCGCTGTAAACCGGAGTCGGTCCAATTGACGGTGGCGGGTTGAAAATCGCCTTTTGGTTCGAGTAGTCAACACCCTGATCGGCCGGGTTATAGGCCACGTTGTCGACGTCAGGCTGTGGAGGCAGAGTGGTCGCTACATCAAGGGGTGCGTCCAGTGGTGCAATGACCGGTGCTGATGGGGTACCGGAATCTTCAACGTATTCCTGCACCGGTGCGCCGGTTTCCACATCAATCTGTGGCTGATCCTGCGTTGGTTCGGCAGTCGGCTGAACCTGCTGGATGTCAACTTCCGGCTGCTCGTCGCCGTCAGGTCGGTCCGGATCGAAGCTGAGCGGCAGATCCGCCGGCACTTCAATGACGGAGCCTTCGCTTGCCACCGGTATGTTCGCGGCGCTCTCGGTTGGCTCATCATCGAAATCCGCCGGATCCAGTGGTCCCGATTCCTCAATGATGGCTTCGCTTAACGAGCCCTGGGCATCGCTGTCACTGAGTGTGACCAGCAGTTGATTGCCATCAATCTGAGTGTCGTACTCGGCCATCGCGCCAAGGTTGAGAACAACCCGTGTGCGATCGGCTGCTTCAACGATGTTGACGCTTTCAATGTTGCCGACACCAACTGGCACGATGCGACGATCGAGCGCGTTGGTAGTGCCGAGCAGATCAATCGCGATGCGCGCAGGCTCGTCAATTGAAAATGTGGTTGGGTTGCCAACCGACTCGCTCAGTTTAAAAGCGATTTGCTGTTGATTGCCTGGTAACGTGGTATGGACCACGTCATCGAGCGTTGCTGCAAGTGCGCCACCGGATATAAGTGCGGTACTCATCGCGATGGCGAGCAGCCGCAGTTTGCTTGTGTGAACCTTGCTGCAGACTGTTGGTTTATTCACCTTCGTTCTCCGTCGCGTCGTTGTTCTGTTTCTGGTTGCCTGGTCAGTCTTTACAATCATTCGTCTTCACCTAACGCCAACTGGGCCTCGCGTTGTATCCAGCCGCTGATGCCATCAGGAATCAATTCGACCAGGTTGATCTGGTTTTCCGATATCTGCACGATCTTGCCGTGATTCTGGCCGGCGTAGTTGCCGGGCTGAACGCGGTGGATGGTTCCCTCGGGATCCTGCACCAGCGCCCAGCTTGATGCTCGCTGCTTCAGGATGCCAACCATCTTCAGCGCGTCGAGCGGGTAACTTTCCAGAATTTCCCGACGCCGGTTGTCGCTGGGTCGGGGACCGCTTGCCGAACTGGTCGGTGCTGCGGCTGACAATTCAGTCTGCGGTCTGAACGGATCTCGTAGATCCTGCTCCGCATAGGCCACTGTCTGGTATTGAACGAAGTCCGGCAGTGGGTCAACGCGGCCCTGGTGTTTCTTCCGGGTCTCGGCAACGAAATCATGAAGATCAGTCATATCGTTGCTGCACGCTGCGAGCATGGCAGGACCAGTGATCACTATGATCGCGCAACGCAGCCATGAGAGCCGGGATGCGAATTTACTTTGCTTCACGCTTAGGCCTCGTCGTCTTCTAAGTAGCGGTAGGTCGTTGCTGTCAGATCCATTTTCAGCTTCTGCACCGCTTTAGTTTGATTGTTGTTTTGCTGCTGAGCGCCGGTACTCGGCGTGATCGCAATGTTGTGCAGCGTCACGATTCTGGGAAGTGCAGCCAGTCCACTGACAAAGTTCCCAAACTGGTGGTAATTACCGGTAACGCTGATGCGAATCGGGTACTCAACGTAGAACTCGCGGGCGATTTCTTTTTCCGGCTTGAAAAATTCAACCTCAAGGCCTGCAGCGACACTTGTCTGCGACAAATCGATCAACAGACTCTCGATGTCGGTCTTGTTGGGCAGCTGTCGCAACATGACGTTGAAGGTGCGTTTCATTTCAGTCAGTTGTTCAACATAGGCTTCGCGGTTTGCCGCTTTGGCCTGGGTTGAATCAAACTGTGTTTTCAGCGTCTGCTCCTTGGCGGCGATGCGATCGAGATCGAGAAACATCGGTTTCACCAGGAACCAGATTCCGCAACCGACGATAGCCGCCAGCCCGAGTGCCAGTACCGCTGCCCGCACGCCCAGGGGCGCTGAGCCTATTCGCTTCAGATCACTCGCTTCGAGGTTCTGAAGATCAGAGAAAGCTTGTCCTATATCCACGATCTTCCCCTATTCGTCACTAATGGCTAATTGATTGTCGGAGGCGGGTGCCACAGACTGAGACAGACGCAGCTTGAAACTGCTGATGCCGCTGTCGCGAGCCGATTGAATGACATCCAGCCCCGGGGTTTTGAACCAGTCAGAGGAGTCGAGGTTACGCATCAGCGTTGAAACCCGAGCATTTGAATCGGCGCGACCTTCGAAGGTCAGGCGATCTTTTTCCTGTTTCATTGTCATCAGGTAGACACCATCCGGAACGCGCTCGGCGAGCTCCTGAAAAGTGTGTACAACCTGAGGGCGCTTGGCCTGCAACTCCTGGATGATGTCCATCCGGGCGAGCAGGTTGGCCTTGGTCGACTCGAGCTCTTCAATCTCTTTGAGCTCTGCCTTCAGCTTGTTAATTTCGGTCTGCAGGTACGCGTTGCGGTTTTCCTGATGGTCAATGCGCTGCTGTGCGTATTGAACACCCGCGTAGACGATACCGGCGCCGACAATTGCCGTTAGCAGTGCGCTAATGCCAAATTCCTTGGCCTTTTGCTGGCGCTGTTCCTCGCGCCAGGGAAGCAGGTTAATTTTGGCCATTAGTCAAATCCTCGAGTAGCCAGGCCGCACGCGATCATCATCGCCGGACCATCTGACATCAGTCGCTGTTGAGCGATGCCAGAAGCGCAATCGATCTTGTGAAAAGGGTTGGCGATAGTGGTCGGTGTGCCGATCTGTGCCTCGATCAGGTCACTAATGCCGGGTATCTCCGCACATCCACCGGCCAGCAAAATCTGGTCGACGTAGTCGTTCTGGTCAGCAGAGAAGAAGAACTGCAGAAAGCGGTTGGCCTGCTGCACCATCTGATCTTTAAACGGATCGAGAATCTCGGGCTCGTAGTTTTCCGGCAGACCACCAACACGCTTGACGCGACCCGCGTCTTCGTAAGAGAGGCCATAACGGCGCATGATTTCTTCGGTCAACTGCTTGCCGCCAAACGGTTGTTCGCGGGTATAAACCAGCGAGTCGTTGCGGAATACGCTGAGGCTGGTCATGGTGGCACCAATGTCGAGGACGGCGATGGTCTTTTCGCCCCAGTCGACATCGGTCTGTTCCTGAATCAGCTTGCAGGTGTGCTCGATGGTGTAGGGTTCAATGTCGACGACCTTGGCGGTCAGACCACCAATCTCGCAGGCGGCGGTGCGCTCCTCGACATTCTCTGAACGCGAGGCAACCAGCAATACATCGTTGCTGCCGGACTCGTGCTCGTTGGGACCAATGACCTGGTGATCGAGGTTTACTTCGTCGAGCGAGTACGGAATATACTGGTCCGCTTCAAGCTGGATTTGCGCCTCGAGTTCGCTGGGCTTCAGCCCGGCCGGCATCTGGATCACTTTGGTGATAACCATTGCACTCGGCACGGCCACTGCTGCAAATCGCTTTTTCGATCCGGAACGCTTCAGCGCCCTCTTGATCGCTTCGCCAACCGCCTCTACATCCTGCAGGCTTTTGTCGTTCATCGCGTTAGCTGGCAGCGGCTCTACCGCGTAGCTTTCGATTCGATACCCTGAGTTTGTGCGGCTGAGTTCCAGCAACTTCACCGAAGTGGAACTAATATCCACTCCGACCAGGTTCGACTGTTTTTTTCCGATTGAAAAATTC
This sequence comes from uncultured Granulosicoccaceae bacterium, assembly GCA_964389335.1. Taxonomy (GTDB): domain Bacteria; phylum Pseudomonadota; class Gammaproteobacteria; order Granulosicoccales; family Granulosicoccaceae. Next base: position 15,532 of record CAYMFQ010000011.1, read on the forward strand.
ATGATATGGGATAGCGCCCGACTGTTTGCCCAGGTAAAAATTCAGCAAAACTTAGTTTTTGTTTTTTAATAAGTTGCGAAGGTTTTTTCACAAAAGCCTTGGCAGCTGCCATAATCAGGCTGCAAAAGGCACTCCAATTCAGGCGCGACTCGTGTCGCAAACTGCCAAAATGCGCTCAAAGGATGAGACAATCGACGGTATGCGCGTCTATCCGGTTCCGAAATGTGGATACCGGCACGGGGTTCACGAACACTAGCGGAGCGAGTATCAGGCCTTGTTGAGGCATATTTTCAAAATTATTCTCGGTTTGTCTGTCATCGGCTTTCTGATCATTTCGGTCGCCGGTTTTTTTACTTACAAACGTCTTGAACCCCAGCTGCCGGACATCGATACGCTGGCAGATGTCGAGCTGCATGTGCCGCTGTCGGTGTACACCAGCGACGGCAAGCTGATTGCCGAGTTCGGCGAGAAGCGTCGCGAGCAACTGCACATTGAACAGACCCCGCAGGTACTGATTGATGCAGTGATTGCATCTGAGGATGACCGCTTCTACGAGCATCCGGGCGTTGACTACCAGGGCCTGATTCGCGCCGGTATCAATCTGATAAAAACCGGCCGCAAAGGGCAGGGTGGCAGCACCATCACGATGCAGGTGGCGCGCAACATTTATTTGTCGCCGGAAAAAACCTATCTGCGCAAAATCAACGAGATACTGCTTGCGTTAAAAATCGAGAGGCAGCTCAGCAAAGAGTCGATTCTCGAGCTGTACATGAATATTCCGTACCTCGGTAACCGCGCCTACGGTGCGGCGTCTGCGGCCAAGGTGTACTACGGTAAGGATGTGTCCGAGCTGACACTGGCGGAAGCGGCGATGATTGCTGGTCTGCCCAAAGCGCCATCACTCTACAACCCGATTGTGAACCCCGAGCGAGCGCTGGTACGGCGCAATTACGTGCTGCGCCGCATGCGTGAACTCGACAAAATTACCGTGGCGGAATTCGAACAGGCGAAGGCACAGCCGGTTACCGCCAAGCTGCATCGCACTGCCAGCGAAACTGAGGCCGGTTATGTCAGCGAAATGGCGCGGGCGCAGATGGTAAATTGGCTCGGATCAGCGGCATACACCGGTGGTTATCGGGTCTACACCACCATCGACAGCCGTCATCAGCTGGCTGCCACCAAGGCGCTGCGCAGGGCGCTGATTGATTACGAAAAGCGTCATGGCTTTCGTTTACCGGGCAAGGCCACCAAAGCGGATGTCGAAACACAGGATGCGGTGGATGAATTACTCGCAACGCTGCCAGCACACGGTGATCTGGCTGCCGCGCTCGTTACTGAAACCAGTGCAGATACCGCTTACGCGATTTTGCAGGGCGGCGACCGCATTGAGATTCCGTGGCGCAATATAGAGTGGGCATCGCCTCGCAGCGAGGAAGACAAGGAATTGCCGCTTTACACCACCCCGGGCGAGGTTCTGCAGCCACTTGATCTGATCTACGTTGAGCAGGTGCCGGTACCAACAGAGGAAGCTGCCGAAGGCGAGCAGGTTGCCGAAGCCGAGCCTGCAGACACTACAACAGAAGCACTTGAATACGCGCTGGCGCAAATGCCCGAAGTTGAAGGTGCACTGGTGTCACTGTCACCGGTTGACGGGAAGATTATGGCGCTGGTTGGCGGCTTCGATTTTTATCGCAGCAAGTTCAATCGGGTAACACAGGCGTATCGTCAGCCGGGCTCCAACTTCAAACCGTTTATCTATTCTGCGGCGCTTGAGTACGGCGATACAGCAGCAACCATCTATAACGATACGCCGGTGGTGCTGGAAGACAATGTGCTCGAGGACGAATGGCGTCCGCGCAATTACTCCGGACGCTTCTTTGGCCCCACCAGACTGCGTGAGGCACTGGTTAAGTCGCGCAATCTGGTGTCCATCCGAGTGTTGCAAAACCTTGGAATTCCGCGCGCGATCGGGTATGCCAAGCGTTTTAATTTCGAGAGCAGAAGTCTGCCTCGCAACCTGTCGCTGGTGCTTGGCAGTGGTGATATGACACCGCTGCAACTGGCTGCTGGCTACACACCGTTTGCCAGTGGAGGCTATCTGGTACCGCCTCACTTTATCGAGAAAATCTACGATGGTGACGACCGGCTGATTTACCAGGCATCCGCGGTTGAATTCTGCGATACGCCGGAGCAGTGCGCCGAGATGCAAAATGCGGTCGAGGACATTGCCGATGGTGCTGAGTCAGAAGAGCTGACCGCGTCAGCGAGTGAGTATGACGACGAAAGCCCGCTGCTCGCCGCGGCCGAGCCCGAAGCTGATACAGAAATACGCGAGATTCCGCAGCCGCCGGATCGTGTGGCCGCGCCGCGTGCGATTGAGGAGCGCAATGCGTTCATTATGCGTTCGATCATGAAGGAGGTGGTGCGCCGCGGAACTGCCACACGTGCCAAGGCACTGGGGCGTGGTGATCTGGCGGGTAAAACCGGCACCACCAACGATCTCTACGACGCGTGGTTCACCGGTTTCAACAGTGAGCTTGTCGCAACTGCATGGGTTGGCTATGACGAGCAAACCTCACTGGGTAACAAAGAGAGCGGTGGAGTTGCAGCACTGCCCATGTGGATTGACTACATGCGAGTGGCGCTGGACGGTGTGGCGGAAGATCGTGAGTTTCAGCCTGAGGGCATTTCGACCGTGCGCGTTGATCGCAAAACCGGCAAGCTTGCAGCACCGGGCAGCGACAATGCCTATTTCGAGTTTTTCCGCGATGAGAATATCCCGACCGAATACGCAGAACGCAAAGCGCCGACACCTCAGCCAAAACCACAGCCACGCCGTGAGGTGGTGCTGGTGCAGGATGGTACTAAGCCGAGCAACGAAACTCCGGCTGCACCGGTGCAACGACAGCAGCCTGTCGTGAGGGAGCCGCAGGCACCTTCATCGCAAAAAAAGAAAATCGAACAGCTTTTCTGAGCGAGTAAAATTCAGTGCAGCGGGCTGTGGTTGTGCCCGCTCCTCAGTGCCTGCCAAGCACTTCATCAACGCCGGGCAATGCGAAACCGAGTGCCTGTGCCCGGTCAAGATCCATACGACAGTCGAGTGGCACTCCGTCACCAGCGCTGGCAATCTGGATGGTATCGGTATTCGGTGCCTGCCAGTGATGCAGCATTTTCCTGCCAAAGTCTGCTCGGCTCAGTGGCTGTTCTCCCGCCACATTGATTACCCCGGTTTCCGCAGTTTGCTCAAAGGCGAGCGCACAAAGCGCGTGGCACAGCGAGTCTATCCAGACCGGTTGGCGGAGTACGTTATCAAACAGGGTTAACTGGCGTCCGTTAGTCAGTGCATCAACAAAGCCTGCGGTACCCCGGTCCATCTGCTCCAAACCATAAATTAGCGAGGTACGCGCCACGACCCCGCGCGGATAGGACAGCACTGCGCTTTCACCGGCAGCCTTGCTCTTGCCATAGGCATTGATCGGATCGGGTGCGGCGGTATCCGGGTAGGGAGCGCAGGCACCGTTGTGGACGATATCTGTCGACACAAAAACCAGTCGGCTGTTGAGCGTTGCTGCAATCTCGCTAATAACGTTGGTGGCACCAGCATTGACTGCCCACATTTCATCATCACTGCAACCCGGATTGGCTGCCGCAGCGTGGATGATTACGTCCGGTGCAAATTGCAACAGCGCGTTGCGAGTGGCCTCGGCATCGGTGATGTCGAGCGCGACAAACGATGCGGCGCTGCTCGTGCTATCAGGCGGATTGCGGCACACACCGGTCACCTGTGTGTGTTCTGCGGCGACCGGCAACAGTCGATGTGCCAGATAACCACTGGCACCGGTGATCAACGCCTGTTTCATTTACTTCGGGTGAAAAGCCGGGCTTAGCTCGTGCACGGTTTCGATCATAAACTCGACATTTTCCGGATCAATGTGCTGGTGTATGCCATGCCCGAGGTTGAAGATGTGTCGCTCGCCTTCCCCATAACTCTCGAGCACGCGCTGAACTTCTTCGCGGATCTTGCTTTTGGAGCCATAGAGTACACCCGGATCAAGGTTGCCCTGCAGTGCCACGGTATCGTTGGTGAGTGCACGTGCATCGCGCAGATCAATGGTCCAGTCGACACCAACAGCATCGCAGCCGGTGCGCGCGATATCCGGCAGCCACATGCCGCCGTTTTTGGTAAACAGCGTTATTGGCGTAGAAGCGTGTGATTTTTTCAGTGCATCGACAATGCGCTGCATGTAGTGCAGGGAGAACGCATGGTACGCACGTGGCGTTAAAATGCCTCCCCAGGTATCGAAAACCATCAATGCCTGCGCGCCGGCGTCAACCTGTGCTCGCAGATAGCTGATGGTGGTTTCGGTTATCTTCAGCAGCAGTCGGTGCAGCGCCCCTTCGTCGCCGTACATCAGGCGCTTAACGTAGGGGTAGTCTTTGCTGCCGCCGCCCTCGATCATGTAGGTGGCAACTGTCCAGGGGCTGCCGGCAAAACCGATCAGCGGCACACTGTCGTTTAGCTCGCGACGGATCAGGCGCACCGCGTCCATGACGTAACGCAGCTCGGTTTCCGGGTCAGGGGAGGCCAGGTTTTCAATATCGTCGGGTGTGCGCACCGGTGATTTAAAGCGTGGTCCTTCACCCGCTTCAAAGTACAGGCCGAGGCCCATGGCGTCTGGTACCGTCAGAATGTCTGAAAACAAAATGGCGGCGTCGAGCGTAAAGCGGCGCACCGGCTGCAGCGTCACTTCGCAGGCGAGCTCCGGTGTGCCTGCGAGTGTCATGAAATCACCTGCGCGCTTGCGGGTTTCCATGTATTCCGGCAGGTAGCGACCGGCCTGGCGCATAATCCAGATTGGTGTGCGATCGACCCCGCGGTCGTGAAGAACGTCTAGCAGACGCGTATTTCTTATTGAATGCATATTAGATGTCGAGATAGTCGAGTATTCCTCTGGCGGCGCTGCGTCCTTCAAACACCGCGGTAACCACCAGGTCAGAACCCCGTACCATATCACCCCCGGCAAATATTTTCGGGTTATCCGTCTGCTGTGCAAAGCGGTGACTGGTGCTGCGGTCTGGTGCGGTGGCACTGGTAACCACGCGGCCGTCGTTGTCAGTGGTGATGGCAAACTGGTCAAACCAGCTGGCCGGACTGGGCCGGAACCCGAATGCCACAATGACCGCATCGGCTTCGATTACTTCCTCGCTGCCGGCGACTGGCTGCGGTGAACGTCGGCCGCGATCGTCGGGGTCGCCAAGACGGGTAGAGATTACCTTAACTCCGGTAACTTCGTCAGTACCCAGCAGTTCAAGCGGCTGGCGGTTCCAGAGAAAGTTGACCCCTTCTTCCTTTGCATTGCGCACCTCGCGCCTGGAGCCGGGCATATTGGTTTCGTCACGCCGATAGGCGCAAGTGACGGAGTGTGCGCCCTGGCGGATAGCGGTGCGGTTGCAGTCCATCGCGGTGTCGCCGCCACCGAGTACAACAACGCGTTTGTCACGCAGGTCAATCACCTGCTCGTTGGGCCATTGCTGTACCTGATTGACGTTGGATATCAGATACGGCAGCGCATCGTAGACGCCGGCCAGTTGCTCGCCGGGAAATCCTGCGCGCATGGATGTATAGGTACCCATGCCGAGGAACACCGCGTCGAACTGATCGAGCAGTTGCTGCACGGGAATATCGTCACCGATGCTGGTATTGAGCTTAAACTCAACGCCCATTTCCTCCAGCAGGCTGCGGCGCGTAAACACAACTTCTTTCTCCAGCTTGAAGGGAGGAATGCCGAAGGTGAGCAAGCCGCCAATTTCGCTGTAGCGGTCATATACCACCGGGGTTACACCGTTGCGCACCAGCACATCGGCACAACTCAGTCCCGCTGGGCCGGCACCAACGATTGCCACGCGTTTGCCGGTCTTGACGACGTGGTCGAGATTTGGTCGCCAGCCCTGCTTTAACGCTTCATCGGTGATGTACTTTTCAATCGACCCGATAGTCACTGCGCCAAAACCATCATTCAATGTGCAGGCACCCTCACACAATCGATCCTGTGGGCAAACCCGGCCACACATCTCCGGCAGGGAGTTGGTGCGGTGGCTCATTTCCGCCGCCTCAAACAACTTGCCGTCGGCGATCAGTTTGAGCCAGTTGGGAATGTAGTTGTGCACCGGGCACTTCCACTCGCAGTACGGGTTGCCGCAGGCCAGGCAGCGCTCCGACTGAACTGCAGCAGCATCGGGCTGATACTGACCGTAGATTTCGCGAAAATGCAAAACTCGCTCACCGGCTGCGCTCTTATCCGGATCGGTGCGAGGGGTATCGAGAAACTGAAAAGCGTTTGCCATGGGCGATAAGCTGACCTGCCGCAATTGCTGCGGTTGTTCTTAAGGAAAGTGGAACGTTTTAGTGTAGTTGATTGCAGCAGCCATGCTGGCTGTCGGGATGCAGTTGCACGGTGTTAGGCAAACAGATCCCAACACTCAGTCTTCGCTGTGTGTACTTTAATGTACAAGTGAATTGAGAGCAGGGGTGGTGCGGCGCACCCGAGTGTATCGACAGCGCGTCAGCCGTTCAGGCGTGCCTTGATTTGTGCACTGACCGCAGACATGTCCGCTCGGCCCTGGAGTTTGGGCTTCAGCATACCCATGACCTTGCCCATATCGCGCATACCACTGGCACCCGTGGCAGCCATGGCCTCGTTGATGAGTGTGTCGATCTCGTCGCTCGACATTTGCTCGGGCAGGTAGGTCTGGATGATCTCAAGTTCGCGCTTTTCAGCGTCTGCGAGATCCTGTCTGCTCGCGGCTTCGAACTGCTCGATTGACTCGCGCCGCTGCTTTGCCATTTTGTCGAGGATCTGAATCATCGCCGCGTCGTCAGTGTCGACGCGCTCGTCCACCTCGCGCTGCTTGACGGCTGAGGAAATCAGCCTGAGCACGGCCAAACGTGGCTTATCGCCACCCTTAAGGCAGGTTTTGATGTCGGCCATCAGTGTGGCTTTGATATCAGACATAGGTGTGCTATCGACGTCTTATGCGAGAGGGCTGCGATAGTGCAGCCTCTGGCTGGAGATTCGCGCAGAATTAGTACAGGCGTACGCGACGCGCGACTTCCTTGGACAGCTTCTTCTGATGGCGCTTTACGGCAGCAGCCGCTTTGCGCTTGCGCTCGGTAGTCGGCTTTTCGTAAAACTCGCGGCGGCGGGTTTCGGTCAGCACGCCGGCTTTTTCGCAGGAGCGCTTGAAGCGGCGCAGCGCAATTTCAAAGGGTTCGTTTTCTTTGACGCGTACAGATGGCATGGTTGAATTTTTCTCGAGTAATTCAGCGTTCGGGCTGTTTCCTTACGATCCAGACTGTGGGTACCATTCGGCTGCTGGCCGACGGCTGTTTCCAGCACATTTGTGCGTGTTACTGTACAGCGCTGCTGCCACGGCGGATGCCGAGACACGCGGCGCCCGGCCCACAGAAGACCGAAGCATAGCCCAACAAGTATAAAGGTTTAATCCACACAAGCAAGTAGTTGTCCGATCCTGGCGCTTTTTCGCCATGCAGACTCGATTGCTGATGTGGTTCAGGCTTGTAATCAGGTAGCGCGCTTTCGCTGCCGCAACTGAAATTCAATCAACCAAAAGGTCATTGGTATCAAGTGAGAGTACTTGGGATAGAGTCCTCGTGTGACGAGACCGGAATCGCCGTATATGACACGGAAAAAGGTTTGCTTGCGCATGCGTTGCATAGTCAGGTTGAAAAACATGCCGCTTATGGCGGGGTTGTGCCCGAGATTGCGTCGCGTGATCACGTGCGGCGCTGGCTGCCGCTGACCCGGCAGTGTCTGGATGAGGCCGGGTTAAAGCTGTCAGAGCTGGATGCGGTAGCGTTTACCGCCGGGCCGGGGTTGGCGGGCGCGCTGTTTACCGGAGCCGTTGCCGGTCGTGCGCTGGCGTGGGCACTGCAAGTGCCCGCTATCGGCGTTAACCACATGGAGGGCCACTTGCTCGCACCTATGCTCGAGGCTGAAGTACCGGAATTTCCTTTCGTTTGCCTGCTGGTCTCCGGTGGCCATACACAGTTAGTGCGCGTCGACGGTGTGGGTCAGTATCGCCTGTTGGGTGACACGCTGGATGACGCCGCCGGGGAGGCGTTTGATAAGACTGCCAAGTTACTGGGGCTGGGCTACCCGGGCGGACCGCACCTGGCGGCGGCAGCCGAGCATGGCAACGCCGATCGTTTTAAGTTTGCACGCCCGATGACGGGCCGGCCCGGTCTGGATTTCAGTTTTAGCGGGCTCAAAACTGCGGCCATCACGGCGTTCGCCGGCGTCGAGCAGGATCAACAGTGTGTGGCGGACATTGCCGTCGCCTTTGAAACCGCGACGGTTGATACGCTGGCCATCAAATGTGCACGGGCTCTGGAGCAGGAGGGAATAAACACGCTGGTTGCCTCCGGTGGTGTTGCAGCCAACCGCCAGTTGCGCGCTGCGCTGGAGAAAACCGCCAGCCGCCTAAACGGTAAGGTGTATTTTCCCCGGCTTGAGTTCTGTACCGATAATGGCGCGATGATCGCGCTGGCCGGTGCGCTGCGGCTGCAGGCGGGTGAGGCCGACGAACTTGCTGTCGCAGTTAAGCCGCGCTGGCCGGTTGATCAATTGCAGGCGCCGGTATTGAGTCAGGAGCCTGCGCAATAGCTGTTCTGCCGGGCTGTTCACGACGTTTTAAGATTTAGTCTTGTCGCCTATTTTGGGCTCGGTACCATTGAGCAATCGCGTAATATTTGCTCGATGACGCCAGAAAATCAGAACCCCAATGAGCGCGCCACACACCGCCAGAGCCATTGATCTCGTCGTAATCCACAGATACAGCGGCACCAGCACCATGCTTGTCAGCGCGGCCAGCGATGAGTAGCGGAATGTCAGGCTGATGGCCAGCCAGGTTGCAATCGTCAGTAAACCAGCCAGCCACGAAATGCCGAAAATGGCGCCAAACGAGGTCGCGACGCCTTTGCCACCGCGGAACTGAAAAAATACCGGAAACAGATGCCCGAGCACTGCGGCCAGCGCCGTTAGTCCGACCCACAGAGGCGGAATGCCTATCAGCATTGCGGCAAGAACGGGTATCAGGCCCTTTGCAGCATCGCCGAGCAGCGTTATCGCAGCGGGGCCTTTGCCGCCGACGCGCAGTACGTTGGTGGCGCCCGGATTACCGGAGCCCTGGGTGCGAGGATCGGGCAGGCCTGCAACCTTGCAAACCAGGATGGCAGCCGAAACGGAGCCTATCAGATAGCCGATAACAGGAAATAAGTAGTGCATGGGTCAACTGGTCCGCTTGTGGCAGCGTAAACTCCGGTATTATGCGCCAGAAAACTGCCCACCTGCAGAAAAATGCCGCATAGACACGCACGACATGCGGGACGCGTGCAACCTATTCGTATGAACGGAGAGCTGATGTCGCAAGCGCCCGAGTCCGGAGACTTCCCGCTCGAATATCAGATAGATAAACGACTGTTGCGCAAAGCAGTGGATCGCGCGGTCGATAGCTATGACGCGCACGCACAGGTGTTTGATGAAATAGCCAGGCGTGTTTTCGAGCGCCTTGATTTACTACAGGACTCACCGGCCCGTATTCTTGACCTGGGGACCGGCAGCGGCAGACACCTGGCAGACCTGCAAGCGCGTTATCCAAAAGCATTTCTGATTGGTGCCGATATTGGTCTGTCCGCGTTGCACGCCGGCGCAATCGGTGGCTGGCGTCTGTGGCCGCGCAAGTGGCGCACGCAACCTGGCAGAGTGTGCATGGATGCGGGGCACAGCTGGCCGTTTGCCGATGCATCGTTTGAACTGGTGGTTTCCAACATGCTGTTGCCCTGGCTCGACAATGCTGCGGGCTTTGCCAGTGAACTTCACCGTGTTCTGGCGCCGGGTGGTACTTTCTTCATTAGCACAGCTGGTCCCGATACCCTGGTCGAACTGAGAAATGCCTGGGATGCGATAGACCGCGCCACTCACGTTAACGCACTGCTCGACATGCACGATTTGGGAGATGTACTAAACCGTGCCGGTCTGGCCGATCCGGTGCTCGATACAGAGCGTATTGATGTTCAGTACAAGGATGTGGGCGTGCTGCTTGCGGAGTTGCGTGCCACCGGCTGTACCTGTGTGCTGCACGGTCGCCGCCAGGGACTTATGTCGCCGCGTGTGCAAACCGCTCTCGCGTCACACTATGCTCAGCCGCAGCTACGCAAAGCTCAGCCGCAGCAACACGAACTTCATTCCGCAGCAAACGACGTTATCAGTGCCACCCTTGAACTGGTGGTTGCGCATGGTTGGAAGCAGACTGGTTCTGCTGAGCCGCGCAATCCCGGTGAACAGGTGGTTCAGTTTCAGCCAAAAACATGGCGCTCGCGACGCTGATTTGTAAAGACGCAAATCAGTGTTAACCAACGCTTGCCGTTAAAGTGTTTAGTGATTATGATCATTTCAGTAATCGCTGAAATAGTCTGTGTTGGTCAATCCCCTCGCCGATACTCCAAAGCCTGAGGTTTACCCGGGTGCACTCGAATCTGAGCGCGGTATCAGGTGCGGTAATCGACCAGGCAGATGTCAGTCCGGGTGCGAGTTGGCACACAGATTGAGCGACATCAGTGGCTGCGATAACATTTACAAACCAGTGGTTCAAAAAACGACTAATTTAAATGGTTGTCAGGCAGCGCAACAGTCACACAGGCGTTAACCAAATCATTGTTAAGGGAAACAAATCAATGAGTTGGCGCGCTAATGTCCTTCTGGCCGCATCGCTCGGTGCCGTGAGTTCAATTTTTGGCGCAGGCATCGCGTGGGTCGGGTACTGGATGGTGTTGCCGTTTGCGGGCCTGGAATTTGTGATCGTACTGTTTTGCCTGGGCAGGGCCTATCGGAAGTTGTGCTATATGGAAGTGCTCTCGTTTCACGAGAATACTTTGCTCATCGAGAGCGGGCATGACAAACCAGACATCCGTGTCGAGTTACCCAGACACTGGGTTAAAGTGGCGTTCGACGATCCTGCCAGTAGCTTCGATGTCGGTAAGCTGGTGCTTCAATCCAGTGGACGGAACCTGGAGATTGGAAAATTGTTGAACAAGGAAGAAAAGCGGAAGTTGCATGTTGAGCTGCTTCACTGCCTGAACTTTGAGGAACCAAGGCTCAGGCTAATCTCATAGTTATTTCCGGCTTCAGCCGGAGAGTATGTACCCATAAAACTTTTTTATGTGCCTTCGCAATGGTGCATCGCAAACTAGAATCACTACAAATTATATTGGAGTAGGTCCCTGATGAGGTCCCCAATGAATGTGGCTGCGCGCTGGGTGGCTGCGGTCTCGGCTGTCGTTTTGTCACAAACCGCTGGTGCTGCAGCGAGCGATATCAATATGCCTGTCGGGGTAACCCCCCTGAGTCAGGAAGTGTACGGACTGCACATGCTGATCTTCTGGATCTGCTGTGCTATCGGCGCGGCAGTGTTTTCTGTCATGTTTTACTCCATGTACAAGCACCGCAAGTCAAAAGGTGCGGTTGCAGCTGACTTCCATGAAAGCACCAAAGTCGAAATCATCTGGACAGCCGTGCCACTCGCAATTCTGGTTGCCATGGCCATTCCGGCAGCCCGCACGCTGATCGCCATGGAAGATACTTCCAACGCTGAAGTGACGATCAAAGTTACCGGCTATCAGTGGAAGTGGCACTACGAGTACCTCGACAGTGGTATCAATTTTTTCAGTAACCTCGATGCTGAACACAACCGTGCCAGACAGGTCGGTTCCAACATCGACATCAGTCAGTTCGATCACTATCTAAAAGAAGTCGACAACCCGCTGGTACTGCCGGTGGGCAAGAAAATACGCTTTCTGCACACCTCTGCTGATGTTATTCATTCCTGGTGGGTGCCGGATCTGGCTGTGAAGAAAGATGCGATTCCCGGATTTATCAACGAAAACTGGGCGCTAATCGAAAAGCCTGGTATCTACCGTGGCAAGTGCACCGAGCTGTGCGGTCGAGACCATGGATTTATGCCTGTAGTCGTCAAGGCCGTGCCTGAAGAAGAGTACCTTGCCTGGGTTGCTGAAAACGCACCGGCACCGGTGATGGCTGCAAACGATGACGACGCCGCTGCGACAGCGACTGCTGCCACAACGGAAGAAGATGCGGATCGCGAGTGGGCAATGGACGAATTGATGGCGAAGGGTGAAACCGTATACGGCCAACTCTGCGCCGCCTGTCATCAGGCCAACGGTCAGGGTGTCCCCGGCGCCTTTCCGGCAATTGCCGGCAGTGCCATCGCTACCGGTCCTCATGACGCACACATTGATGTGATTTACTCCGGCGTACAGGGCTCGGCAATGGCATCATTTGCCGCTCAACTCAGCGACGTCGACATGGCAGCGGTCATTACTTATCAGCGCAACGCATTCGGCAACACTGTCGGTGACACAGTGCAGCCCTCGCAGATTAAAGCGTTGCGCTAGGCGCGAGTAAAAAACTAATACCTATTTTGAGCATCTATCGGAGTCACTTATGAGTACTGCAACAGCAGAACATCACGATCACGATGATCATGGGCCTGCCAAAGGCTGGACCCGCTGGTTGTACACCACCAACCACAAAGATATCGGAACCCTGTATCTGTTATTCGCCCTGGTGATGTTTTTCATCGGTGGCGGTATGGCGCTGATCATCCGGGCCGAGTTGTTTCAACCAGGCCTGCAACTGGTTGATCCACTGTTTTTTAACTCCATGACCACCATGCATGCACTGGTGATGATCTTCGGCGTGGTAATGCCCGCGTTTGTTGGTTTAGCCAACTGGATGATCCCGATGATGATCGGTGCTCCTGACATGGCGCTGCCGCGCCTGAACAACTGGAGCTTCTGGATCATGCCGTTCGCGTTTGCGTTGCTGCTGTCCACGCTGTTCATGGAAGGCGGCGGACCAGCGGGTGGCTGGACGCTGTATGCACCGCTGTCTCTGCAGGGCGGTGACAGTTTTGCGTTTGTGATCTTCTCCATTCACTTCATGGGTATTTCCTCGGTAATGGGTTCGATCAACATCGTCGCGACAATCTTCAACATGCGCGCGCCGGGCATGACACTGATGAAAATGCCATTGTTTGTCTGGACCTGGCTCATCACTGCGTATCTGTTGATTGCGGTAATTCCGGTACTGGCCGGTGCGGTGACTATGCTGCTGACTGACCGCTACTTTGGTACCAGTTTTTTCAGCGCTGCCGGTGGCGGTGACCCGGTCATGTACCAGCACATCTTCTGGTTCTTTGGCCACCCTGAAGTCTATATTCTGATTTTGCCGGCCTTCGGTATCATCTCAAGCATCATCCCGACTTTTGCTCGCAAGCCGCTGTTTGGCTATGCGTCAATGGTCTACGCAACTGCATCAATCGCGTTCCTGTCGTTCATCGTATGGGCACACCACATGTTCACTGTTGGTATGCCGCTGGCTGGCGAGATGTTTTTCATGTTCGCCACAATGATGATCTCGGTTCCGACCGGCGTGAAAGTTTTCAACTGGATTGCCACCATGTGGCGTGGCTCCATGACCTTTGAAACGCCAATGCTGTTTGCGGTTGGATTCCTGGTGATGTTCACTATTGGTGGCCTGTCGGGCCTTATGCTCGCCATTACTCCGGCGGATATTCAATACCACGATACTTACTTCGTTGTGGCGCATTTCCACTACGTACTGGTACCGGGTGCAATCTATTCGATTATGGCGGCCACCTACTACTGGCTGCCTAAGTGGACCGGAAACATGTACGACGAGACCTGGGGCAAAATACACTTCTGGGTATCAACCATCTTTCTGAATGTACTGTTCTTCCCGATGCACTTTGTCGGACTGGCGGGTATGCCGCGTCGTATCCCTGACTACAGCCTGCAGTTCGCCGACTGGAATGCGGTTGCCAGTATCGGTGCGTTCGGCTTTGGCTTCTCGCAGCTGATCTTTGTATACGTTGTGATCAAGTGCATGCGTGGCGGCAAAAAGGCGACATCTGAAGTTTGGGAAGGTGCAGACGGTCTTGAGTGGACAGTGCCGTCACCAGCGCCGTATCACACATTCGATACTCCGCCTCCGATCAAGTAACAATCAGATTGGCAACATTGAGCTAATCAAATCCAGCGAGTAAAACGGAGCAGCCGGCAGTGCCGGCTGCGACCTCGGCAATGAGCAAAGAGAAAACCAACAAACTACTGGTGCCGGTTATTCTGGCTTTCGTCGCCTTCGGGTTTTATGTACTTAGCATCGTTATGCAGTTGCTGAGTGCCGGAGCAGGCGCATGACCGCAACGGTAAGCCTTTTCAGGAAGCACCTGTACACTGCAGCCAAGCTGTGTGTGCTGGTGGTGGGAATGTTCGGCTTTGGCTACCTGATGGTGCCGATCTATGACGTACTCTGCGACATCACCGGTCTCAATGGTAAACCATCGATGGAAGCGGCAGAGTCTCCGACGGCCGAAATCGCAGAGCAGGAAGTACGCGAAATTACCGTTGAGTTTGTTTCCGTCATCAATGCCGGCGCGGCCTGGACCTTCAAACCGGACCAGCGCACCATGAAGGTAGTGCCCGGCAAGAGCTACCAGACGACCTACCAGGTCACTAACCTCTCGCAGCGTGCTGCCGTGGGGCAGGCCGTTCCTAGTGTTGCGCCGTCGTCTGCCGCAAAATATTTTAACAAGATCGAGTGTTTCTGCTTTAACCGACAAGACTTTGAGGCGGGTTCAACCAAGGATCTGCCACTGGTGTTTTTCGTTGAGCCGGATCTGCCTCGAAGCATCGATACTATTACCCTCTCGTACACTTACTTCGACATTGACGAGTTGGGTGGCACAGTTCCGGACAGCTGAGCAGTACTAAAGCAAGAACGAACATGCACAACCTGTACAAGTCGCAAAAGAACGTAACGGAAAAATTATGAGCGCTGAAAGTAGTTACTACATACCCCATGAAGCGAAGTGGCCGATCGTCGGTTCAATCGCTCTGTTTCTTTTCTTTATGGGCTTTGCCTCAGTCCTGAACGGTGGTTCATGGATTGTAATGGCGGTTGGTGGCGCGCTGCTGGTATTCATGATGTTTCGCTGGTTTGCTGACGTCATCGCTGAATCGGAAAGCGGTACCTATAGCAAGCAGGTGGACGTGTCCTTCCGTATGGCGATGATGTGGTTCATCTTCTCCGAAGTCATGTTTTTTGGTGCTTTTTTTGGCGCGCTTTTCTACGCCAGAGTCTTTTCCGGACCATGGTTATCCGGACTGGGTGAAGGTGGTGCCGCGGTGACCAACGCGCTGCTGTGGCAGGGCTTTGATTATGTTTGGCCAAACAACGGTCCGGCCGAGCTTGGCGGTGACTACAAGGCGATGGGATGGTTTCCGCTGCCGATTCTCAATACTCTGATCCTGCTTACCTCTGGTGTGACTGTGACGATTGCGCATCACGCTATTAAAGATGGTAACCACAAGAAGATGGTTCGCTGGCTGTTAGCGACGGTTGTTCTGGGCTTTTTGTTTGTGATCATGCAGGCGGTGGAGTACTGGGAAGCCTACAGCCACCTTAATTTGAAACTGACCACCGGTATTTACGGCTCAACATTCTTTATGCTGACCGGCTTTCACGGCTTTCATGTGACCATGGGGGCGGTAATACTTTTGGTGGTGATGCTGCGAGGCATGAAGAGCCATATGTCTGCCGGTAATCACTTTGCGTTTGAAGCGGCAGCCTGGTACTGGCACTTTGTCGACGTGGTTTGGCTCGGCCTGTTCATTTTCGTCTACATCCTTTAGGCGCGGACAGAACCCAAGCCAGGCTCCAGCCAAAAAAAGGGCGCAAACAGCGCCCTTTTTTATTTGTGCGAAAAGCCTGTCGCCCTATGGCGACGTATTATCCATAGGGATTATACCGCTGAGGCCCGCGATCAGTATCAGCGCAAAGGCCGCTATTGATAATCCGATGCGCCAGGTCAGGGCTTTGGTGATACGCCGTTCCGTTCCTTCATCTTTTACCAGAAAGAACAGTCCGGAAAAGAGACTGACGATTACCGCCAGCAGCAGTATTACAACCAACACTTTGACTAGTAACATGCCATGCTCACAAAAAGGGAAATATAGTATCACGCGCAGCAGCCAGCGAAGTGGCACCCCGGCGTGGCTGCTGTTGCCACCATTCGGTGCGCTGTAGATGGCTAAGTCTAGTACGAAGACCCGAACTGTTTCGATCATTGCCACGATTGTGCTGACACTGTTGTTCGGGCGGCTGGGGCTTTGGCAACTCAGCAGGGCTCAGGAAAAAGAGTCGATGCTGCAGGCGCTTGAGCTGGCCGGTGCGGAAACACCGTTAACCAGTATTGGCGAAGGTCAGCGCGCCGAAGATGTGGTCTACAGGCAGATTAAACTGGAAGGGCACTACGACTACGATCGACAATTTTTGCTCGATAACCGCATCCATCAGCGGCAGGCTGGATACGAGGTCATAACACCGTTTTTTCCGGTTGATTCCGATGATTTTATTTTGGTGAATCGGGGATGGGTCGGTCATAATGGCGACCGCCGCGCGCTGCCATCGATTCCCACGGCGACAGACAGCCAATCGATGTTGTCAGGTGTGGTGACAATTCCTTCCAAAGGTTTCGCGATGGGAGCGGCGCTCAGCGAGGCTGGTGATACGCAAAACTGGCCGCTGGTGTTGCAATATATCGATTATGCGACTATTGCTGATAAAGTCGATAAGATACCGCTGCTGCAGGCAGTAGTGGTAGCTGATCAGGGGCGTAACGGTGATCTGGTGTTTAACTGGCAGCCGGTATCCAACAGCCCAATGAAACACTATGGCTACGCGTTTCAGTGGTTCGCAATGCTAACTGCCGTACTCGCGCTGTTTGTCTACTTTAACTTTGTTCGAAAAAACAATGAGTGACACTGACCCGAACAACAAGTCTGTTGCCATCAGTCGCTTCAAGATGATTGCGCTGATTTCAATCTACGCAGCGCCGCTGCTCGCCGCCTGGCTATGGCTGGGGTACGTGCGCAGTAATGAAGGTGCGGGTGTGTCAGTCAATGGCGAGTTGATCAAACCGGCTGTGCCGGTAACGGACTTTGAATTGCAAAATGCCGAGGGTGACGCGTGGGGTCTGGATAATCTGAAAGAGAAATGGAGCATGGTGTATTTCTCAGAAGATCAGTGCGATGCCAACTGCGAGCAAAGTCTCTACAACATGCGTCAGGTACGGCTGTCGACCGGCCGCCGCATGGAGCGCGTACAGCGTGTACTCGTCACCACCGACCTGGCGAACATGGCAGATAAGCTGAAGCAGGCCGGGGAAGGGCTGGCGGTTGTCGGTGGTTCTGATGAACAGCTCGCATTGCTTGATTCACAGTTCAGGGCCGCACAGGAAGGCATGGCGCCGTGTTCCGGCTGCATTTATCTGGTCGATCCATTTGGCAATCTGATGATGCGCTTTGCTCCGGAGCTCGATCCGAAGAAAATGTACAAAGACCTGCTGCATCTGCTCAAGGTCTCACGTATAGGGTAGTCACCAGTGACACAATCAAACAACGATGCGGGTTCCATCAATGGTGGACCTGCAGCTGAGACGCTCTCGCGTTCAGCAACAATCAGCGACTATATCGAAGTCACCAAGCCCAAGGTTGTGCTGCTGCTGGTTTTTACAGCAATTGTCGGCATGGTGTTATCGGTGCCGGGTATGCTGCCACTGCAGGAAACCTTTTTCGGTATTATCGGCATAGGGCTGGCATCGGCGTCGGCGGCGGCGATCAACCATGTGGTGGATCAGCGTGCCGATGCGCAAATGCACCGTACCCGCAATCGTCCTTTGCCGCAGGGTAACCTCAGCAGTGAACAATGCCTGGCCTTTGCCGCCGCCATTGGCGTGCTGGCGATGGTATTGCTGGTGGCGTTTGTAAATGTCCTTACTGCAGTGCTGACATTCCTGTCACTGATTGGCT
Source organism: uncultured Granulosicoccaceae bacterium (assembly GCA_964389335.1). Classification (GTDB taxonomy): domain Bacteria; phylum Pseudomonadota; class Gammaproteobacteria; order Granulosicoccales; family Granulosicoccaceae. The sequence goes on from CAYMFQ010000011.1 coordinate 33,521, forward strand.
ACGCCTGTATCTACACCATGTATCTGAAACGCGCGACCCCGCAGAATATTGTTATCGGCGGGGCTGCTGGTGCTATGCCACCGGTTCTGGGCTGGGCGGCCATTACCGGTGAAGTCACGGCAGAGTCGCTGTTGCTGTTTTTAATTGTTTTTATCTGGACACCGCCGCACTTCTGGGCGCTTGCAATCCACCGGCGCGATGACTACGCCAAGGTGGACATTCCGATGCTGCCGGTGACTCACGGTAACGCCTACACTCGATTGCAAATCCTGCTGTATACCATTCTGCTGGTGCTGATTACGATTGTGCCGTACCTGATCTACATGAGCGGGCTTATCTACCTGGTTGCCGCGCTGGCGCTTGGTGTGTGGTTTCTGGTGCACGCAATAAAGACCATGAACCCGAAGTTATCGCGCCAGCCTATGCGCATGTTTATGGTCTCAATCCAATACTTGATGGGACTGTTCGGCGCGTTGTTGGTCGATCATTACTATCCGCTGTTTTTCCACTAACAGCCAGGGTCCGGCAGCCGGCTTGCGTAAAGTTTCACAGAGCTGCGGATTAAAATCAGGTAACGAACTGATTGTAAATGAGCCGCACTACCGTCGACTCATTCACAGTTAGGCCGATCCTGTTCTGTTAATTTGACCCCATTTTGCGTCGGGAAACCGGCACTTAGTATTGGGGAGTCAATGAAAACTATAAACTGGTGGTATCCGGGGGCAGTGGCTGCTGGGCTTGCGGCCTGTCTTGCTTACAGCTCATCGCAGGCAGCACATCATAAGACTGAACAAGTAGGTGAGTATTCCACGCGAGTGGCAGAGTCGCGTCTGTTTGTAGGTGGTACACGTCTGCGCTGCGATCTATTCTTCAGTGCGCCCAATGGTGCTCAATCCGTCGCAAAAAAAGACAGTCTTGTAGTGCAGCAGGTGCCTGCCTTTGTGTGGCAGTTTTCCGGATTACTGCCAGTCGCCGATTATCGTAAAACCATAGCTATTCATAGCACTGCTACCGACAACAAGATCGAGCGCTGGCAGGATGTGCAGCATACTTTCTACGAGGGGTTGCGTGCCGAAGGTGCCGCCACTACAGACGCCAAAATAGCATTTGCCGGTGCCTACGCATTCGCACCTCGCTGGCCATTTATTGAACTGGTTGAGATCCCGGACGAGCTTGCCATTCCTGATACCAAACTCTATGCAGTCGCTGCAACTGATCCTGCGCGCAAGGGACTGACGGTTGATGATTACCGCAGCATGGCGCGAGATATCATCGACAATCCGCAAAACGTGACGCTGCAGGATATTCGTGGTGTTGTGGATGCAGTCGATGCTGGAGAAGGGGGCTATGAAGAGAGCGGCTTGCTGATCAGTGTTGTCGATAAAATCAAAAGCGTCGCCAAACACTCCCACGCAGGCTCCGAAATTGTCGACCTCGAGCCGGTTAAAGTAGAACTTGGGACAATGGCGAAGCAGGATGGTGACAAGGCAGAGTTGTCGCCGGAAGCCAATTCTGAAGAATGGTTGACGCTACCGGATGGCAGCTCAGTGCTTAAAAACGTTAGCGAGCTCGCACAGCAATCGTAACAGGTGTTGATGGAATCAGAACGGTTCCGACGAATCTAAGAAAGCGGTAGGAAAAAGTGATGGCCTCTGAAGCAGAGGCCATCAGGGTGTTACCTGCAGGATCAGGCGGCGAGCATATGCGCTTTGAGCTTTTTCATTGCTGCCTTTTCGATCTGCCTGATACGTTCCGCTGACACGTTATATTCGTCAGCGAGATCCTGCAGTGTGGTCTTGCCATCGTCGTCGAGCCAGCGACGTTGCAAAATGTCGCGGCTGCGATCATCGAGATCCAGCATGCCGTTCGCCAGAATGTTCGCCTGAGTATCGGCAAAGTTCTGTGACTCGGCCACGACCGCAGGGTCAGCGTCCTCAACATGCAGATACTCTGCGGGACGCAACGCACGCTTCTCTGAGCCGTCGTCAGCGCTGGTCGCATCAAACGAGGTATCACCGCTGGTCAGGCGAGACTCCATCTCGTATACCTGCTCCTGGGTAACACCAAGGTCGCGCGCAACCGCTTCCGCTTCTGAGGCAGAAAACCAGCCCAGCCCTTTCTTGGAGCTGCGCAGTTTGAAGAACAATTTGCGCTGTGCCTTGGTCGTCGCGACCTTAACGATGCGCCAGTTGCGGATGACGTACTCGTGTATCTCAGCGCGAATCCAATGGACCGCGAAGGAAATGAGTCGTACTCCTACATCCGGATCAAAGCGTTTTACCGCTTTCATCAGACCAATGTTGCCTTCCTGTACGAGGTCAGCCAGAGGCAGGCCGTAGCCTGAGTAGCTGCGTGCAAGATGCACAACGAACCGTAGTTGTGACATTACCATTTGGCCCGCAGCGTCGAGATCATCGTCGTCGCGGTACTTGATGGCCAGTTTTTGCTCTTCTTCGGCGGTTAGCACCGGAAAAGCCGAGATTTTGGCTAGGTAGCCGTTTAAATCGTCGCTGACCGCTGGTAAAGCCATGGGTGATGCTTTAACCATTGCATGGGTCATCAGGTTTTTTCTCCTTTGCCGTGTGGGGCCATTTTAGCACTCACAGCGTTAGAGTGCTAACAAAGATAATAGTTCCTTAATTATCGTACGTTTATCAGACATCTGTAATGCCAATTAATTACGTTGCAAGATCTCAATTTGGTGCAAATTTTTCCTGTCCGATAAATTGAAATGAGCTCAAAAATCCCCTAACTATTTGATTTATATATTGAAAAATGCTTTGAAAAGTAGTGGCAGCAGCAATGCTTGCGGCAATGACGCTGACGATTCCGAGCAGAATCAGGTAACTAATCGGTAAACTATCGAACCAGATTGCATTATAAGATGATATGTCTACTAGAGCTTTCAGGGTTTTGTTAAGAATTGTGACTGCGGTAACGGCCAAAATTGTCGACATTGCCGTGATTAGCGCGGCGCGGTAAACATACGGTCTCGATATGGTGGTTGCGGTTGCACCAAGTTGACGCTGCAAATTAATGTTTGCCTGATTGTGGCGTAGTAGCTCCCGCCTGACTACCAGCATACAAATCAGCATGGCCAGTATTATCGCCGCTGCTATCAGTAATACGCCAAACTTTTTCGCCTGACTATGCCGGTTGCTATTGCGTTGCACCAGCCCATCGTTTACCGCAACGAAATTAAAATTGCCGGAGTTCTCCAGGTGGCTGGCAAGTGTGCTGATCTGTTCGACTGACAGCGACAGACCCGGCTGTATCTCCAGTATCGCTGGTGCGCTCTCGTTTGCCGGGATCACCGTGATTTCTGCAATCTCAGGGTGCCGTAGCAGCGATGTCTTCAGGGTCTCAACCACAGAGTTGTCTATCGCGAACGCCGATAGGTAACGTCGTTGTTCAAGGTTTGATGCTGCCTTAAATGACATCATCGCCAGCGCTACCAGCAATACCGGCAGTACCAGGCTTAGACTTAGAACGCCGAGCAATCGAAATTGATTGCGGGTTTCCCTTCGGCCCGTGGTCAGGAGTTCAGAGACAGTATATCCGGCCCACAGCGTTCGGCTATCACCCATGGCTCGCAACTCCACTGCGGTGCGATTCCTGTCGTAATGCCCCCTTGTAGCTGTGCAGGGTGTGGCTGAACCTGCGCGACGGCAGCGCGTCGCTGGTTACCAACAGCACGGTCGCACCATTGGCGTTGGCCGTTTCTAGCAGGTTGAAAATGAGATCGCGCCCAGTCGCATCGATCTCCTCACCGGGGCAATCTGCCAAAATAGTTTGTGGTTTGTGAATGGTTGCTCGTGCGGCACCTACCACGCGCCGCTGTGTGGTATCCAACTGCCCTGCAGGCTTGTCTGCTAAATCATGCAGCGCTGCTTCTGCCAGTTTTTCACTAATGCGCTCTCGCATTGCCCGGTGATCAAACCCGGCAATTTGCAGCGGCATAGCCAGGTTCTCTGCCACGGTGCGGTTGTTGGCAAGCGTTGGCTGGTATTCCAGCCAGCCAATGCTGCGGCGCAGAAATGGCAGGCGCTCCGGGCTAAGCTTTGCGACATTGATATCGTTGATTCTGATGCTTCCTCTGCTGGGTTGTTCATAGCCCATCAGCAGGCGAAACAGCGCGCTGCCGGTGAGTTCCGAATCCTGTCGGAGAATGGCGTATGCGCCCTTAGGCAACAGCATGGTTGCCTCGCGCAGCACTGTATTGCCGCCGGTGAGTTTAGTTACTTTGCTGAGGTGGATCATCGCCGCTTCTGTTGTTCGCTACACATAGGGTATAGACGTTGCGGCGATAGGCGGCAACTGCGCCAGGTGCATAAGGCTGGCCAGCGCAGATGCCTGTATTCGGAACTAGGCGTCCATCATTGATTCAGACTTCTGTCGTATGCGGGTTCGCTATGCATTATCGGTCAGCAGCGCATCGACGTAGTCTTCCGCCAGGAAAACACGCAGGTCATAGATGCCTTCGCCAACACCGATAAATCGAATCGGCAATCCCAGTTCATTGGCCAGCGTAAAAACCACGCCACCCTTGGCAGTGCCGTCAAGTTTGGTTACCACAACGCCTGACACTTCCACTGCTTCACCAAATTCGCGAGCCTGATTCAGACCGTTTTGACCGGTAGTGCCATCGAGCACAAGCAAAGTTTCGTGCGGAGCGGTGTCGTCGAGCTTTTTCAGAACCCGCGAGACCTTGCTTAGCTCATCCATCAGACCGGACTGGGTATGCAGGCGTCCGGCGGTGTCAGCGATCAACACGTCGATACCGCGCGCTGTGGCCGATTGCAGCGCATCGAAAATTACTGACGCAGAATCGGCGCCGCTGCCCTGTGCTACGACCGGAATGTTGTTGCGCTCACCCCAGGTTTGCAATTGCTCGACGGCGGCGGCGCGAAAGGTATCACCGGCGGCCAGCATCACTGACTTGCCTCCGTTTTGCAGCTGCCGTGCAATTTTGCCTATGGTTGTTGTCTTGCCGGCGCCATTCACGCCCACCACCAGCAACACGAACGGTTTGTCGGAATCGGGTATCTCGAGTGGTACTTCGACGGGCTTGAGGATCTCTATAAGCTCGCCACGCAGCAATGCGGACAGGTTGGCGTTGCTGTCGCGGCTTGCCGCTTTACCCACTCGGTCAATAATGCTGGTCGCGGTGGGGACGCTGATGTCGCTCATGATCAGCTGTGATTCGAGATCTTCCAGCAGTTCATCGTCGACCTTGGTTCGGCCTGTCAGAAAGCCCAGCAGGCCAGATGCAAATCGACTGCGTGTTTTTTCAAGACGCTTGTCGAGCCGCTCGGTTTTGGCTTCCGGAATTGTTTCGGTGGCCGTGTCGGGAGTCGCTTCCGGTTTGACCTCGGTTGCGTCCTGATCGGCACTGTCTTTTACTTTTCCCTTGAGGAAACTGAATATGCCCATGGCGGTATTATACAGGTCACTGACAGGTGCTGATGCAACAAGCGGCATCGATTGATTGATAAGTCCGTCGCTGACGGGATGGGCAGGTAACCACTCGAAGGCTATCGTATCACGAACGTCGATGATTAAATGTTCCTCCTGAACAAGTACATTCTTGCGAGCCGGCTTTGCCAAAGAGAAAATCCAACACGGTGCGAATTATCGCGGGTTCCCGACGCGGACGCAGTATTGCGTTTGTCGACAGAGCTGGCTTGCGGCCAACCGGTGATCGGCTGAGGGAAACGCTGTTCTCGTGGCTGCAGCCGTATGTTGTTGATAGTCGGGTGGTGGATCTGTTCGCGGGCAGTGGTGCGCTGGGCTTTGAGGCGGCTTCACGGGGTGCCGGGGAGGTGACGCTGATCGAGAAGTCACCAAAAGTCTGTGCGGGGTTACGGCAAAGCGTTGATGAACTTAAGTTCGATAACGTCCAGATCATCTGCGCCGATGCCCTGACTGTGATAGACCGCTCACTATTCAGCGCGCAGCCGGTCGCGTCAGCGGCCACCGATATTATCTTTATTGATCCGCCGTTTGACACGCGTATGCATCAGGCTGTGGCAGATGCGCTCGAACACAGTGGTTTGCAGGCCGGCACTCTGGTCGCAATTGAAAATGATAAACGTGGCGACGTGCTGCAGGTGCCCGCCAACTGGACGCTCGAAAAAGACAAGTTAGCCGGTGAGGTGAGGCTGCAGTTGTACCGCGTCGAGAGTCCGCGCAACAGGACCTCTGCTGCCTCGAGTGCGTCAGATTGCCCCTGAAAATACCTTTATCAAACTCCTAAACCGATTTGCAGCTGACGCACCTGCATGCAATGATGCCGTTAACAGTTTGAGGGCATCTGATCGTGCAGATAACAGCGATATACCCCGGTACTTTTGATCCGGTAACACTCGGCCACATTGATGTTGCGACTCGCGCCAGCAAGATATTTGATCGGCTAATTGTTGCGGTCGCGGCAAGCCCGGGTAAAGAGCCGGTTTTTGATCTCGAAGAGCGCAGCGAACTGGCGCGACAGGTACTGAGTCACTGCGACAACGTCAGTATCGAACCCTTCACTGGTTTGCTGGTCGATTTTGCCGATAAAGTAGGTGCCAGTGTCATTGTGCGCGGCCTGCGTGCAGTGGCAGACTTTGAATACGAGGCGCAGCTCGCCAATTTGAATCGGCAGTTGAACGGAGACGTTGAAACGGTTTTCGTCGGCGCAGCCAGCGAGTACACATTTGTATCGTCCAGCATGGTGAGGGAAATTTCAGGTCTTGGCGGTGATGTTTCTCAATTTGTTGATCCGCTGGTTGAGGCGGCGCTGAAAAAAAAGGCCAAAAGCTGATCCGGTAACGTAGTCAACATGGGGCGACCAAGAGTAATCTGATCATGGCATTGATGATCACAGACCTGTGCATAAATTGTGATGTTTGCGAGCCGGAGTGCCCAAACGGCGCAATTACTCAGGGCATCGAAATCTACGAAATCAATCCGGCTTTATGCACCGAATGTGTCGGGCATTTCGACACGTCGCAGTGTGTTGAGGTGTGTCCGGTTGATTGCATTCCTCTCGATCCGGAGCATGTCGAGAGTCAAGAGCAACTGTTGGACAAATATCATCGAATTATTGCAGTAAATCCGTAGCGCGTAAAAAATCAGCGCTGACAAGCTGCACAATAGAATGTTGATCGCTGACCAATTACTTTTGATTTTATCGCCCGTCCACAACTACGGCACGGTTCACCGGCACGGCCATAAACATTGAGTGTCTGCTGAAAGTACCCGGGTGCGCCATCACTGTTAACAAAGTCGCGCAGGGTTGTGCCGCCCTGTTGTATGGCATTGTGCAATACACTTTTAATTGAACTCACCAAAGCATCGCATTGTTTGCGGGTGATTCGGCCTGCCGCCATACCGGGTCTGACCCGCGCCAGAAACAGTGCTTCACTGGCGTAAATATTCCCTACACCGACAACGATATGGCTATCCATAATAAGATTCTTGATGGCCATTTTGCGCTTGCGGGTTGCGTGAAATAAATGTTCGCAATCGAATGCTGCCGACAAGGGTTCAGGGCCAAGCTTGCTCAGTAATATATGGTCATCTACGCGGTCTGCAGTCCACAGTATCGCACCAAAGCGCCGTGGATCGTGATAGCGCATCAGCTTGCCGCTGGAAAGACGAAACTCCACATGGTCGTGTTTACGGCGTGGTTCGTCTGCATCAACGATACGCAGGCTGCCGGACATACCCAGGTGCACAATAATATGGCCAGGGTCAGTGCCAATCAGCAGGTACTTCGCGCGCCGCTGCAGTGACACCACCTCAAGTTTATTCAGAGTGTTGATTTCAGCCGACACCGGCCAGCGCAGCTGCGGTTGCGTGACCAGCACCGATTCAATGCGTCGGTTACGCAGGTACGGTGTCAGACCGCGCAGGGTGGTTTCTACTTCAGGTAACTCTGGCATAGGGGAATAGTGCGCGTGCGAGTATCACCGGCAGTATACACAGACGCCCAGTGCCAGTGCCTGTTCTTCGCTAATGAGATAAGCGAAGTTTTTATCTTTGGGCTGCAACGCCACATACTCACGAAAGGGAACAACGTGCAGGGTGTTGCGCTTGTTGGCTGCCAGTTGCAACACCACAGAAGCATCCTCGGTACGGTCTGGCATTTCTGCGTCTATCATCGCTGCATCAATAACTGCCAGTGCATCCAGTTTATCCCACGCTGCCAGCTGCGTGTCATTAAGGCTGGTCTCACCAGTTGTGGTGCGGATATCTGCGCCTTTGATGGCATCGGTAATTCGCAAATCCGTAAAAGTTGACTTAGGCGATTGCAGCAACGGCACTATGTGGTCTGCCTGCAGGTACACGTGGTCGTTGGCTAGTACATAACGCAACTGACTGACGGTTTCGATATCGCCCAGCAGGAACTCGTGTTCGTCGAGCCGCAGGGTTATCGGTTGAGTAAATGCGTGAGTTAAGCCGTCGTTTGCTTTTGTGCGCAGCGTATAGCTTCTGGCGGTTTGCACATTGGTATCAAGCAACAGAGCAACGCGTGTTGACTCAGCGGGTGCGTGAAAGGGGGCGGTTATCTCCCAGCGCTGCCCATCAGTCTTCTGCAGCGCCAGCAGCGTATGCTCCTGGTGGCTTATCTTGATGCTGCGGACATTATCGAGTGGATAAATAGCCGGGCTGACATCGGGACGGTTGTACAACACACCATCGCCAATAGCACCGGCCAGCAGGACCAGCGCAACAATGGCAAGGACGCGGTTAGATAACAGCACTGCTTAGCCGTGTTTGCGCGTGTACCAGACCCGCGTCGCACCGGCGAACATCAGACCGGGTAACAATAGCAGACTGAACAGGGCGAGCATCAGCACACGAACAGGCGATAGCTCAATGTGGGCGTCGGGTCGTTGCGGGTAATCAATGGCGATCATTGCGCCGTCGTCGGTTGCCCAGTTAAACAGACGACTCGCAAGGTCACGGTTGCCGCCATTGCCGAGCCATGCATCGGCCAGAAAGTCACCATCACCGGCTACAACCACGCGTTGAGAGCGACCCGCTTTTTGTCGCTCCAGTGCGATGATCAGTGGAAACGGACCGGCAACTTCAGCGCTGCCTTCGTCAAAGGTAACTTCGCCGCTAAGCGGGCCGGTTTCGGTCCAGGCTTGTTCTCCGGCCTGTACCAGTGCTGCGGCCAGCCACTCGCGATTGGGCTGAAGGTTGAGTCCCGTGGCCTGTGGGAATAGCGTTACAGAGGAAAGATCTCTGGTGGCCGCGTGGGGTGAATAGTCATTAGCAATAGCAAAGTCCGGGCGCTCTACCGACAGGTTTTGTGTCGCGAGATCAACAACCACACCGGGCATACGCTGGATTCCCAACTCCAGTGCTATGGCTTTGAGGCCATCGTCTGAAGCCGGTTCGGTTAGCCATAACAGATTGCCACCGCGTGAGAGATAATCGAGCACCAGCGATGTTTCACCAGGCAGGTAGCGTTGAATTGGACTGGCAATGACCAGCACCCCATCGTCGACTGGCAGTTGTTGCTGGTCGGTCAGGTTAATCGTTTTAATGTCAAACCCGGATGCAGCCAGTTGCCTGCTGATAGCGCCAAGGTCACCACCATTGCGACTGACCGGCGCGCGTTCATCGTGGCCGGTTACAAAGCTGGCAACGCGTGTTTTGTCACGCGCCAGTCGCTGCAATGCTGATGTTATGGCAATTTCTGATATTTGTGTGATGCGCTGATTGCGATCAAGGTAGCGAAAAATAATTTCACCACCTGGAGCAATGTCCAGTTCGCGCGTGTTGGCCGGGTCCAGCGCGGGATCAATAAATTCAATGTTAAATTGATCGTTGTGGCGTGCGTACTTTTGCAAAAGCCGATCAATTAGGTGGCGCTGTTCATCATGCGGTGAAATATACACCTGAGCCTGCAGCGGTGCCTTGTATAACTCCAGCACCTGCGCACTTTGCGGCATGAGCGTATGGCGACCGGTTGCCGTTAAATCTGCCTGCAGCGAGTGACGACTGCCAAACAACATAATAAATACGGCGATGCTGCTGATCAGCGCGGCCCTGACTACCCAGCGGTTATTCGTCAGACGCTGCAGATGGTTTTTTATAGTCATGATTGCTGCACCAGTGAACGGCTGGTTGTGTTGATGCGCAGCGCTGTCAGCGTTAACAAAACAACGCAGGTGCAAACGAAATACAGGATGTCACTGGTATCGATAAGCCCCTGCATAAAGTGTTGTAAGTGCGTCGACGGTGACAGTGCAGCAGTCGAGCTGCCAACACTGCCAGCGGCAGCCAGCCACAACAATAGCAACGTTGAAAAGCTTAAGAACGCAGCCAGTGCTGGTCGTTGAGTCAGGGAGGAGAACAACAGCGACAACGCGGTGGCAAACGCAATGAACGCGGCAAGACCTGCAAACGCTGCTGTCAGATGACCAGCGTCAAGACTGACCATCGGCACCAGGCAACACACCATCAGTGCACTGACGCCGAGTAACAGTAGCTGGAAAGTTAGCGCGCCCAAGAACTTACCACCGACGATCTCGCTGGCACTGAGCGGAGCACTGGCCCAAAGGCCTCGTTGATAGGCGTTGTCGCCGGCAAACAACCCCATGCACAGCAGCGGTGTTGCAAGCATTAATACAATGCTGGCTGGTGCCAGAAAGTGCACCACCAGGTAGGCAGTCAGCCCCGTCGTCGGCGCGTTTACAGCGAGCTCGGCCTGCACACTGTCAAAGCGATCGAGTGCAGCCAGAAACAGCCAGCTGAATATCAGTTGTGTGAGTGCGGCGGCAACCCACGCAAACGGTGAGCGGCTCAGCAGGCGCAATTCATGTGCGGCGATCGTGCGGATCATGTGGCCTCTCCCGGGGTATCTGTCTTAACGCGCAGTAGGCCAAACAGTGTTTCGAGGTGATTGCCCACCGGTGTGACCCTGACCGGTTCGACGCCCTGCACAGTGAGACTGCCCGCGTCCAAATCACGAACAGCGTTGTCGCGGGACTTCAGTGTGGTCAACAGCCAGTGTTTGGGGTTTACAGCGCAGGCGGCAACAAAGCCCGGCAAATGCTGAAAGTCACTGTCACTGGCGGCCTGCTTCAGTCGTACCTCTACGGTGCTGTAGTTGTCATCGGTCAACTGATCCATGCCAAGATCCAGGATTTTTCGACCTGTATCAATCAGTACCACGCGCTGACAATTGGCCTGTACCTCTGCCAGTTGATGGCTTGAAAAGATGGTCGCCTGCTCACTACCGAGGTTTTTTATCAGGCTGCGAATCTCCAGCAACTGAGCCGGGTCAAGACCATTGGTTGGCTCGTCGAGAATCAGCAGAGCGGGCTGGTGCACCATGGCCTGGGCCAGGTTGATACGTTGCTGGTAACCGTGCGACAGATTGCCGATGACGCGCTTTTGTACGTCGCCGAGCTGACACAGTTCGATCACCCGTTCCACAGCCCGGTTTGCTTCGATACCTTTCATTCGGCGCAGCTTTGCCGCAAAACGCAGGAACTCGAGCACACGAAATTCAGCGTACAGTGGCGGGGTGTCTGGTGCGTAGCCAAGCTGCCGGCGCGCATTGATTGGGTCGCGACTCAGGCTGGCTCCTGCGATGGACACGTGCCCCTGATGCGTTGTCAGGACACCCGACAGAATTTTTAGCAGGGTCGATTTACCGGCACCGTTAAGACCCAGTAGCCCAACGGTCTCACCAGCCTTTACGCTCAGGTCAATATTTTGCAGCGCACGCTGATCGCCGTAGCGCATTGAAACGCCGTCTGCACACAGCAACGCCTGCGATGTGTCTGCGCCCATGTAGTTGCTCTTTGAATATCAATCCGGGGCATTGATAAAGCACAACTGTGGCCAACTTCACAAACCTTTGGGTTACATGACGGTTTCAGGTGGCTGGGCAGGGTGCAACAGGCATAAAAAAACCCGGCGCGAGGCCGGGTTTTTAAGTGTACAAAGCGTCTCTTAACCCTCTTGTTGCGTACCAGTGCGTGCTGTTTGCGCACATTGGCGAGGGGGTGGGCTGAGCGCCCGATGACACTTACTTTATTTTTGCTTCTTTATACGCAACGTGCTGGCGGATAACGGGATCATATTTTTTGATCTCCATTTTTTCCGTCATGGTTCGTTTGTTTTTGGTGGTCGTGTAGTAGTGACCGGTGCCGGCCGTGGATACGAGCTTGATTTTATCTCTCATTAGCTGTGGCCTCCCTAGACCTTTTCGCCGCGGCTGCGCATATCGCTCAGTACTGAGTCGATGCCTTTTTTGTCGATGATTCGCATACCCTTGGACGACAGACGCAGGGTTACAAATCGCTTTTCTGCCTCAACCCAAAAGCGGTGGGTGTGCAGGTTGGGCAAAAAACGTCTGCGCGTACGGTTCTTCGCATGAGAAACATTGTTACCGCTCATCGGGCGCTTTCCGGTAACCTGACAAACTCTGGACATGTGCTTGCTCCGCACTAAGATTCGAGACTGAACCGCACATTATAAGCAAGAATAGTGATATTTCCAACGAATTTCCGCAGTTTCAACTGAATATGGCGGAAGAAAACCCGCTGAATTTAACCTCTGGCGACCCGGAGCGTGTAATTGCCGGACAATTAGCCACATCCGGGCTGAATATGTGTGCATTGCTGGACGCCCGCGACATCGACGATCCTGCGGTACCGAACAATACCCGCACGCTGATGGTAATCGGCAGCTATGGCAATCGGTTGTGGCAGTGCGTGCGCGCAAGCGAGCAAGCCCACAGCGAAGACCCGGTGGATAACTTCTGCGCCGCGGCGGTCACGGACACAATGCAAGCGCTGGCCGGCGACAGCGGCTGGACCCTGTTGTTTCCGAACCGATCGCCCGCGCCACGGCTGCAAAACCTGGGGCAGGCGGCCGGCTGGCATCATCCTTCGCCGCTTGGCAATGGCATCCATCCGCTGCACGGTCTGTGGTTTGCGTACCGCGCAGTGGTAGCGCTGGATATTGCGTTGACACCGACCGGTGTTGGCGTGCGCACAGAATCCCCCTGTCTCAGTTGCAGTGGCCGACCCTGTATCCAGGCTTGTCCTGCTGATGCATTGCAAGTGGGCAAAGCCCCGAATCTGACAGCTTGTGTCGGCTATCGGGTCATGGCGGAATCCCCCTGTGCTGATCGCTGCCTGGCTCGTGAGCAGTGCCCGCTTGGCGCTGAGGCGCGCTATCCGGACGACCAGATTCGCTATCACTATCGCCAATCCTTACTGTCGCTGCGGCGCTGGGTGGCAGAAAACCCGATGCAGACTCGATCATGACCGACAGTGCCACAACCGAGGTCAACGCGCTCAGTCGCGATCAGCAGCAGATCACTGCTTCGTTGCAGCAGCAGTTGCGCGCACGTATCCGCGAGCGTGGACCGATGCCATTCTCGGAATACATGCAGGCCTGCCTTTACGAGCCAGGTCTCGGTTACTACGTCAACGGTTTGAGTAAGCTCGGTGCGGACGGTGACTTCGTCACTGCTCCAGAGTTGTCGGCACGATTCGCAGGCTGTCTGGCGCGTCAGGCGGCGGTCGTGTTGAACGGCCAGGCATTGAGTGGCATTAAGGCTCAGAGCGCTGGTAGCGATTCCCGGGATATCCTCGAATTTGGCGCCGGTACCGGTCGTCTGGCTTGTGATGTTCTGCAGGCGCTCGATGCATTGCGTGTGTTACCTGAGCGGTATCTGATTCTCGAAGTCAGTGGTTCGCTGGCCGGGCTGCAGCAACAGTTGCTCAAGCGCGAACTGCAGCCACATCTTTACGAGCGCATTGAGTGGCTGTCATCGCTGCCGACGCAGTTTAACGGTGTGGTACTGGCTAACGAGGTGTTTGATGCGTTTCCGGTTGAGCGGTTTACGATCGCGAACGGTCGCGCAAAACGGGTGTTTGTCGATCTGCCGCCGGGTGGGGATGAGGGCTTTATTTTTACCGCTGGCGACGGCGACAGGGCATTGCAGCTGTCAGTTGAGCTGTTGCAGACTGATCTGCAACAACGCTTTGCCGATGGGTTTACCTCTGAATACTGTGGCGCACTGGTACCCTGGTGGCAAAGCCTTGCGGATATCTTGCAGCAGGGTCTGGTTCTGGTGTGTGATTATGGTTGCGAGCGCGCTGGTTATTACGCACCGTCGCGCAGTGATGGCACGCTGCGCTGCTTCTTTCGCCACGGTGTACACAATGATCCGCTGGTGTATGCAGGTGTGCAGGATATCACCGCCGATGTTGACTTCACCGCATTAACGCAGGCGGCAGTCGACGCCGGATTCGAGCTTGAAGGGTACACGCCCATGTCACAGTTTATGTTGGCGACTGGCGTGCTGGCAGATCATCAGAACGCGCTTGCTGACGCTTCAAAGCAACAGCAATTGGCGGCAACCAGCAAGCTCAAGCAATTGTTACTGCCGCAGGAAATGGGTGAGCGATTTATGGTTGCCGGTTACTCAGTCGGGGTGCAGCAGTCTCTTAGCGGGTTTAAGCTGGCGGACTGGTCGCGGCTTTTATAATAGTCTCTGAAGGCTCTGAGGAACTGACCGCAAACTGCACAGCGTTGCCATGCAGCGTTGGTTTCGACCTTACCCGCATTCAGCCGGCTGGTACTTCAAGTTTCATTGTCGTTTCGCTGTCGCCGTGAACCGAATCGCTGGCGACAATCGTAACTCGCTTAACACTGGCAGGAATTGTCAGAGTAAGGCTGCGGGTAAAAGGCTGTTCGTCGACATGCGGATGGTGCAGCGTTCGCGAGCCAAGTAATTCACCGTTTTCGTCCAGTACATCCCAACGGTTTGCATAGTGGTCCCAGCCGGTGTCCGGATGACTGATGGTAACGTCGATGCGGAAATTGTCACCGGAGGTACGCTGAATTTTGGCGTCGACAATCACGGCGTCGCTGGCCCATGTCGGTATAGCAGTGACCAGCAGAGCGACCAGCAATGCCGTCGCAGACAGGGTGGCCCGTGCACGTAATTTTATTG
>CAYMFQ010000011.1:48597-64595 GCA_964389335.1 uncultured Granulosicoccaceae bacterium
GATGCCTGACCGGTAGGTGCTGCTTTAGTTTCAGCCAGACGTATCCATATCAATGCCTTTCTGGCATACACTGGAGCTAATGGTTCAACCCGTTGTCCAGCGAATGTGCCTGAAAATAACACGGATACCGTGCTATAAATCATCGAATTGGCAGCGGCCACAGTCAACCATAATAGCTACGCAGAGAGAGAACCTTGAATTCAGCGGTCGAAGCAAAACCCGTATCGCCGGTATGGGAATTTATCAGCCTGTTGGCGCCTACAGTGATGACTGGTTTTTATCTGGTTTATGCGCTGGTCGGTTTGGTGCTTGACGAAAAAAACAAGCTGAAGTGGAGTGATGAAGCGTTTGAAGTGGGGTTGATGGTCACGGCGATCGTGATTGGAATGAACGCGCTGGTCATGGCTTACGCCTGGTTCCATCGCCTGTCGCTAAGGCATCTGCTGTGGATTTCTCCGCTCGCGCACATCGGCATCTGCGTGCTGCTCACTATCATCGTATTTTTCACCGTGTGACGCCTGAGCTGTACGAACCGATTCAATTTATTGTGGTCAAAGGTAGCGAAGTGCAGTTGCTGTATGCCATGGGCATTGGAGTGTGTGCTGCATGAGGCCGTTCGGCTCAGCTAAATTGCGCCTGTATTGGCTGTATGCCGGCCTGGGATGGGTTGCGCTTGTGGTCTGGCTGTCGCTGGCAAATCTCAGTATTCCGCAGGGCCCGGTCGAGTGGGGCGACAAGCTCAACCACCTGGTAGCCTACGGTTTTTTGATGAGCTGGCTAGGGCAGTTGGTGCGGCATCCTCGCCATCAGTTTGGACTGGCAGTTGCGCTTGCCGCGATGGGCTGGCTCATGGAGTTTTTGCAGGGCATGCTGGCGCATCGCTGGTTTGATGTCGCCGATGCCGCTGCCAATATGCTCGGTGTGCTGATTGCGTGGGTGTTTTTGTATCTGGGTACTGGTGCATTTCTGGGCTGGCTTGAACGACGTTTCGTTTAAAAATCGAGAGAATACCTATGGCTCATCGCAGTCTCTCTGCGCTGGTCTCCGCGGCACTGCTACTCATTGCCGGCGCCGCGCATGCGCTGTCAAATACCGCTGAGTGGCCCCACACAGACTTTGAAAACTCGTCTGTTGATCATAGCGAGATAATGTCTGGTGGTCCGCCGAAGGACGGCATTCCATCGATCGATAAGCCGGTGTTTGTCAGTATTGACACGGCCTCCGAATGGCTGCGGGATGACGAACCGGTTATCTCACTGAGCATCGGCGATACCGCCAGAGCCTACCCACTGCAAATTTTGATGTGGCACGAGATTGTAAACGACGTCGTAGACGGGATGCCCGTCGCCGTCACTTTTTGCCCGCTCTGCAACGCCTCAATTGTGTTTGATAGCATGGTTGACGGGCAGCGCCTCGACTTCGGTACCACCGGCAGATTACGCCTCAGCGATATGGTGATGTATGACCGCCAGACCGAGTCATGGTGGCAGCAATTTACCGGCACCGGCATTATCGGCGACATGAATGGCGTTGTACTCAAACAATTGCCGTCCCACATTGTCTCCTTCGCCGATTTTAAACGGTTCCATGAAAGTGGCGAAGTGCTGTCACAGGAAACCGGTGTGCGCCGCAACTACGGTCAAAACCCCTATGTTGGTTACGACAATATTGATTCGCGACCGTTTTTATTCCGCGGCGAAATCAGTGACAAGTTACCGGCCATGGAGCGGGTGCTGGCGCTGCGTGATGATGAATCAACAATGCTGTTTGCGCTGACATCGCTGACCGAAAACCCGCTAATCAACACACGTTTTGCCGATCAGCCGGTGGCGGTGTTTGCCTTTTCATCGATGGCCTCCGCACTCGACAAGCGGGATATCTCGGGCTCACGTCAGATACCAGCGGCGGCCATTTACAGTGCTGAAATTGACGGTAAGTTGTTGAGTTTTGAACTTGAAGAGGGCATGGCCGTCGACCGGGAAACCGGCTCCAGATGGAACATTTTCGGCGTAGCCGAGAGCGGTGAACTAGCAGGAAAGAAGCTGCAACAACTTGATGGCGGTGTGCACTTTGCGTTTGCGTGGCTCGCATTCGACCCTGAGGCTGACGTCTTCCGGCCCTGACCCACTGTTCGGCCGCTCGTTCGCCAGTAACCTGCCAGCAACCCTGGCGAAGGATTGCAATTTAGCCAATAGCCGGTATAACTAACAGGGCATTCAAAGACGAGTGGCAAATTGTTTTGCATGATTTGACGCAACAAGTGCTCCGTACCGATGCATCAGGTATGCCTCTGGAATGGATAAACTACCAGGACGCCGTGCGCTTTTATCACTCCGGCCGCGTGGCGTATTGTCTTGGTAAATGTATCTACACGCTGCACGGCGGCGTGAATGCGCGCTCGGGCGTCCGCAGCGAAATTGAAGTAAACGCAATCGTTGCAACGCACGGCACCAATAAAACCCTGACCTACGGCTACGTGCCGCCACTCACCAATCGAACCCTGTTCAAGCGAGACGGGCAGATCTGTCTCTACTGCGGTCAACACTTCGTCACCGCTGACCTTTCGCGCGATCACGTCACGCCGATATCGCACGGCGGCAAAGATCTGTGGCAAAACGTGGTAACCGCCTGCAAGCGGTGCAATAACCATAAAGCCGGTCGTACGCCCGAACAGGCCAACATGGAGCTTTTAGCAATCCCGTTTACGCCCACACACGCTGAGTACATTTACTTGAAGGGAAAGCGCGTGCTGGCGGATCAAATGGATTTTCTGCGAGCGCATTTTCCGCGCAGCAGCCCATTGCGAGACCGGGAAGACGTTGTGCAGGCCATCTCAGGCGCACACGATTAACCGTTCGTATTGCGCTTCCTAAGCTGACTGACTCAGTCGATAGGCCTTTAGTGCCCTGAGCCGTTCTGTTCTGATTGCCTCGGGTATGTCAGCCTTCCTTTCCTTTGCCAGCTGCGCAATAGCACCACTGTCGACTGACTTAAGGATGCCTGCGGCACCACGAAGGTAATCTGCCTGCGCGTAGTCACGTGATTCCAGGCCGGCTCGCCCGCGCGCATCGGCCTCACAGACCAGCAGGAACAGTTCAAAACGATCTGGTTTTCTCAGGCAATCCACTGCCTGCAGTAGTTTGAGCAGTTTGCCCGGACGCAACTCCAGCGCTCGATGGGTGTGCGTGTGATAGCGTGCGGTCATGACAGCCAGGTCACGAAAAGCCTGTGGCAGTTTCCATCGTTTCGCCAGTGACTCGGTGATCTCCGCACCGCGTTCCTCATGCGCATAGTGGTGGGGCAGCAGTTCCTCGGGAGTGGTGCCTTTGCCGAGGTCATGACACAGAGCGGCGAATCTGGCCACAGTAGATTTAGTTAACCGGCATGTTTGCCGCAACGTCATGAGTGTGTGCACGCCGGAGTCTATCTCTGGATGGTATTCCGGCACCTGTGGAACACCAAACAATTGATCGAGCTCTGGCCATAGCACCCTGAGTGCACTGCAATCTCGTAATGTGAGAAAAAACGGCTCCGGATCGTTGTAACCCAAACTGGTTTTTATCTCAGCGAAAACACGCTCGACGGCCAGGGTTTGCAGTTCACCGGACTGACTCAGCTGTTTCATGAGATCCATCGTTTCATCCGCAATGCGGAATCCAAACTTTGCCAACTTTGCAGAAAATCTGGCAACGCGCAGTACTCTTAATGGATCTTCGGCAAAAGCCGGAGAAACGTGGCGCAGGATGCGCTGATCAAGGTCGCGTTTGCCGTTCCATGGATCGATCAGTGCACCGGTTTCGTCGCGTGCCATGGCGTTAATGGTGAGGTCTCGTCTGGCCAGATCATCTTCCAACGATACGCTTTGTGATGTGTCAAAGGCGAAGCCATGATAGCCCGCAGAGGTCTTGCGTTCGGTGCGAGCGAGGGCATATTCTTCATGCGTGACAGGGTGCAGAAACACCGGGAAATCTTTGCCAACCTGGCGGTAACCCAGTTCTTGCATAGCTTCAGCAGATGTCCCGGTTACCACCCAGTCTCGGTCAGCAACAGGAAGCGCCAGGAGCTCGTCACGCACAGCGCCTCCGACGAGGTAAATTTTCATGACACTGATATGTTCCGTAGTCACCAAGCTGGTTAATTATCGACTGAGATGGTCGGTACTGCCAATGCTTGTCCTGTTGTCGGGTTGTGGCACTGTGGGTTATTACTCACAGATCATTTCCGGTCATATGCAAATTGTTATCGGCAAGGAACCGGTTGAGGAAATTGTCGCACGGGAGGATACCGACGAGCGCACCCGGCAGCGCCTGCAGACTGCGCTGCAGGCACGCAGCTTCGCTATCGACGAACTCGGGTTACCCAACACAAAAAGTTACACCACCTTCTACGACACGGGTCGTGACTTCGTTACCTGGAATGTGGTTGCAGCACCTGAGTTTTCGTTTGCGCCAAAGACCTGGTGTTTCCCCATCGCCGGCTGTGTATCGTACCGGGGCTACTACGCCGAGGCCGATGCGCAATCATACGCTGATGAACTAGCAAGCGCCGGGGGGCTGGATGTTACGGTTGGTGGCGCTACAGCCTATTCCACGCTTGGCTGGTTTTCAGACCCGTTACTCAACACCATGTTAAGGCGAGGCGATGCCGGTCTGGCAGCGCTGTTGTTTCACGAGATGGCACATCAAAAACTGTATGTTGGCGATGACAGCAAGTTTAACGAATCGTTTGCAGGCTTCGTCGAGCGCGAGGGGCTTGAGCGCTGGCTTGGCAAGTATGGTGACCCGGAGCAGTTGCCGGTATTCGAGAAACGCAAACAACGGCAAAAACAATTCATAGATCTGTTGCTGCAGGCGCGCAAAGAATTGCAGATGGTTTATGAGTCAAATGTGGATGTGGAACGTAAAAGACAACTGAAGTCTGAACAATACGAAAAACTTCGCGAGAATTACCAGGCCCTGAAAGCGTCGTGGGATGGCTACAGTGGTTATGACAACTGGTTCTCAAAGCCGTTAAATAACGCAAGACTGGTGTCCGTTGCGACCTATACCGACTATATCCCTGCGTTTCAGGTGTTGTTTCTCGATTCGAACAAAGATTTCGAACAGTTTTATCAGGCTGCGAAAGCGCTGGCAGACTTGCCTTTTGAGGCAAGGCAACTGGAGATGCAGGTATTGTCACAGCGAGCCGAATCGCTTTTGTCAGCCAGCAGTCAGCATTAATCGGTAACACTGTGAAAGTGCAGTAGTTTATTCGGTTAACACGACAGCTTAACAGACGCGGCTACGCTGCTACACGGCTGGCCAGCGAGCTTTTAATCAGCCACGTCATAAAGATGGACTGGATTGAAAATTTGAGTTGTGTAAGGCGGCGGGGCATCGATAATAAAGCTATGCTCTGCAAAGTGCGCGAGATAAAAAATCTCTCGCCTGGCTGGGTAGGAGCGGATCGCCGGCGCTCAACTGATCAGCAGAGCACAATCTCCACGAGAGGTCACATTGCTAATGAGCATTTTTAATCACTATCAATCAAGATATGAGTTAAAAAAACACGAGGAGTACACATTGCAGGAGTACCTGCAATTGTGCAAAGACGATCCATCAACGTACGCTACTGCTGCCGAACGCTTATTGATGGCCATCGGAGAACCCGAGGTTATCGATACATCGCGTGACCCGCGCCTGAGTCGTATTTTTTCCAATAAAGTAATCAAGCGTTACCCGGCATTCTCCGAGTTCTTCGGTATGGAGGACGCCATTGAGAATATCGTGGCGTACTTCCGTCATGCGGCTCAGGGGCTGGAAGAGAAGAAACAGATACTCTATCTGCTGGGACCCGTCGGTGGGGGCAAGTCATCGCTTGCTGAACGTTTGAAAGCGTTGATGCAGGCGCAGCCGGTCTATTGCCTGAAAGGCTCACCAATAAACGAATCACCGCTTGGTTTGTTTGACCCGGTTGAAGACGGTGCAATTCTGGAGGAAGACTACGGTATTCCACAGCGTTACGTACAGACAATTATGTCACCGTGGGCAGTGAAGCGTCTGCATGAGTACGGTGGCGATATAAGCCAGTTCACCGTGGTGAAGCGATATCCGTCGATTCTCGACCAGACCAGTGTCAGTAAAACCGAACCCGGAGATGAAAACAATCAGGACATCTCCGCATTGGTCGGTAAAGTTGACATCAGAAAGCTTGAGGACTATCCGCAAAACGATACCGATGCGTACAGCTATTCTGGTGCGCTGTGCCTTGCCAATCAGGGCCTGATGGAATTCGTCGAGATGTTTAAGGCACCCATCAAGGTACTTCATCCGCTGCTGACCGCAACGCAGGAAGGCAACTATAACGGTACTGAGAGTATTGGTGCTATTCCATTTGATGGCGTCATCATGGCGCACTCAAACGAATCTGAATGGCAGACCTTTAAAAATAATAAAAACAACGAGGCGTTTATCGATCGTGTGTTTATCGTCAAGGTTCCCTATTGTCTGCGTGTCTCAGAGGAAGTCAGAATATACGAAAAACTGCTGAGTGGCAGTTCGCTGGCAGAGGCTCACTGTGCACCCGACACGTTAAAAATGCTGGCGCAGTTTACGGCTCTGTCGCGACTGAAAGAACCTGAAAATTCCAGCATCTATTCCAAGATGCGTGTCTACGATGGTGAAAACCTTAAAGACACTGATCCCAAGGCAAAATCGATTCAGGAGTACCGTGACAGTGCGGGTGTCGATGAAGGTATGACCGGGCTTTCCACACGCTTTGCGTTCAAGATACTGTCAAAAGTTTTTAACTTCGATGCCACGGAGGTAGCGGCGAATCCGGTGCACCTGCTGTACGTACTCGAGCAACAGATAGAAAAGGAACAGTTTCCGAAAGAACTACATGACCGCTACATGGGGCACATCAAGGAATTTCTGGCGCCGAAATATGTCGATTTCATCGGTAAGGAAATTCAAACCGCCTATCTCGAGTCGTACTCCGAGTACGGGCAAAACCTGTTTGACCGCTATGTTACCTATGCAGATTTCTGGATTCAGGATCAGGAATACCGCGATCCTGAAACCGGCGAAATGTTTGATCGGTCTTCTCTGAATGAGGAGCTTGAAAAAGTAGAAAAATCTGCCGGTATCAGTAACCCCAAAGACTTCCGCAACGAGATCGTTAATTTTGTATTGCGAGCCCGTGCCAACAACAACGGTAACAATCCAAGCTGGACCAGCTACGAAAAACTGCGCACCGTGATTGAGAAGAAGATGTTCTCAAGCACGGAAGATCTGCTGCCGGTTATTTCCTTCAATACCAAATCATCCGGTGATGAACAGAAGAAACATGATGAGTTCGTCAAGCGCATGGTCGAGCGCGGTTACACAGAGAAGCAGGTTCGGTTGCTGGCAGAGTGGTATCTGCGTGTACGGAAGTCGCAATAGGTTTGGTTAGCGACAAGCGAGCAGGCAGCACCGTGGTAACCAGCGGGCAGCCGTCGTTAAATTATGAGTGTCGGGCCGTTTGTGAGCCGGTGTTCAGACCCGAGGTATCAAAATGAGTTACATCATTGATCGTCGCCTCAATAGCAAAGATAAAAGCGCGGTCAACCGACAGCGTTTTTTAAAGCGCTATAAAAAGCATATCAAGCGTGCGGTGTCCGATGCCGTAACGCGGCGCAGCATCACTGACATGGATCGCGGTGAGAACATCGGTATACCGCAGAAAGATATCGATGAGCCTACGTTTGGCCACGGGCCCGGGGGCGTGCGGTCACGTGTATTGCCAGGCAATAAAGAGTTTAATGCCGGTGATAAATTGCAGCGCCCGGAAGGCGGTGCTGGCGGCGGGGCAGGCAATGGCAACGCCTCAGATTCTGGTGAAGGTGTTGATGATTTTGTCTTTCAGATAACTCAGGAAGAGTTTCTGGAGTTTATGTTTGAGGATCTCGAGCTACCAAACCTGGTTAAGCGGCAGTTGCTGGCGACGGATGCGGTTAAGATCGTCAAGGCCGGTATCAGCGAAGAGGGTACGCCAAATCAGCTTAACGTTGTTCGCTCCATGCGCAGCGCCTACGCACGCAGGATTGCGCTGGGGGCAAAAAAACGCAGGCGTAGAGCAGAAATAAAAATACTGCTCGAAGAACTCGACGATGGCCTCGAAAAGCGCGAGTTGCAGCAGGAACTCGAGGAACTGGAGCGCCGGCTGGCGCGCATTCCCTACATTGATGACTTCGATCTTAAGTTCAACGTTAATAAAAAAGAGCCGCAGCCGTCGTCAAAGGCGGTAATGTTTTGTTTGATGGACGTGTCCGGCTCCATGGATCAGCGTACCAAGGATATCGCCAAGCGTTTTTTCATTCTGTTGTACTTGTTCTTACAACGCAATTACGAAAAGACTGATGTGGTTTTTATTCGGCATCACTCGACGGCCAAGGAAGTTGACGAACAGGAGTTCTTCTACTCGCGCGAAACCGGCGGCACGGTTGTATCGAGTGCACTGCGTTTGATGCAGGAAATTATCGAGGACCGCTATCCGGTCAACGAATGGAACATCTATGGAGCGCAGGCTTCTGATGGTGATAACTGGACCAATGACTCGCCCATTTGCCACGACCTGCTCAACGAACGGCTACTGCCGTTATTGCAGTACTATTGCTACATAGAAATTACCGACCGGGGCCATCAGGAGCTGTGGCAATTCTACGAAAAGCTGATCGAAACCAACCCGGAGAGCTTTGCGATGCGTGGTATCGAAGACTACGCCGACATTTATCCGGTATTTCGTGATCTATTCCATCGGGAGTCATCCGGGTTGGCTGCGTCATGAGTGACAAACTACTTTCAGAGGGTACCGACTGGTCGTTTGAGCTGATCGAAAAATACGATCGCGAAATAGCGAGAATCGCCGAAGGGTATCGACTCGATACCTATCCCAACCAGATCGAGATTATTCGCTCTGATCAGATGATGGATGCGTACGCGTCCGTTGGTATGCCGATTGGCTACAACCACTGGTCATACGGCAAGCAGTTTCTCAATGTTGAAGGCAGCTACAAGCGTGGCCAGATGGGGCTGGCGTATGAAATCGTCATTAACAGCAACCCGTGTATCGCCTACCTGATGGAGGAGAACACGATGACGATGCAGGCGCTGGTGATAGCGCACGCTTGTTACGGACACAATTCGTTTTTCAAGAATAACTATTTGTTTAAGAGCTGGACAGACGCTGATTCCATCATTGATTACCTGGTGTTCGCCAGAAATTTCATTAGTGAATGCGAAGAACGTCATGGCATGGAGCAGGTCGAACTTGTGCTCGATTCGTGTCACGCCCTGATGCACTACGGCACCGATCGATACAAGCGACCGTACCCCATTTCCGCCGCTGAGGAGCTTGCACGGCAAAAAGAGCGAGAAGAGTATGTGCAGCGGCAGGTAAATGATCTGTGGCGGACAATACCGGTGGCAGATAACAACCGAGCCGAGTCAGATCATATCCGTTTTCCTGAAGAGCCCCAGGAGAATCTACTGTACTTTATTGAGAAAAATGCGCCGCTACTGGAGCCATGGCAACGTGAGATAGTCCGGATCGTACGCAAGATTGCACAGTACTTTTATCCACAGCGCCAAACGCAGGTAATGAATGAGGGCTGGGCAACCTTCTGGCACTACACAATACTCAATGATATGTATGACGAGGGGCTGGTCAGCGACGGCTTCATG
Source organism: uncultured Granulosicoccaceae bacterium (assembly GCA_964389335.1). Classification (GTDB taxonomy): domain Bacteria; phylum Pseudomonadota; class Gammaproteobacteria; order Granulosicoccales; family Granulosicoccaceae. The sequence goes on from CAYMFQ010000011.1 coordinate 58,302, forward strand.
ATGGAGTTTTTGCACTCTCACTCCAGCGTGGTAGCGCAGCCGGGCTTTGACAGCCCGTACTTTAGCGGCATTAATCCGTATGCACTGGGTTTTGCAATGATGCGCGACATTCGCAGAATTTGTGAAAGCCCCACTGAAGAGGACAAGCGCTGGTTTCCGGAAATTGCGGGCTCTGACTGGCTGACAACCCTGCACTTTGCGATGGAAAACTTTAAGGATGAAAGCTTCGTACAGCAGTTTTTATCCCCGAAAGTTATTCGCGACTTTCACTTGTTCAGTATTGTCGATGATGATGAGAGCGAAACTATCGATGTGAAAGCAATTCACGATGACAGTGGTTATCGTAGTGTGCGTGAAGCGCTGGCGATGCAATACAATCTAAGCAGTGGTGAGCCAAATATTCAGGTGCAGGAGGTGGATGTTCGTGGCGATCGTTCCATTACCCTGCATCATCAGCAAAACAATCGAAACCCCTTAAACGATGATACAGAAGAGGTGCTGAAGCACCTCTATCGACTGTGGAAGTTTGATGTGCACCTGTACTCTTTCGATGGCGATGAAGTAGATCGGTCTTTCAGGGTGCCGTCACGCGGACTCAGTTTGACGAAGTAGTCAGGCTTCTAGGCTTGCTCGTCCCGTCGCGCCAGTTCGCGGTAGTGCTGCAATCGGCTTTGACGATTCATTTTACCAAGATACGTCGGTACGATTTTATGCACTGACGTTGGCTGATGGCTATCGCTGTCAGGGCAGATGCTGTCAACCTGCATTGAATTAAAGTTATCTCTACTGAATGGCTTGCCTGGCACCCATTCCATTACCCACGCCTGTATCTTTGCAATACCGTCGGGCAGGCCAATAATGGGGCGTTTTATTTCCAGTACATCTGCGGTGTACTGAACGATTTCTCGCAATGTAAATACTTCCGGGCCACACAGGTTGATGGATTGTCCGATATACGAAGGGTCGTCTATTGCCTGACGAATTTGCTTTGCCACGTCGCCAACGTAGACCGGCGCAAATTTGGCATCGGCGCAGGCCAGCGGCATGAATGGCATGGCATGCAACAGATTCGCAAAGCGTGTGAAGAGCCCGTCGCCGTTGCCGAAAACCACTGAAGGGCAAAAGATCGTCAGCGGAACGCCGCTATCCTTTAATATGTTGCAGGCTTCGCCTTTGGTCCGAAGGTACTCACTGGGGCCGTTTTCGGCGTCGGCGTGCAGCGAACTGATCTGGATGATCTGGTTGACTTTGGCAGACCTGGCCGCATTGGCGATTTTTGTTGCCAGCTCGGTATGTGCTTCGGCGAAAGTAGCACCTTTACCCACGCTTTGATTCAATATACCGACAAGGTTTACCACAACATCCTGATCGCGCAGCGCTTCGGTAAGGGACGCTTCATCGTGCGGGTCAACCTGCAATACTTCGACGGTTGGCATCACTCGCAGCGATTTCATTTTTCTGAGATCGCGGCTTAATACTCGAATGCGTTTACCGGCGCTGCTCAGTTGTGCTGCCAGCTCGGTACCGATGAAACCACTTCCGCCAATAAGACAAATATTGTTGTTTGAAGACATAAGTTAAAGCTTCCTGAGACGAACGTTTACGCTGTTCGTATAACAGTGAGAAATAGTTGTACTGCATTACGCCTGCCTGCACGGTTTGCCCTAGTGATTGAACTCAGGGTGCCGGCGCAGGCGGGATTGCAGCTGCGCTGACCACCCTTACGCATTCGATGGTTGCAAACTCCTGGACCAGAGTGCAAAGCAATAAGGCTCCAGATACGACGGGACTGGACGAGATTATAGCGATGTTCAGGCGACATCGATATGGCTTCCCTGCTGACCCCGTAGTATCGGCCGCCTGGTACTTTTATCCAGCATTGATAAACGCCACTGTTAATACGAACCCCAGCCTGCCTATCCCATGAATCAAGTGCCCCGGTGCCTATGAATCAACTACCCCGGTTTGAAGATCACGTAGCACAGTCGGTGAAAACGACGACCTGCTACATGTGTGCCTGTCGCTGTGGCATCAAGGTGACGCTCGAGGGCGAGCAAATACGGTTTATTCAGGGCAATCCGGATCACCCAATCAACAAGGGGGTGCTGTGCGCCAAGGGTAACGCGGGGATCATGAAACAGATTTCTCCGGCCAAGCTGACACAGCCGTTATTGCGCAAACCTGGCAGCGAACGCGGTGCCGGAGAGTTCGAACCCATCTCCTGGGATGCCGCGCTGGATATGCTGACCGAGCGGCTGCAGCGCATACGGGAGACAGACCCGCGCAAGCTTGCGTATTTCACCGGTCGTGATCAAATGCAGGCACTGACCGGCTTCTGGGCCTCTCAGTTTGGCACCATAAACTGGGCGGCCCATGGTGGATTTTGCTCGGTAAATATGGCTGCTGGCGGCCTGTATATGATTGGCCAGTCGTTTTGGGAATTCGGCGATCCTGACTGGGATCACGCGAAGTATTTCGTTATGTGGGGGGTGGCCGAGGACCACGCTTCAAACCCGATCAAAATCGGTCTCGAAAAGCTTAAGCGTCGCGGGTGTAAATTTGTGGCGGTCAATCCGGTTCGGACTGGCTATCAGGCTATCGCCGATGAGTGGGTAGGCATCCGCCCCGGCACAGACGGACTGCTCGCGCTGGCGTTTGTGCATGTGTTGTTAAAGAACGATTTGTTCGACACCGACTTCATTACCCGCTACACCAATGGTGCACAGCTGGTTATTCAAAACCCCGGCGCCGCAAATGACGGGCTTATTGCAAGGGACAGCGATGACAACGAACTGGTCTGGTGCCTCGACCGTAATTCGCTGCAGCCATGGTCTGATGTAACGGCAAAGCCGGCCTTGTTTGGCGAGTACAAGACCGCAGACGGGCTGACCGCTAAAACTGTCATGACGCTGCTGGCGGAGCGCTATCTGGATGAAAAATATTCCCCGGCGGCGGTAGCTGAAACCACTGGCATTGATGCCGACACCATTGAGCGTCTTGCACTCGAAATGGCACATGTGGCGTTTCGCGAGACCATCACCATAGATACGCCATGGACCGACTGGGCCGGACGACAGCACGATCAGTTCATCGGCAGACCGGTGGCGATGCACGCCATGCGTGGTATCTCTGCTCACAGCAACGGGTTTCAAACCTGTCGCGCCATTCATCTGGTGCAGGTGATGCTCGGCGCGATTGACTGTCCCGGTGGGCATCTCGCCAAGCCACCTTTTCCAAGACACTTACCGCCCCCGGTTAAGCCGGCACGTGAGACCGCGCCGAACACTCCGCTCAGTGGGCCGCCGCTTGGCTTTCCAACGGCACCGGAAGATCTCGCCATTGATGCAGACGGACAGCCGCTGCGAATTGACAAGGCCTATTCGTGGCACGCACCGATTGCCAATCATGGCCTGATGCACATGGTGATTCGCAACGCAGTTAACGAAGATCCGTACCCCATCGATACGCTCATGTTGTTTATGGCAAACATGGCGTGGAACTCATCAATGAATACCGACGAGACGCAGGAACTGCTGCGTGCAAAGGGTGATGACGGTGAGTACAAGATTCCGTTTATTGTCACCAGCGATGCGTTTCACAGCGAGATGGTGCAGTTCTCTGATCTGGTGTTGCCCGACACCACCTATCTGGAACGCTTCGATACGATCTCAATGCTCGACCGGCCGATTTCCGAGCCGCACATGGCGTGTGACTCAATCAGGCAACCGGTGCTGGAACCCGATCGCGATGTGCGGCCGTGGCAGGAGGTAATGATCGAAGTGGGATCACGACTCGGTTTTCCGGCGTTGGTGGACGAGCAGGGACAGCGAAAATTTAAAGGCTATAACGACTTCATTGTGAACTGGCAAAAGTCACCGGGCGTGGGCTTCCTCGCAGGGTGGCGTGGTGCCGATGGCGACCGGCACTTTGTCGGTGAACCCAATCAGTCACAGTGGCAGGCGTACATAGAAAACGACTGCTTTTTTGAGCACCATATTCCACCCGATCAGCGTTATTACCGGTTTGCCAATCGCGAGTATCTGGCGTGGGCAAAAGAGGTGGGCTTTAACGCACACGACGGTCCGATTGTCATGGAGCTTTATTCCGAGACGCTGCAAAAATTTCGACTGGCCGGGCAGGGCCTGTACGATGGACCGTGCCCGACTGAGGCGCGTGATAAACAACGGCTGGTGACGTATTTTGACCCGATGCCCGATTGGTACCTGCCGCTTGAACAACAGCAGACAGACACCGAAGCCTATCCGTTTTTTGCGGTCAATCAACGACCGATGTTTATGTATCACTCGTGGGATTCGCAAAATGCGTGGCTGCGCCAGATTATGGCGGAGAACTATCTTTACATGAATCGAAAGCGCGGTGAGCAACTGGGCTTTACTGATTTACAGTGGGTATGGGTTGAGTCCAACAGCGGCAAAATCAAAGTGCAGTTAAAACTGATGGAAGGTGTTAACAGCGACACGGTATGGACCTGGAATGCCATTGGCAAACAGCGTGGTACCTGGGGTCTGTCGGATCAGGCACCCGAGTCCAGCCGCGGCTTTTTAATGAACCACCTGATTGCAGAAACACTGCCCGCCGAGTCTGGTTTAACCAATTCAGATCCGGTGACCGGACAGGCGGCGTGGTATGACTTGCGAGTCAATGTTACCGCCGCTGAAGCCGGTGATGAAAAATCATTACCGCAGTTAAAGGGCGGACAACAAGTGTCTGATGATACGGTCTCCGTGCTGCGCTACGCAGTTGGCGCTCAGGTCAACTTAAAGCGCAGCTTCAGGGATATCATCACGCGAGGATGGCGATAAATGAAACTTGGACTGGTAATCGATCTCGATACCTGTGTCGGCTGTCACGCCTGTGCGGTAGCCTGTAAGCAGTGGAATGCTTCAGGCACCAGTGGCCCGTTATCAGATTATGATCCCTACGGCGCTGAACCCTCGGGTGTCTGGTTTAACCGAATCAGACACTACGAGGTGGATGAGTATCCGCAAAACAAAACCGTTAACACCCCAATGTCATGTATGCATTGCGAAGATGCTGCCTGTGTAACGGTGTGTCCAACCGGGGCTTCTTACAAACGTGAAGAAGACGGCATCGTGCTGATCGATCAGGATAAGTGCATGGGCTGTAACTACTGTGCATGGGCTTGTCCGTACGGTGCCCGGGAACTCGACAGAGAGTCGGGCACCATGAAAAAGTGCACACTGTGTGTCGACAGAATTTACGACGAAAACCTTCCCGAGGCTGAACGGCAGCCGGCCTGTGTTTTAACCTGCCCGGCGCATGCTCGTTTTTTCGGAGACTTCGACGACCCTAACTCAACTGTGAGTGAAATGGTGAGAGAGCGGGGAGGCTACGCAATGATGCCGGAGGCCGGCTATCAACCCACTAACAAATACCTGCCGCCACGCCAGAAGGTAAAGACGCAGGTGCACGCCACCCGTGAACAAACCGAAGCAAAAAAGGCAAAAGCAGCGGCAGCGGATGCACCGGCTACTGACAGTAGCGAAAAGCCACTGGCACAAATTCAGCGCTGGATAGCTCAGCAACTGGCAAGGCAAAACTGATGCATCCGGCTATCTCGGTTATTTGCTTTACGCTGCTATCCGGCGCCGGCTACGGACTGCTCGGTATTCTCTGTGTCGACAGTGCAGTCGGTCTTGGGTTTGAACTTGAGAGTGCGCGGCGCAACTGGCTTGCGGTGCTGTCGCTGGTACTGATCACGGTCGGGTTGCTGTGCTCGACGTTTCATCTGGCCAGTCCGCGCAATGCGTGGCGTGCGTTTTTCCGTTTTAAGACATCGTGGCTGTCGCGTGAAGGTGTGTTTGCTGTGCTGGTGTTTCCTTTCGCGCTGCTGTGGCTGCTGGTTGCCTGGAACGAGAACCCGTCTTTACCTGGTGGGTATACAAAGCTGTTTGCGATTATTACTTTGTTTCTGGCTGCTGCCACGCTCTTTTCTACCGGTATGATCTACGCGTGTCTTAAGACCATCCGGCAGTGGAATACGTCGCTGACACCTGCAAATTACCTGTTGCTGGGCACTATGTTGGGTGCTTTGCTGCTGCATGCGTTTGGCGCTGCGAAAGGCTCGGGTACGCTGGCTCTTGGTGTGGTCATTGTCGCTGCCGCAACGAAAATCATTTACTTTTTCTGGATTGGTCAGCCAGCCGGATCGACAATCAATTCGGCACTTGGCTTTACCCGCGCCACGGTGCGTCTGCTTGATGTTGGTCATTCATCCGGTACGTTCCTGACCGATGAATTCGGCTATGAGGT
>CAYMFQ010000011.1:64695-70140 GCA_964389335.1 uncultured Granulosicoccaceae bacterium
TTGATGTTGGTCATTCATCCGGTACGTTCCTGACCGATGAATTCGGCTATGAGGTGGCGCGCGCAAAGCTTATCTGGCTGCGTCTGTTGTGTGTTACAGGTGCGTTTGCCGTACCGTTACTTCTACTGATGCTGGTCGGTACTGATTCAACCCTGGCAGCACTTCTGGCGCTGGTGACGGCGTTTGTCGGGGTATATGTTGAGCGCTGGTTGTTCTTCGCCGAAGCCAGGCACGTTGTAAATCTTTATCACGGTGCACAACGCACCTGAGAAGCAGGCTGGTCATTGCCCAGCGCAGAACTTGCGCCGGGCAACCTCGACCCATGGTTCAGGGTTGCACTTTATGCGTGCTCATCTGGTACCGCACGGCTTGAGGCAAACTGCACAAGATTCTTGATCGTCAGACCCTGCAGAATCACTGACATGATCACAATCACATAGGTTATCGACACGATAATATCGCGCTCGTCACCCTGTGGCAGTGACAGGGCCAGTGCCACTGAAATACCTCCACGGATACCACCCCAGGTCAAAATAGTAATGACATGGGGGTGAAATGACTGCTTCAGCTTTAACAGCGACACCGGTATACCCACCGCAATGAATCGTGCAGCAACCACCACAAAAAACATAATAACGCCAGCCAGCACGTATTGACCGTTGAGGCTCAACACAATCACTTCAAGACCAATCAACATAAACAGCACGGCGTTGAGTATCTCGTCGACAAGCTCCCAGAACGTATCGAGGTTTTCCCGGGTGCGGTCAGTCATGGCAAAGGCGCGTCCCTGGTTACCAATTAGCAGACCGGCAACGACAATCGCGATGGGCCCGGAGATGTGCATGGCGCGTGCGGCTGCGTAACCACCCATTACCAGAGCCAGTGTCAGCAATACCTCAACGTGATAGTCATCGATAGATTTAACCAGGCGATAGCAGATCCAGCCAATCAACAAACCGAAAGCGGCACCCCCGACGGTCTCCTGCACAAAGAGCTTGATCACGCCGCCTGCGGTGGCTTCACCTTCGCCGACGGCGATACTCAGAATCACCAGGAACACCACCACGGCAATACCGTCGTTAAACAGTGACTCGCCGGCGATTTTGGTTTCCAGCGATTTACTGGCGCCGGCAGTTTTCAGTATCGCCAGTACCGCTACCGGATCGGTTGGTGCAATCAGCGACCCAAACAGCAGGCAGTAAATAAATGGCATCTGCAGGCCAAACCAGCCGAGTATCAGCCACGATGCCACGCCGACAATAAAGGTGCTGGTGACCACCCCGACCGACGCCAGTATGCCAACTACCCATTGTTTGTTGAGCAGTTCGTTGAGATTGATGTGCAGCGCGCCGGCAAACAGCAGGAAGCTCAGCATGCCCTCCATCAGTGTTGCATCAAAGTCGACGCCAGACATCAGCATTTCCGTGTACTCGACACCGAAAGACAGCCCCATCCTGGACAGCAGCACCATGAGCAGGGAAAACAACAGTGAAATAACCATCACGCCGATCGTGATGGGCAGGCGAATAAACCGATAGTTGATATAGGCGAAAAGCGCCGTCACGGTCATCAGCAAGCTTGCGGTACTTAGTAAGTCCATAGCCCTTCTTAACGCTCTCTGGAATGCTTTGTGAGGTGAATTCTAACGTTGCAACACACGCGATTGCGAGCCTTGGACTATATAACAGTGGTAACCATCAACAGGGCAAGGTTTTGACTGCCGAAGTTAACTATGACGTTCGGGTTTCGCCGCGAGCACGCAATGTAACCTTAAAGGTGAATCGTGCCAACGGGCTTGTGGTGGTGGTACCGAAAGATTTCGATCGCAGTCTGCTGCCCGGTATTTTGTCGTCACGACAACAATGGATTGACACTCAGCTCGAACGCTTTGGCTCGTTACCCGGGCGCTTTGAGCAGGACTGGCCACCAGCCAGGCTGGATCTACAGGGAGTCGGTCGGCAAATCAGCGTTCACTATCGCGCGGTTGAAGGCAACCATATGCGACTGACACTGATCGACAATCAACTGCACGCTGAGCTTCCGAGTGGTTATTCGGACGAAAACCTTGCTGACCTGTTTGTGCAGTGGTTAAAGAAGTTTGCCACGCGGCACTGCACCCGCATTGCAGATGAGCTGGCTGCAGACACCAATCTGACCTACGAGCGGCTGGTGGTTCGTGGCCAGAAAACGCGCTGGGGCAGCTATTCGTCACGCGGTACACTGAGCCTGAATTACAAACTGCTGTTTCTGCCCGAGGTACTGCTGCGACATGTCATTATGCATGAGCTGTGTCACTCGGCGCACTTGAATCACTCGGCTGATTTTTGGAATCTGCTAAAAACACTAGACGGCGATGCACTGGCACATGACCGTCAGTTAGCCGACGGTTGGAAGTATCTGCCTCTTTGGTTAGAGTAAGCTACCGACGCAATGTGAAGCTGACACTGCTCACGCGGGCGGTATATCTCCGCCAGATGCCCTTATACTATGCGTGAAAATTACCTGTGTATCCCCTCGTTGGTCACAGGTAGTGTTTTGTTTTGATCGATGGTTGCCGTTGCACATGGCAATATTCCCACATGAAAATTCCCACTAAAAATTCTGACCCGCGGACCTCGTACCGCAATGCACTTGATCTGGGGGTGCTGCAACCCGATCAGCGTCAGCTTGAGATTGTCGGTAAATTACAGGATCTCTATGACAGGCTGGTCCGCCGAGAAGCGCAATTGGCCGCGCCACAGCAAAAGAGCGGTGGCTTACTGTCAGCGCTGTTTGGCAAATCGTCGGCGCCGGAGCCCATACTTGAGCCGGGTTTATATCTTTGGGGTGGAGTAGGGCGTGGTAAAACGCTGCTGTGCGATATGTTCTACGACGGACTGCCGTTTAAACAAAAACGAAGAATCCACTTTCATCGCTTTATGCGCAGCGTGCACGATCAGCTTGCCACCATAAACAATGTTGAGTCTCCACTTGAGCTCGTCGCAGATCAGCTGGCGGCCGAGTGCCGGGTGCTGGTGCTTGACGAGATGCATGTCAACGACATTACTGATGCCATGCTGATGGGTGGCTTACTACAGGCGTTGTTTTCGCGTGGTGTAACGCTCGTGACCACGTCTAACGCCGAGCCCGATAATTTGTATAAAGACGGGTTGCAGCGAAGCCGCTTTATTCCGGCGATTGAAAGCATTAAGCAGCATACTGAAGTGGTATTTCTCGGTGGTGATATTGACTATCGTCTGCGTGTGCTCGAAAACGCAGAGATTTACCACACACCGCTTGATGAATCCGCTGACGCGATGCTTGAAGCCTACTTTCATCAGATGGTGGCTACAGGTGCCTTCGAGACAGCAACGCCAATCACGGTGAATGGCCGCGCTATAGACACGCTAATGGTTGCGGACGACGTCGTGTGGCTGAGCTTTAAATCACTATGTGCCACCAGTCGTTCGACGGATGACTATATCGATATAGCGCGTGTATATCACACCGTACTGATAAGCGGTGTGACAGCCATGGACAGTAAAACCGACGATATTGGTCGCCGGTTTATCAACCTGGTCGATGAGTTCTACGATCGCAATGTCAAGCTGGTGGTTACCGCAGAGGTGTTACCCGAACAACTGTACACAGGTGACAGGCTGGCATTTGAGTTTGACAGAACCGCCAGCCGACTGCGTGAAATGCAGTCGACTGACTATCTGGCCAGTCAGCACCAACCCTGAGGGTCGGTGGGCCTTAGGCAATAGCGCGACCGGCGCGTTTTCGCTCTGACTCTGTGAGAAGCTTCTTTCGCAGTCGAATTGACTCAGGCGTAACCTCTACCAGTTCGTCGTCATCGATAAAGTCCAGCGCCTGCTCAAGCGTCAGTTTGATCGGCGGTGTCAGTACGATATTTTCATCGGTACCTGCTGCACGAATGTTAGTCAGCTGCTTGCCCTTGAGCGGGTTAACGGTCAGGTCGTTAGCACGCGCGTGAATACCGATTATCTGGCCTTCATAGACCTGATCACCGTGTGAGGAAAACAGCGTGCCGCGTTCCTGCAGATTAAACAGTGCGAACCCGAGCGCCTTGCCCATGCCGTTGGAAATGATAGCGCCGTTATTGCGCTGACCAATTTGCGTTGGGTTGTACTTGTCGTACTTTTCGAACGTGCTTGCCAGCAGGCCCGTGCCGGATGTTGATGTCAGGAATTCCGTGCGAAAGCCAATCAAACCACGCGACGGAATCATGTAGTCAAGTTGAACTCTCCCCTTTCCGTCCGGCACCATGTTTTTGAGTTCGCCACGGCGCTCGCCGAGCTTTTCCATTATCGCGCCCTGATGCCGTTCTTCGATGTCCACCTTGAGCAGTTCGAACGGTTCCATCGTCTCCCCGTTTTGCTGCTTCAGAATCACCTCCGGTCTGCCCACTGCGAGCTCGTACCCCTCCCTTCTCATTGTCTCGATCAGTACCGACAGGTGTAGTTCCCCCCGGCCGGACACTTGAAACTTTTCCGCGTCCTCGGTTCTTTCCACCCGCAGGGCCACGTTGTGCAGGAGTTCGGTTTGCAGTCTGTCCCATATGTTGCGACTGGTTACGTACTTCCCCTCCTGTCCCGCGAACGGCCCCGTGTTCGGCTGAAACGTCATGCTGATTGTTGGTTCGTCGACCGTTAGCGGCGGCAGCATTTCCAGATTTGCCGGATCGCATATCGTGTCGCTGATGTTTAGCGGGTCGATTCCCGTTACTGCGACGATGTCGCCCGCGCTGGCCGTCTCGACGTTTATTTTCTCCAGACCCAGGAACCCCAGAACCTGTACCACCTTGCCCGTCCTGCTCTGATTCTCCTGATTCAGAATTTTCACGGGCGAGTTGCTCGCGAGCGTACCGCGCTTGATCCTCCCGATACCAATCACTCCCACGTAACTGTTGTAGTCCAGGGTAGATATTTGCATCTGAAGGGGACCAGTCGTGTCCACTTCTGGCGGGTTTACCTTGTCGACGATTGCCTGAAACAGGGGCGCCATGTCGCTTTCCATTTGGTCGGGATCGGTTCCCGCTATGCCCTGAATTGCCGAGCAGTAGATCGTCGGAAAATCCAGTTGACTGTCGTTGGCCCCCAGATTGTCGAAGAGCTCGAAAGTCTGATTCAGAGTCCAGTCGGGCCGGGCTCCTTCCCTGTCGATTTTGTTTATTACGACGATTGGGTTGAACCCCATTTCGAACGCCTTCTGCGTTACGAACCTCGTTTGGGGCATCGGGCCTTCCACTGCGTCCACCAGCAGCAGTACTGAGTCCACCATCGACAGAACGCGTTCGACTTCGCCCCCGAAGTCCGCGTGGCCCGGGGTGTCTACGATGTTTATTTGGTAATTCTGCCATTTTATCGATGTGTTCTTCGAAAGGATGGTAATGCCGCGCTCTTTCTCAAGATCATTGGAGTCGAGCACCCGTGCGGTTGGCGC
>CAYMFQ010000012.1:0-24984 GCA_964389335.1 uncultured Granulosicoccaceae bacterium
TAAAAAATAGCCGGCTCATCAACCGGTGCACCATGAGAGGTTTCAAGAAAATCAAAGTCACAACCGCTATCGGCCTGCAGTATGTGGCGTGAGAACATCCACCCATAACCACGCTCATACCTCGGTTGCGGCGGCTGCCACGCGGCCTGACGTTTAGCCAGCTCTTCAGCACTAACCTTTATATCAATCGTTCTGCCGGGCACATCGACCGCGATAATATCGCCGGTTTTAACCAGCGCCAGTGGCCCGCCAACGTAAGATTCGGGCGCCACGTGCAGTATGCACGCACCATAGCTGGTGCCACTCATACGCGCATCTGAAATACGCACCATATCCCTGACACCCTGCTTTAACAGCTTTTTCGGGATTGGCAGCATGCCCCACTCAGGCATACCGGGGCCGCCCTTGGGGCCGGCATTGCGCAGGATCAGTACCGTATCTTTGGTTACGTCGAGATCATCGTCATCGATGTTGGCCTTGAGGTCAGCATAAGAATCATAAACCAGTGCCGGACCTTCGTGTTGCAACAGCCGCTCTTCACAAGCGGAGGGCTTAATGACGCAACCATCCGGCGCCAGTGAGCCTTTCAGCACTGCGAGTGCACCTTCAGCGTAGATAGGATTGTCAGTGGTGCGAATAACATCGTCGTGGTAAACGTTGGCACGCTCGAGTGATTCAGCAATGGTTTTACCGGATACCGTAATGCAGTCTGTGTTCAGCTCGGGTTCTATCCTCGATAACATACCCAGCAAGCCACCGGCATAGAAGAAATCTTCCATCAGGTAGGTGTCGCCACTTGGTCGCACATTCGCGATAACCGGCACACGTCGGCTCTTCTCTTCAAAGTCAGCCAGACTCAAGTCCACGCCACTGCGTCGCGCCATCGCAATCAGATGAATAATTGCGTTGGTTGAACACCCCATCGCCATCGCTGCGGTGACGCCGTTCTCATAGGCCTTGCGGTCCAGAATGTCCGATGGCTTGAAGTCGTCCCACACCATTTCCACGATGCGCCGCCCGGAAGCGCTACACATGCGTATGTGGCCGGAATCTGCGGCTGGTATAGAACTCGCGCCATTCAGGCACATACCGATACTGTCCGCGATAGACATCATCGTAGCCGCCGTCCCCATGGTCATGCAGGTGCCATACGAACGCGCGATACCACCCATGACTTCATCCCAGTCCTGACGTTCAATTTCACCGGCACGAAGATCGTCCCAGTACTTCCATGAGTCGGAACCAGAACCGAGGGTCTTACCACGCCAGTGACCACGCAGCATCGGGCCGGCCGGAACGTAGATCGCGGGTATGTCCATGCTGATCGCCCCCATCAGCAGCGCTGGTGTGGTTTTATCACACCCACCCATCAGTACCGCACCGTCTACCGGGTGGCTGCGCAACAACTCTTCCGTTTCCATCGCCAGAAAATTGCGATACAGCATCGTCGAAGGCTTCACAATCGGCTCTGATAACGAAATGGCTGGCAACTCCAGCGGCAACCCGCCGGCCTGCAACACACCGCGCTTAACATCGTCAACTCGATGCTTAAAATGCGAATGGCACTGGTTGATGTCCGACCAGGTATTCACAATCGCAATGACCGGTCGTTCCTTCCAGTCTTCCTCAGCGAACCCGATCTGCATAAAGCGTGAGCGATGACTGGATGATCTGAGATCATCTTCCCCCAGCCATCGATAGCTGCGCAGATCTTTAGGAGATTTTCGCGCAGTGGCGACGGTTTTTTTCTTAGTCATGTTTTACTCGCCGGTGTACTCGGATTGCAGATCATTCAAGATATGGATAGCGAACATTGCACAGCTTCGGGGTTCGCGAGCGGACAGAATACTACCGAATTGCCAGGACAGACAAATGTGTAACCGATGCGAGCCTGTGCCGGAGACGTGCACACTTCCCGTCAATCCGGTATCCTGACGGCGGGCGTCGACCCGCGCCTCCCCCCTCCACTCGGGAAAGTAACGCACTTGCAGGGTTTCACGTTTCGTCTGTCTACCGACTGCACGAGCCCGCTGCCACGGCAGTGGAGCGCATAAGGAGGGATTGCCCAACGGCTCTGAACAGGAGGTCTTACCCATGGTCAGGCAACAACTGTCCGCTCCGCTATTTATCCTGAAACGCCGGGCAAGAATACTCGCTCGTGATACCGCCATCCCCTTGAACGAAGCTCTGGATGAAATTGCTCGTAACGAAGGCTTTCAACGCTGGAGCCTGCTTGCCGCGAAAACAGCGCGTGTTACCAGCAACTTACATTTACCACTAAGCCAGAATCAGCTGGAGCCCGGGGACCTGATTCTGGTGGCAGCCCGACCCGGTCATGGCAAAACCACCGTCAGTCTCGAATTGCTGCTGGATGCCGCCAGTGCCGGCCGTCATGGCGTGTTCTTTACACTGGAATACAACGACGCTCAGGCAAGAGACATTCTCAAGGCAATTGCCTCGCGTCGCGCACAGCAATCAGTCATCGACCAGATCGACATTGACAGCTCTGATGACATCAGCGCCCCGTACATCATAGAGCAGCTTTCGACCACCCCGCCTGGCACGGTGATTGTCATTGATTATCTGCAGTTGCTCGATCAAAAGCGCACCAGCCCGGATCTACAAACTCAGTTGCAGAGCCTGAAGCACTTTGCCACCGCCCATGCCGTTTGCCTGATATTTATCAGTCAGGTTCACCGCTCATTTGACTTACCCGGCGACGATAGTGCACCTCGTATTCCTGCGCTGACTGACGTCAGACTGCCAAACCCGGTGGACCTGACAGCCGTATTTAATAAAACCTGCTTTTTACACAACAAGCGAGCGGTTTTTTCCGCAGCCACAAACGCGTGATAAAATCGCCATATCTTCGTGCTTACATCTATTCAACATCAATGGAGTGCCCATGAACTGGCTCGTCTATCTTTCCGGTGAAATCCATACCGACTGGCGTATGCAGATCGCCAAGGGTGCCGAACGTCACCAATTGCCCGTTTCTTTTTGTTCCGCCGTAACTGACCATGACGCAAGCGACGCAGCAGGTGATGTACTCGGCGAGCAAAGTGACAACTTCTGGCGTGATCATCAATCGTCAAAAGTTAACAGCATGCGCACCAAAAACCTGATCGCCAAATGCGATCTGGCGGTTGTACGATTCGGCGATAAGTACAAGCAATGGAATGCCGCTTTCGATGCCGGTCAGCTTGCCGCACTCGGAAAACCCTATATCACGTTACACGACGAAGGCATTATCCACCCGTTGAAGGAAGTTGATGCAGCAGCCATGGGCTGGGCGAAAACACCCGAGCAGGTTGTTGAAATACTGCGTTATGTAACTACCGCCTGATCACAATGCGATACAGCCCCTGCCACCTGGCAGGGGCGTTACGCCACTACCTCCGCTCTCTGCCTTACAGGCCTCACAAGCTCCTCACCTCAAAAAGAACGCTGACTTGCATCAGGAACGGCACACGCACGTTTCGGGAACGGCGCACTGATACCGTATCAGCACATATGGCAAATGGTGTCTGGCGCGTTTAAGGCGCCCGCGTTTAAGGCGCAAGGATCAGCCACGAACAGGAGAGCAGCTATATGGCACAGACCAGCCACACGATTCGACACGCACAAACTGACGCCAGAGACTACATGCGCGTCACGCCAAAGCTAAAACAAAGCGGTAACCTCACCTACCAAATTGGCTCATCTCAGGTGCTGCTGGGACGCAACATTGTTGTCTCGCAAAACCAGCAGCAAACCCTTCGACCAATGACGTTCAAGACACTGCGATACCTTTGCGAGAACAGTGGCCATGTCGTCGCCAAAGAGCGAATCATTCGCTACGCGTGGGGAAATCGATGTGTTACAGACGATAGCCTGGTTCAGTGTATTGCCGAGATAAGGCGTGCGCTGGGAGACAAAAACAAAAAGCGCCTGAAGACTATTCCGCGTGTTGGTTACCTGCTCGATGCGAAGAAATCGGAGGGATTCCCCAGCTTGTCCATTGGGCCTCTGACCAGCGGTGATTCCAATGACCAGATGCTCATGGCACAGGGTATTTGCGACAATATTTCCATGCGCATTATGGAAACCGGTCTTATAAGTATCCATTCAATGGATCATTGGAATGTCACTGTTACGGACTACCACCTGTCGGGAACACTACAGTTCTGCTCAGGCCGATTACGACTGGGACTACGCCTGATTGAGCAGGACACCAATCGACTACTGTGGGTTCATCAATACGAAAACCGCCTCGCAGACGATGCATTAACCCAGCAGGATGTACTTTCCCGACAAATTACAGATGACTTACTGACACACATCTTTTAATGCTGGTTAAATTGTATGAACAAGCTCCGTGAAATCATCTCTGCTGCATTCCCGGCGAACCCCTGATGCAATAAAATCGTTTTACAACTAACCAGTCGACCCACCTATTTAAGTCATTAACAAGCTACTTGCCTGCCGGTATACTCATGTGTTGTGCTATAAGCGAGAGAAATAGATTTGACTCCGCCTTACAGCGAAATCACTTTGAACATTAACGTACTGGGCGGCTGCGAAGTCATTTGCAATGACACACCACTGTCCGGCTGTTCTGCCAAAGCACAGGCCCTGCTGGTTTACCTTGGATTAAACCTCACCCCGCAAAGACGCCCTCACGTTGCCGGGTTGCTTTGGAGCGAACTCACCGAAAGCCAGTCACTCGCCAACCTGCGCAAAGTTATTCACGAAATAAAGACCGCTACCAGCGACTACGGGCCGATCGTCACTGCTGATCGGCAATCGCTGAGCTTGTCACAGAACATAACCTGCCAGATTGATGCGCTCCGATTTCGCGAATACGCGCAAGCGAGCCCTCCGACAATTTCCAGCCTTACCACTGCACTGCAGCACTACCAGGGGCAATTTCTGCACGGTTTTTTTATCAAAGCTGCAACAGGATTTGACTCCTGGCAAACGTCCATGGCGATGTACTACCACAACACCTATCTGCAGGCGCTACTGGAGATGTCAGTAACCCGGGAAAAACAGGGTGACACAGACTCATCTATAAGCGCCATGAATCTTCTGCTGCAGCTTGAACCTTTGCGTGAGGATTATCATCTGCGTCTGATGACACTCTTTGCGAACAGCGGTCAGCGCATTAACGCGATGCGCCAGTATGAAACCTGTGTTGAGACGCTAAATAAAGAACTATCTATTGAGCCACAGAGTGAACTCACCGATTTTTACCAGCAATTGCAATCCAAACCTGCTGTTGAAACAGAACCTCGCGTGCCGGCCAAACTTTCTGAACCACACAAATTTATCGTTGGGCCTCCGGTTACGTCGCCACACTTATTCTTCGGTCGAAACGACTATCTGAGGCGAATTTTTGGATGGTGGCAACACCCGCCATTTGGACATGTTGCACTTGTTGGCCTGCGAAGAAGCGGCAAGACATCGCTATTGCAACATTTAAAACCGATCAGTGGTCAGCAGGCAAAGGTGCGTTACGGCCAAAAGAACCGATGGCTGCAACACGCCGAAAACTATCGCTGGATCTTTGTCGATTTTCAGGACCCTCGTATGCGAACATTGTCTTCGCTATTAACTTACCTGCTTGGTCATTTAGATATAGCAGCACCTGAAAACTGTACACTTACCCAGTTTATGGACCTGGCCACAGAACAACAGTGGACAACACCGACGCTGATACTCATGGACGAACTTGAAGCCGGACTGGCCGCCGACGAACTGGATCAGTCATTTTGGTGGACAATGCGTGCACTGACACAAATGACTGACGGGTTAATTGGCATCGCCGTCGCCTCCCATGAGCAACCCATGCAGGCCGCAGATCGGCTCGATAAGACATCGCCCTTTTTTAATATCTTTGTGACACTGGAGCTTGGCCCGCTCGAAGAATCTGAAGCGCACGAATTCATCGACAGCACTTCACTTGACTACACCGAGGAGGAGCGTGCCTGGATATTAAAGCAAAGCAGTTGCTGGCCATGCCTGCTGCAACTGCTATGTCAGGAAAAATACTTTTCAACCCAGGCTGTAAACGGGGAGGACAAATGGCGAGAACGTGCCACTCAACAACTCCAGCAATTTGCCTATTTACTGGAGTAATACTAGCTTTTGCCGCCCTGTTATTGACTGGCTGTGAATTGAGTTTTCGGTCACCACCGCCCACCGCGGCCGACTACTGTAACATCGCACCATCAACCATCTCCCCCGGTGATCAGCTACTGGAAGTCTGGGCACCAGATGCTCGACAACACTGCCTGCGACTGTACGCTCCAGTAATCGCGAGCGCTAAACTGGACGGTGTAACTGCAGTCGCCGTCGAAAAGAACATTAATGCCAATCCATTCCACAAGCTACTAATATCCGCTGCACAATCACAGCAGGCACCTGACATTGCTTTCATGTACAACGGCACAGTGCTGCAGCAGTTGGCAGATAGCGGATACCTCTATTCACTGGCCAACTGCAATCTGAGTGATCCGTTATCACCTGCCATGCCGCAGCGTGAGTGGTCGTACCCGTTCGAACTTGAAGTACTTATGCTTTTCTACAGCAAACGCATCCTCAGGGACCTAGGCTGGAGCGAAACCCAAATTGACCGTTTCCCAACTGACTTAGGATCCGGCACCATAAACCTTGACGATCTACTGACGATTGCTCTGGAGGCACTCAGCGCCGGTGCAGTTAAGCCTGGCTTCGCGTTTACGGTGCATGATCAGAGATTCTATACCGCTATGCACATATTCCGGTCGTTCGGTGGGAAACTGTCAGATGAACCTCAGCGAAGCGCATTGTTTAACACATACCGTTTCTACGAACGACTGCGCAACGACAATCTTATGCATCCGGCACTCAGCCAGCCACAGATTGCCAGTGTCACCAATCGCTTTTCGCTCCGTGATGCCCTCGCAAACGGACGGATTTTGTTCGCACACACCGTCACCTCGGAGTGGACACGCATGTTGCTTGATCACACAACAAGCAGTTCTGACTTACAGGATAATATTGGTATCGCCTTGTTTCCGTCAATCAACGAAGGCGGCTCAGCAATGATGAGTACTCTTGGTTCCTACGTCGTATTCTCAGAGAAAGCAACCGGCAAACCATATCAACAACAAGCTTGTGCTGTGATACGGCAAATTGCTTCGTCTGAACTTCACCAACAGCACGCTACAAATACAACACAGGTAGCACCGTCAATGAATGCCCCGTGGTTACCATCTGTGCTACCTCCGGTTGCACATGACCGTCTACACCACGTAAACCAGCTTCAACAGCCCTTCGACCGATTGCACGCGCACATAAACCAGATGACCGAGTCCATCGCCGAGGCTACTATCACAGCAGAACAGGCCGCAGCACTTTCACACAGAACGATGCGCACACAGTAGTGGGGCTTTTACTTCACAGTGCTCAATTGCTGGTGTGGCTTTGGATACAACCTTCCAGATGGCGGCTGTATCAGAGTGAAACCAGTGCGGCTACAGGACAGGCCATACGCGACAACTTTGCATTAATCGACCTGAGCCTGAATCACCTCAGACAGTCGAACCTTCAACGTTCATTGCTTGCTGCCTATGTCGTCATCCCCGCAGCAATCGCAGCGTTGGTTCTCTCGATAGTTTTCATTTTCGGTGGAAATTTTCACGCGAGCATCTCCATGTTGCTGCTTGTTTATTGCCTCAGTCTGTGTATTGGCCTGATCATAAGCTTTGCAGCCAGCGTGTTATTTACCGTGCTGGCAGGCATCTCTACTTCAACACAATGGCACAGTGGCAATGCGCTGCTGTTTGAATTCACGACCGGCATACACGCGGGCGCATTATTCGGATGTTGCTCCACAGCCACGATTATTGCCGCCCTCAACCATGGCGCTGCAGGCAACAATCAATCATTATTTCGACAGACTGGCGCAATAGTACTGGGTCTGCTGATCAGCATTCCGTTGGTCGCAGGGATCACCTCGCTAATCTTCGCCACGGTTGCAGCAAGACAATCAGGCACCCTGCATGGCAGTTGGATCATCTGGACGATGGCAGCGCCGCCCGTGACAGTTGCGATAATCACCGTACTAATAAAGACACGCAGTATTTGCCGGGCACTGGTAATCGGAGCCTTTGCACTGGCACTTTTCTGCGCCGGATTTGCAGAATTTGGCTATGAGTACGATCGCAGCTATGGAGGCCGAACGCTGTTCTTCGCCATTATAACTGTCGCAGTTTCCACCTATTGTATGCTGTCGTTTTTCCCTACGGTGCTGGTGCGCTCCTTTGTCGGTGACGTGCCGGCCTGCATTACCGGCGCCACCGGCGGACTGACAATACACGCTGCAATTCAATTGTCATTCACGTATTACCCGCTCTGGCAGAACCTGCTGCTGTCAATTGTGCTTATCATTGTTGCCGCAAGCTTCCGCCATGTATGGTCTGTGGTTGCATATCCGTTTCAAGCGGCGTGGAATCGCCTACTGTTTGCGATCGATACAAAAACCAAGGGACCATCACGCCATCTGTCAAAACACGCAATGCTGTGGGACGAAATACAACTCCTGCCATTCTACGAACTCGACGAATACCTCATTGCCAGCTCCAGCTCTGATCAACAGCAACGCTTTATCACGCTGGCCCGGAAGTCAAATCAACAGTGGGCCGCTCAGGCGGCAATAACCGAACTGGATGCCAGAAGACTTGAATCTCTGCCAGATATCCAATCGCTTGCCAGTACACACATCGACAATAGTGCAGGTCTGCTATCAACCTCGGCAGGATTGATTCTCAGGAGCTTCTCACAAATCAGTCAGGATATTACAGCGGCACTGGCCCAGACCAGCACCTTCAATAAGATGCTGGTGTTGCGCACGGTTATTAAAGACCTGGAACAACTGCAGCTGGAGCTGAATCGCAACTACCAGGATAAAGCCGCAACACGCTTCGTCGGCGTAGCAGAACACTGGCGTCAGTTGGTTCTTAGCCACACTACCGCACTTGACGAATTAAGTCGTAACAGGCAGGAGATTCCAAACCCGTACACAGTCGGCATGCCATTGACAAGACGACAAAAGATATTTGTCGGACGTACAGATATCGCGCAAATTCTAGAGGAAATATTGAAGCAGGCAGATCAGCCTCCATTGCTGCTATATGGAGCCAGGCGCATGGGAAAAACATCGCTGTTATACCAACTACACTGGTTGTTACCGCGCCAGATTCTGACTCTAATAGTCGACCTGCAGGGCCCGGTCGGACTGGCGAAGGATCACAGTAGCTTTATATTTGCACTGGCTCGAGCTATGTGCAAAGCCGCTGAGCGCACGCAAGTACAATTTACGCCTCTGTCACGAGAGTCGCTCAACGACGACGCGTTTTTTGCATTCGACGAATGGCTTGATCAGGTCGAACAGGAGCTCGTTAATCAGGACCGTAGTACGCTTTTGCTGGCACTGGACGAGTTCGAAGCACTCGACTACGCGATGCGGCAAAAAACATTGAGCGACCACGCGGTACTGGCCATGCTAAGACACATTACACAGCACCGTCCCCATATCAGAATAATGCTGGTCGGGTCGCATACCCTGAATGAGTTTAACCACTGGTCCGGTTACTTTGTAAACGCACAGGTTATCGAGCTAAGTTACCTGTCTGACAATGAGGCACGTCAGCTTATTGAGTTTCCGGTGGCAGACTACCCATTGCGCTTTGACAACGGAGCCATTGACCGGATACTTCGCTTAACCCGTGGTCATCCCTATCTGGTGCAACTTACCTGCACCGAAGTGGTGGCACTAAAAAACAGTCACCCAATAAGCATTCGAAATCGCGCACGCATTGCCGATATAGAAGCCTGCATTCCTGCAATCCTGAAGCGAGGCCAGCAATTTTTCACTGATATAGAAATGAACCAAATGGATGAGCATGGCCGGAAGTTGCTAAAATGGCTTGCTGGCTGCCCAAGCGCCAGTGCGAGCACCGCAGCCGTGCAGTCAGCCATGCCCGAGTTGCCTTCAGACGATACGCTACAGGCGCTCGTACAGCGTAATATCATCGAAATAGAAAACGATCAGTGCCGATTTCAGGTCGAAGCAATAGCCTACTGGTTTAATGGGCAGTACACTAAGCAGAGCAACAATATTTGTTAGAGCTTTGCCAGCGCAACTACACCGAAGCCTCTGACCACTCTGCTTAGAAAATCAAACCTCGACTATACCTCTTCCTCTAAAAAACTCACACGGAAAGGTACTCTGCACTCAACTGCGGGTTCGCATCCAGTTCAGCCATCGAGCCGTCGTAACAAACACTGCCCTTTTCTATGATTACAGCGTGGTCTGCAACAAGGCGAGCAAAGTGCAGGTTTTGCTCCGATACCAGTACCGTGACGCCAGATTTTTTTATTTGCAAAATGGTATCGGCCATCTGCTCCACGATTCTGGGTGCAAGCCCCTCTGACGGCTCGTCCAGTAATACCAGTTCAGGATTGCCCATCAGTGTTCTGGCAATGGTTAGCATTTGTTGCTCGCCACCTGAAAGCTGCTTGCCCTGATTCCGACGTCGCTCCTGTAAGTTAGGAAACAAGTCGAACAGTGTGTCCGTGGTCCATTCGGGCACGCCGTCTCGTGCCGGCTGACGGCCGACTTCGATATTTTCCGCAACAGTCAGATCAGGAAAAACACGGCGATCTTCAGGTACGTAACCAATGCCAAGGCGCGCAGTTTTGTGCGCAGGTAAGCGCGTAATATCCGTATTTCGATAATTGATATTGCCGCGCTGCACCGGTAACAAACCGATGATTGTTTTCATCGTGGTCGACTTACCTGCCCCGTTCCGGCCTAACAGTGCAACCACCTGCCCGGCATTTACACTAAAAGACATCTGGTTCAGTATTAGCGCCTTGCCGTACGCAGCCTCAACCTGCTGTAGCTTAAGCATTGGCTCACTCATTCTTGTCACCTGCATGGCCGGCGTCAGTTACCTGCTCTGAATACATGGCACCACCACCCAGATACACTTCCTGCACTTCATGGTTGTTGCGAATTTCGTCAGCGTTGCCGGTGGCAATGAGCCGGCCTCGGTTTAGCACCATGATTCTGTCTGCGTGACTAAAGACGACGTCCATATCGTGTTCAGTAAAAAGCACCGACAGACTTTTCTCGGTAACAATGCGGCTGACCAGTTCCATCAGTTCGGTACGTTCCCGCGGTGCCATACCGGCGGTTGGCTCGTCCATCAACAGCAGCACCGGGTCATGAGCCAGTGCGATAGCAAGCTCGAGCCGCTTTAAATCACCGTAAGCCAGAATACCGGCAGAGCGCTCAGCCTGCTCCGCCATACTGGTAAGCTCAAGCAGTTGCATCGCAGGTTCGGTGTAGAGCTTGTTGGCTTTGTTAAACAAGGCGAACGTTTTGCGGTGTTTGGCGATAAGCGCCATTTGCACGTTTTCGATCACCGTCATTGACGAATAGGTGGCGGTAATCTGAAACGTTCGACCAACACCCTGTCGCCAGATTTTTCTGGGGCTCCAGCCGGTTATGTCCTTGCCCAGTAATGATACTTTGCCATGATCAGGTTTTAGCTGTCCGTTAACCATATTAAAGCAGGTGGTTTTGCCGGCGCCGTTCGGGCCAATTAGCGCCAGCAGTTCGCCCTGACGTAGTTCAAACGACAAGTCGACCACCGCGTCCACACCACCGAACGATTTAGACAACCCGGTGATGGATAAAACAGATTGCCGATCCTGCACCGCGGCTGAGTTTTGTGCGTGAAGCTGATTCATCGCGACTCCCTCCCCGCTGCCAGTCCAAGCCTGATGGCCAGACCGTGAAAGAACCCGGCAATGCCCTGCGGCGCCACAAGTACCAGCAGGATAATCACAGTGCCCAAAATGGCTCGCCAGAAATCGAGGCGCGATATCCAGTCTTCCAGCAGGCGAAAAACTCCGGCTCCGACCAGTGGACCGGCAAGCGTATGAACGCCACCCAGTAACACCATCACCAGTCCGTCGATAGAACGCGGTATGGCTGCTTCATCGGGAAAGATACTGCCTTTGGAAAACACATAGACCGAGCCGGCAATACCGGCAAACAACCCGGCAATAGCAAAGCCCATATGACGGTGGCGCTGCAGGTTGATACCGATAGATTCAGTGCGTACCGCAGAGTCGCGACCGCCTCGCAGCACATAGCCAAACGGTGAGTGAACAATTTTGCGCAGAATCAAAATACCCCCTCCGCAAAGAACCGCAGTGAGGTAATAAAAAACAACTTTGTCGCGCGCCCAGTCTGATGGCCAGACTCCCAGCAGGCCGTCATCACCGCCGGTTACATCACCCCATGAATAGGCGATCGACCATATGATTTGTGCTGCAGCGAGTGTAAGCATAGCGAGATATACACCGGATAAGCGCACACAGAACCAGCCAAATACCACCGCACCGACAAACGCTGCGATGGGTGCAACAAGCAGCGCCAATTCCATCGAGCCGCCAAGGTGCTTAAATGCGAGTGCTGCACCGTAGGCACCCAGACCGAAATAAGCCGCATGGCCAAACGACACCATGCCGCTGTTGCCCATTAAAAAGTGCAGGCTTGCGGCAAACAACGCAAATATCAATATATCAGTCGCCAGCACCACGCCAAAGTCATCAACTAAAAACGGCAATGCGAACACCAGCACGATAACGGCCGCTCCGACCAGCTTTCCAAACCAGCCAGCTTCGCGCAGCGGCATGTCGATCTGATCACCTGCGTGGACTATAGCGTCCGGTTTACCAAGCAGTCCCCAGGGTCGCACGATAAGTACAATGGCCATTACCAGGAACGCCAGCACAATCGTGATCTGCGGCATGATCAGTATGCCAAAGGCATTGAGTTCCCCGATGATCACCGCTGCCAAAAACGCACCACCGATACTCCCCATGCCACCGATAACCACCACCACAAAAGCTTCGGCAATAATACTGAGGTCCATCAGCAGGTTGATTGATTCCCTCGGAACCTGTATCGCCCCACCCAGCCCTGCCAATACAGAACCAAGGAAAAACACCGAAGTAAAAAGCCAGGCCTGATTAACACCCAGCGTGGCGACAATTTCGCGGTCCTGCGTGGCAGCACGCACCAGTGTCCCCCAGCGGGTTTTATTTAACAGCAACCACACGGCAATCAGTACAACAAACCCGATGGCGATAATAACCAGGTCGTATTGGGGGATCGGTTCATCGAAGATTCTGACCACCCCCTTCAAGCCCGGCGCACGCGAACCGAATTTATCCTCACCGCCAAACAGCGCGAATATCAAATCCTGCATCACCAGCACAATGCCAAACGTCGCCACAAGCTGAAACAACTCCGGCGCGTGATAAATACGACGCAGCACCAGAACTTCAATAACAACACCCACCAGTCCGACAATAAGTGCCGCGACTATAACGGACATCCAAAATGGAAAAATGCCGGTCGGCAGCCACTCGATCAGGTGGTAGGCAACGTAGGCACCGAGCATATAAAAGCTGCCGTGTGCAAAGTTGACTATTCGCGTGACACCAAATATCAGGGACAGACCAGACGCCACCAGGAACAAAGATGCGGCACTGGAAAGACCGGTGAGGAACTGCGCAAACAAAAAACCCGACGTCATGGCGTACCCGCGTTGTTTTTTCTAGTTAAGGTCACAGCGGTTCATTCGTGTAAGTTAAAAACAGCACCACTATAAAGACAAGGGGCCCCAAACGGGGCCCCTTGATGTACAGCGACGCTAAACACAAGGCCGATTTTACTCAGCAGGCCGCAGTGCTTTTACTTCTTCGTCAGTCGGTTGGTAGTCAGCGCCATCAGCATAGAACCAGTCGACCATGGCACCCTTGCCATCGACAACTGTGGTTTTGCCAACCCAGGTACCCATGGTGGACTGATGGTCCTGAGCACGAAATACGAAAGGACCTGAGGGAGATTCAACTTCCAGCCCCTTCATGGTATCGACCAGTGTTTCCGCATCATAGGCAGGTGCCTTTTCAAGCAGTGCCGCCAGTGAAGCAATGACGTTATAGCCAACGATTGACCCGAGCTTCGGAGCCTCGCCCCACTTGGCCTCATATGCCGCAAAAAACGCCTTGTGCTCTTCCGTATCGATGGCACCCTGCGGATAGCCGGTAACGATCCACCCTTCCGGCGCTTCATCTTTTAGTGGTTCAAGATACTCCGGCTCACCGGACAACAGACTGACAACGGTTCGACCTTCAAACAAACCACGCAGGTTGCCTTCGCGGACAAACTTGGCCAGGTCGCCACCAAACGTTACGTTATATATTGCTTCGGGCTTTGAAGCCTCCAGTGCGCGAACGGTGGAACCGGCATCGATTTTAAATACCGTCGGCCACTGTTCTTCAATGAACTCAGCGTCGGGCACCAGTTTAAGCAGCTCGCTCTGGAAAGCCGCTACCGCGTCTTTTCCGTATGCATAGTTTGGCGCTACGGTCGCCCACTTCTTAGCGCCGGTTTTGGCGGCTTCAGCGGCGAGCATCGCTGCCTGCATCGTGGTGGATGGCCGCAGACGAAAGGTGTATCGGTTGCCGCTTGACCAGACAATAGCGTCACTCAACGGCTCTGACGCGAGAAAGAAAACCTTGTTCTGCTTGGCGAAGTCGGTGACCGCAAGGCCGATGTTCGAAAGAAACGTACCAGCGATCAGAGTCACGTTTTCACGGTTGATCATTTCCTCGGCAATCTTCACCGCGTCTCCAGGCTTGCCGCCGTCATCACGAGCGATGATCTCTATCTTTTTACCCTTGACTCCACCCGCTTCATTAACCTGCTCAAGGGCGAGTTCCCAGCCCATGCGGTAGGGCTCAAGAAAGGCTGGTAAGCGTGAATAACTATTGATCTCACCAATTCTGATGACATCTTCGGCATGCGTGGTAAGCGGCAGTGCTGACAGCGCTGTCGCGACCACTGCTGCCGTTGCAGCCAGTGCTGATTTGCGCAAAGTACGTGTAAATTTCATTGAATTTCCCCGATATTGGCCATGAGAATACTGGCTCGTTAATGTAACAGAGTACTGCAACCGTTTGCTGAACTGCTTTGTCGCTGAACGACTGGTTCCACCTTACGTCATTTCGGCAATGCGCCTTCTATATTCGTTGGGCGCCTTATCAATTGCAAGTCGAAGTGGTTTGTCCGCTGCGTCCGGATTGGCGGCAATGGCATTTTCCTCAAGCTGTATTGCTTCGAGTATTTCCTTGTCTTCATCAAAGGCAATGCGAAACAGGCTGTTCATTCGCTCCGCCACACTGTCGTCGTCAGTTGCCCTGTTGCGCAGATGCATCCAGCGGTCGATGGTGTGGGTGGCGTTAACCGGCGTCAGGAGATGAATGGCAAAAATCCGCATGCCCTCTTCGCGTTTCTCCTCCGGAATTGATAGCGCGCTGTCGGCACTGCCAAAATCAATCACTGCGGTGCTCGGCATGTGCAGCATATAGTAATGCCACCGATCAACGTTGCCGTCAAAGCCACCCAGCTCTTTAAAAAACCCCACTGGTGGTGCATCTCGGATCCAGCGCCAGGCAGTAATATTCTCTGCCTCCAGATCAACCTGTACCGGCACATCTTCACTCTGAGGATTGCCAAGCGTGGTCGGGTGGACAAAACTGACATGTGCCGGATCAACCAGATTTTCTGCCACGTTCAGGTAGTTTGAGGCAATGTGTAGTGCATCACCCTGATGCGGTTTCCAGTTGCTGTCATGGAATTGAGGCAGATCAAATACTTTGCTGGTATCCGCCTGATCCGGATCACCCATCCACACCCACACGATGTCGTGTTGTTCGTACACAGGATACGGAGTTACACACTGACGCTTCGGGATGATCTCCTGCCCCGGCACACGTACACAGTGACCACTGGCGCTAAAGGTCGTGCCATGATACCCACACTGTATATTGTCGCCATCGATACGACCCAGCGACAGCGGCAATAATTTATGCGGACACAGGTCGCGCAACGCATTGACTGTTCCACTTGCACCGCGATACACCACCAGATCGTGCTCAAGTATCGTGACCTTAACCGGCTTATCGGTAAACTCTTTCGACCAGCCCGCTACATACCATGCATTGAAAACGTATTTCATCGGACCCTCGCGTCGTTGGTAAAACCCATACTATCGCAACCCGTCAGTGCCAACGACATCTTCATGGGTTAAACCGCCGACACGCGGCAGTGGTCTGCCAGAGTCTGCAACCGCCACCGCGACCAGTATTTCATTCGCGCGTGGCGCGTCTGTTACCTGCACTGGCATACCGTCGAAATGACTGCGCACGTAAGCTGCATCCTTATGGCCCAGCGGTACATCGAGCGTATCCCCACACTTGCCGGCCTTTTTGTTGGACGGCACAAGTGCCGCACCTTTTTCCACCGCCTTTCGCAACGGGGCACCGAGCTTCGGGTGAAGAATGGCAGCAGCGTGTTCAAGCTCGCCATTGCTACCAGTCATCGCAGCTTTGCCGAAGCTCTCGATTTGTTCCGGTGCTACATTGAGTGCCGCAACCGCGCGCTCACCAAGCAGTGCACCCAGCTCCGCACCGGTCTCGATAAGTTCGTCGAGGTTGCTTTCAAAGCGTCCGGCAAACGGGTTTGCGATAACCGCAATAGCGACGGCTCGACGACTGTTAGCAGCCTGCCCCATCTCCACCGCGGTTTCCTCAACCACAGATATGATCTTTCGTATTTTCATTAACGCAGACCGTCTTTGCCTTCGATATCAGCTGCGGCAAGCCCCCCTGCACGATTGTGTACGCGTGCACCGGTCGACATCGTCAGCGCCACAATCATCTCATTGGCGCGCGGCGCATCATTAATACCGACTTCTATTGCATCAAAGTGCGAACGTACATAGGCCGCGTTGGTATGTGTCATGGGTATATCGAGGCGGGTACCGGGCGCACCCACTTTTTTGGTCGATGGGACAATAGCCATGCTGTCTTTGATTAGCTCTCGCATCGAGTAACCACCGGGAACATGCCACAGCGCACCGTGCTCAATTTCACCAGCCTCACCGACGATAGCGCCCTTGCCATAGCCCTGAATGTTATCTGCATCACCGCCAAGCGCGTCGATCAGCTTCTGCGCCATTTGCACACCCAGCGGTTTCAGGTCGTCCATAAAGGGCCCGATATCCTCGACGTAGCGCCCGGCAAACGGGTTTTCTATCACCGCCAGACAGGCTGCCTTGTACAGCGGCGTCTCTGCGACCGGCCCTCCTTCGTGCCAGATCTCTTCGACGGTCACGACCATTTTCCGCACATTAATGTCAGGCATCTAAGCTTCTCCGATTGCTGCAGTTTGTTTCGATGGTAAAGAGTTTAAGTTGCGACTGATCGCAAGCTGTCGGTTGATTGCGTCACACGCTGCACCGATCACCCGATGCTGCTGCTGTAAAAAAATACAGGCACCGGCAATCAACGCATTTTGTTCGAGCTGCATTGCGCACCGAGCACCGGCGTTCAGAGCGTTGTCAATCAATGCCTGCGGGAGCGGCTTTACATCCGTGGTCACAAGGGTATCGCCAAGATCAGAATCCGGATCAAGCTCTCGCGCCGGTCGGCGTTGTACCCACAGGTGGCAGTCTGCATCAGTGGCGTCTCGCTCGTCAGTCCGTACCGCATTGGCAATCATTGTGGCTGCCGCATCTGCAGTGGCCGCATTGGCGGCAAGTACCGTCACTGAGTCAGCGATACCCCGACTCAAACTGCGACCACGCCAGCCACTGGTTGCAATGCCACCTATCGCATCCGCAGGGCCGACATCAATGGTTGCACATACCTGTGCATCGTTCGGGTTAGCGACGACGCCCACGCGGTAACTTGCATGATGATCTGTACGAGCACCGCCGACCGTAAGCGGTTTAATATACAACGCGATATCACCACCATTGTTTATGCTGATCTTTTGCACAGAGCGGTTGTTATCGGCATTTAAAATTGCATGCAGTACCTCGTCAGCCACTGATCCGGCAACTGCAATCATCGGCGTCGTGGCACAGTCCGCAACGATACATTCACAGTCGTTTGCCGCCCGCCACATGCGCTTTGCAATGGCTCCACTAAACGCACACTGCCGCATATCAACAGGCTGGCGCAGCACTACCAACTCATCTACCAGTTCGGTTAGCACTGTATCAAAACGCTGCGCTGCTGCGTCAAAGGCTTTGCGTCGGTCTGCTTCAGTACGCGCACTGACTTCAATAATTAAATCGATCGGGCCGTGCTGCAAATGTAGCCTGCGCCCATCCAGCAGCCATTGCGCGACTGGTTTCAACGATCAGCCCAGTCAAAGTGCTGTGCATCAACCGGCCACGGATTGGAGCGCGCACCGGGGATTTTATCGGTACCAGCCAGCACATGATCGTTTTGCTGGCCGATTCGACCCTGAAGTACATCATCGACCGACAACACGTGATCGGCGTGTCCGCCAAGTGCCACATAGTCAGACAGGCGCATGGTAAATTCCACCGGCGCCACCAGCGCCGGTGTGGGCACATACCCAAACGAACGTTCCGGCATCGCCTCAACATCGACCATTAAGGTAATACCGCCACCGGGCCACACATATACCGGCGCGCCACCACAGGTAACCCGTGTTATTTTTTGTTTAACAGAGCGCGTCAGTTGCACCGGATTTTCGGTCACACCCGCGCGCAGTGAACCACCTGCACCCCCCATAAACAACACCGTGCACCTGGCGGGTTCGCAGTTTTCGGCAATACGCTCTACCGATTGCGAAAGCGCCGACGGCAGCGGTCTTTCGACAGGTTTCAATTCATCGTCAAGTTCAAAGTAGGCAAAGTGCTCACCTGTTGTCGATACCATTAACAGTGACTGGCCTGGCTGTGCATATTTTTTATTGAAGGTACCGAGGATCGACAGAGGTTCTGACAATTCAGTGCCACCCCAACCGGTACCCGGCTCGGCCACCTGAAAATACCGACCCGGTGTAGACTTCCGACCCAGCACTTTGATGCCTGTTGGTTGCCAGCCAATCACTTTACCTGCCTGATGCTCTGACACCACACCAGTGATGTGATCATCAACCACGACCACTTCATCGACCAGCCCCTGCCACTGTGAGGCAAACATACCAATGGTTGCGGAACCACAGCCGACGCGCATCTTTTCTTCCTGAACCCCGTCCACCACTGGCGCCTGCCCGGCCTGCACTATTACCTCGGCACCATTATCAATGGCAAGCGTTACAGCCTCGCGATTGCATAAGTTCAACATGGTGTCGCAGGTAACCCGGCCTTCTTTTTTAGAACCACCGGTCAGGTGATTAACACCACCGAGCGACAACATTTGCGATCCGTACTCACCGGTGGTTACATGCCCGACCACCTCGCCATTGGCGCGTACCGGTGCCTGCTCCGGACCGAGATGACGGTCAGTATCGATTTTTATTTTCACACCGCAATAACTGTAGATACCCTCGGTGACCACCGTCACCATATCCACACCATCGACTTCCTGCGACACAATAAACGGTGCCGGCTTGTAATCGGGATACGTGGTACCCGCACCGATTGCGGTTACAAACACCTGCTCTGACGGCGAATTAGTTGCACCGTTATCATCGGCGTCGTTGGTGCCAGCCAACGCTTCGGTTTTACACAACACACGATGCACATCGACACGAATCAGATTGCCGGCACTGTTGGCATAGCGATCACAGGCGCCGGACTTGCCATCCGCGATGTAGCACATCACCGGACAGGCATCGCAGCGAATCTTTTCACCGTCGGCTGATTTTGGCGGACTGGTTGTTTGTTCAGACATCATTCATCCTGTCATCACAACATTGGTGGATTATTGGCTGCACTGCATTGTCCTACACAGCACGCACAGATTGACTCCGGCACGGTATAGCGTCTTCACGATGGCACCATCAAACACGCGACAAAGCTGCCAGCACCCGATCAGGTGTCGCAGGCAATTCAGTGACAACCGCTCCGGTTGCATCACGTATCGCATTTAATATTGCCGGCGCTGTTGGTATCAGTACATGTTCGCCAAGCCCCTTGGCACCAAACGGTCCTTCGGCATCCGGCACTTCGACAATATGATGCTCAAACGCCGGTATGTCGCCAAAGGTTGGTATCAGGTAGTCATGCAGGTTTTCTGCAACACCCGGTATGAACTCTTCCATCAATGCCATACCAATGCCCTGCGTTGCTCCGCCTTCAATTTGCCCCTCAATCAATTGCGGGTTGATAGCGCGACCGACATCGTGTGCCGTGGTAAGCCGATCCAGTGTGACGGTACCGAGTTTGGTATCAACGGTCAGTTCCATCAACTGGGCACCGTATCCATATTGCCCGTAGGGATTACCCTGACCGTTTTCATCCAGCGCACTGGCCGGCGGATCGTAGCGTTCAATGGCGGTAAAGACGTAGCCATGCTCATCGTCGGGACGCGACTGCAGATCAAGCCTGTGAGTCTCGGCACCATCATCAATTTCAATAACGCCCGAATTAAAACGCAATACTGACTCGGCAGACGCGTTAACCTCGCGCAGGATCATCGCACGCAAACTTGCACCGGCGAGCTTTGCGGCGTTGCCGGTGACAAACGTCTGCCGTGACGCAGACGTCTTACCCGCGTCAGGGGTTATGTCTGTATCTGCCCCACGCAATTCGATCGCATCGATGTTAGCGCCCAGTGCATCGGCTGCAATTTGTGCAATAACAGTGTTGGAGCCTTGCCCGATATCTATAGCCCCCTGATGCAACACCACGACACCGCGCTTATCAACACCGATCTTGATCGTCGATGGATTCGGCAGCGACGTATTACCGCAGCCGTACCAGCAGGTGCCAAGGCCTCTGCCGCGTCGCAAATGTGAGTGCAGGTGTGACTGTTGTTGGCTGGATTCGATACGTTCAC
The DNA here is from genome assembly GCA_964389335.1 of uncultured Granulosicoccaceae bacterium. Lineage (GTDB taxonomy): Bacteria > Pseudomonadota > Gammaproteobacteria > Granulosicoccales > Granulosicoccaceae. The sequence continues at coordinate 20,935 of CAYMFQ010000012.1, forward strand.
CAGCAGCCAGCCATGCTGGCTGTAACGCTTCCAGACAGGCAGCAATACCGACACCCTGCTCAAACACCTGCCCGGTTACCGTTGGCTGACCATTTCTTAGCGCGTTGTTTAAACGAAACTGCAATCGGTCTATGCCAACGTTATCAGCCAGCCGATCCAGAGTGGTTTCCAGTGCAATCGCCGCCTGCGGCACACCAAAGCCGCGAAACGCGCCAGACGGTGTGGTGTTCGTGTGGACCGCTACCGAATGCGCCCGGTAATTCGGAACATAGTAAGGTCCGCTGGCATGCACCGGCACCCGGTTCGCAACCGTCGGCCCCCAACTGGCATAAGCACCGGTGTTAAAGGTACCTTCAAAATTGACCGTGTTAATCATCCCTTTGCAGTCGCAGCCCACTGACACCTGCATACTGGCCGGATGACGTTTGGTTGATGACTGCATTGATTCAGTGCGGGTGTAAACGCCACCCACCGTGATGTTCAACACCCATGCTGCAACGGCCAGACACGGTTGTATCGATAAATCGAGCTTCGACCCAAAACCACCACCGACTGACGTTGGCAGCACGCGAACCTGATCGTCCGCAACCCCCAGTATCGCTGCAATATCATCCTTTACCATGCCCGCCGACTGCGTGCAGGTATGCAGTTCGAGCCGATCACCGACGCGTGTGGCAAAGCCCGCTTCCGGTTCGATATACCCGTGCTCAATAAACGGTGTGGTAACAGCAGACTGTTCGGTAAACTCACTGACCGCTGTTACATCGCCGCGCTGCACAAGCCCTTCAACCAGAATGTTACCCGGACGCTGCTCGTGTAACTGCATGGCATCTGCCTGCAGGGCTGCCTGTGGCGTTAACGCAGCATTACGTTCATGCCACTCGATTGGAAAGTCGTCAGCTTTAAGTGCCGCTATGGCCTGCGCCGAACCGATCACTGCAGCGACGGCCTCGCCGCGGAAGCGCGCTACTCGTTCGGCGAACACTGGCTGATCCGCAAACGGTGGAATCACCCCAAAGCGATTAACACCAGGCACATGTTCACTGTGTATAACGTGCGTAAGCCCCGCATGCTCACGCAGCCATGCATCGGTGTCTCCAATAGTGAACTCGGCGCAGTGATACGGGCTTCGAATAACCTTCAGTCGCAGCGCATCAGCGGGAATAACATCAGCACCAAAACGGTCGACGCCAGTCACCTTCGGCGTGCCATCGAGGCGACGCACCGGAGCACCGATAGCAGCACCGGCAATCGGCGTAACCGGGTTTGGCGGTGCACTGTTAACGTTGTGCGCCTCGCGCACCGCATCGATAATTTTTCGATAACCAGTGCAACGACACAGCACGCCTCCGAGTGCCTGCTCTATGGCATGGTCATCCGGTTGTGGATTGCTGCGCAACAATGCCGTGGCAGATACCAGCATACCCGGTGTACAAATACCGCATTGCGCTGCGCCATGGTTAAGAAACGACTGTTGCAGACTGGCACCTATGTCATCACTGGCCAGGTTTTCCACAGTTTCGATGCGAGCGCCCTGCACCTGCGCTACCGCCACCAGACAACTGCAGGCGACCTCACCATCAATCAACACACTGCAGGCGCCGCAATCACCGGCATCACAGCCAACCTTGGTGCCGATGAAGCCCGACCGGCGTAGTACATCCGATAACCGGTCGAGTGGTGCACCGGCAACGGCACAGGACTCACCGTTGATCGACAATTCAATCGCCTCTCTGTCGGCAGAGGCTGACTCTGGCAGACTACTCAATTCAACAAGCTCGCATGGGTTGTTTTCACGAATATTCAGCTCCTTAAAGCCAGTTAAGACGCAGAGGCCTGCGACACCGCAGCCCTGTGCAGTACACGACCGATCAGTTCCTGTGCAGCGTGTTTGCGATAGGTCGAAGTGGCGCGGATGTCGTCAATAGGCTGCAGCAAGTCGGCGCCTGCGGCAGATGCATCAACCAGTTGTTGCTCGAGGTGATCCGAGTTTGTCGACAGCCCGATAATGGCACGCTCAACAGCCGGCAGTCGCGTCGCAACTTCGGAGCAGGAACCAACGGCGAGTGCTGCCCGACTTATACAGCCGTTGCCATCCAGTTCGATGTTGGCAGCCGCCATGGCAATAGAGATTACCAGGTAACGCCGCGAGCCCAGCTTGATAAACGCACTGGTGCCGGTACAGGCGCCAGCGGGGATAATAATGGCAGTAACCAGTTCATCAGGCTTGCGAATAGTTCGGCGATTACCCTGTACAAAGTCGCCAAGCGGCACCTGTCGCACACCCGTAGCTGATGCCAGTTCCACCTCGGCATCGAGACACAGTAAAGGCGGTACACCATCCGCTGCCGGTGAGGCATTGCACAAGTTGCCTGCCAGGGTTGCGCGGTTTTGTATTTGTACGGAGCCTACCTCAATGGCAGCGGCTTTCAGGCCATCAAACGCGCCGGGTAAGTTCGCCGCAACCAGCGCAGACCAGGTGGCCAGCGCACCGATGCGAATATGGCCACTGTCAGGATCGGTGACGATTCCGCGCAGCGTCGCAATTGAGGTGATGTCGATAACCGCACCAGTCGGTGCCTGGTCACGCAGCGACGGGTAGTAATCAGTACCGCCGGCTAGAATTGACCACTGCCGCTGCTGCAGAAGTTCAAGTGCCTGCTCCAGTGATTGTGGCTGCGCGTACATTTTCCTCTGACTGGTTCTGTGTTGTCAGACAGTGTACACCAACCGCAGGCAACTCTGATGGTCGAGGCTGATGGCATCAGCAAGCAGACACAGGGATGACCTGGCAATTTATAGCGAACCGGATGCCTGCAATCAATCCGTCTGGCGGTCGGCGCGCAGCAGTACTGCCGGCAGAAAAAAGTAATCGCATAGCAGCGCAAAGCCAATAGTGGCCGCACTGAGCAGCCCCATTTCCGCATTGACCTTAAAGCCCGACACACTGAGTACCAGAAACCCTGCAATCAGTGCGACGGAGGTTATCCAAAGCGCTACACCCACGGTATCAAAAGCGCTGACCACTGCGTCTGCCGGCGACAACCCCTGCTCGCGTCGAGCGCGCAAATACTTGCTAAGAAAGTGAACGGTATCGTCAACGATTATACCGAGAGTGACCGCTACCACGATTGCCACGGACAAACCCGCCTCACCAACCAGGTAGCCCCATATACCCAGCGCCATTGCCGCCGGCACAAGATTCGGCACCAGGCTTACCAGCCCAACTCGCAGGCTGCGAAGGGCGAAAATCAGAATCAGGGAAATGGCGAACAGCGCAGCCAAAGAACCAAACAACATAGAGTTGATATTGCGCTCGGAGATATAGGCAAAAATCATTGAGAGCCCCGATCCCTTGCCATACATAGCAGACTGGTTTTGCTGCAGCCACTGCTCTGCACGGGCATTAAGTTCTCGCAGATCAACAGAACTGGCCTCTCGCACCAGGGCAATAACCCGACTCTGCGACTTCGCTATGTCGATTTGATTGTTCAGGTCCAGCCCGTAAGGCAGCGACATTTCGTACAACAACAGATATTGCGCTGCAAGGTCACGCGATTCCGGAATGCGATAGTACTCACTGTCATCGCCGTGCATGCTTTGGTTTAGATCTTTGATCACCTCCGCAATGGAGCCAACATTAGTGACCTTATCCTGTTGTTTTAACCACTCGACAAAGGCATCGACGCCGGCCAGATACGCAGGATCACTGATACCGCCGTCACCGGGCGCCGGCAGCGAGAACTCGATCGCGTTAAGCCCGGTCAACCGATTCTCTACAAAATCAGTATGCTGACGAATTTCAAACTCATCGCCAAAATAATGCAAAAAGTTGTCGTTGAGTTCGATGCGGGTAGCGCCCAGTGCCAGCAACAAAATGCCGCCGCCGCAAATCCACAGCAGCGGTTTTTGCGCGCGTACAACGAACAGCCCGAGGCTATGCATCAGATTAAACAGATACGATTTGCCACTGCCGTATGACCGCATACGCAGGCGCGAGAGAATGGCGGGCAGCAGCGTCAGCGACAGCACGCACGCCGCCATAACACC
>CAYMFQ010000012.1:25084-46398 GCA_964389335.1 uncultured Granulosicoccaceae bacterium
GCGAGAGAATGGCGGGCAGCAGCGTCAGCGACAGCACGCACGCCGCCATAACACCAATGGCGACGATATTGCCGAGTACACGAAACGGTGGCGCCTCGGAAAAATTAAGGCTCAGAAAACCAATCGCGGTAGTGACACTGGTGATAACAATCGGTGACAGGTTAACGCGTAACGATTCAACCACCGCCTCGTGTTGCGTGTAGCCGGCCACACGCCGCTGCCGTAGCGTCACCATAAGGTGCACGCAGTGTGCGACTGACAGAGTCGGGATAATCACCGGCGCACCGGTGGTACCGGCACTCAGTTCGAAACCCGCCCAACCGGCAATGCCCATTGCAACCGTGACAGACAAACCAATCAGCGCGAGCACCAGAATCGTCGCCCACACTGTCTTCAGCGACAATCCCACCACCAGCAGAATTAGAAAAAACATCAGCGGCACAAGTATCGCGTTTTCCTGGTTCGGAAGCTCCGCGAAAGCCACATCAAACAGCACACCACCGGTCACATAGAAATTCACATCCGGGTATTTAACTTCAAGTTCCTGCACGATATCAGACACGTAGCTCGACACTTCGTACACCGCCTGGTCGTTTTCCTCAGGCTTGAGCACTGTGATGTTGACACCGGTGACCGTGCCGTCTTCCGATACCAGCCGGTTCACCAGGAATGGCTTGCTCAGCGCAATGCGTTTAATTTCCTCAGCCTGCGCAGCATCGACTGTGTCAACCTCTTCGAGCAGTGCCGACACCAGCAGATCATCGCCATCGGCGCGGGTGTATTGATAGTTGGTTAGTGAATCGACACGGCTGGAATACGGGATCGTCCAGGCGCGGTCAGTAATCTCGCTGATCAGCTGTAATATAGCGGGAGTAAACACTGTACTGCGACCGTCACCAGACTCTGAATCTGCGACTGGTGCTACCGCAATAAACACATTGTCAGTTTTGCTGTAAGTCTGTTCCAGCGCTTCAAGCGCCTGCAACTCGGGGTTGTCGGGGCTAAAAAATACCCGATTATCGGGATTGTACTGCAGTCGCGACATACCGAATGTCGCCAGCGCACTTAGCAGCAGGCTGACGATGATAATCGGCCACGCAAAGCGCACAACCCATTCACCGTAGACGTAGCGAATTGTATTGCTTTGACCGCCTCCGCCGTTTGCCGTGTGTGGGGTTCCCGTGGGTGTGGCTTTGGTTGCCGACATGGTATTCGCGCCCTCAGGGCTGTAGATATTGATACTTCAGGTCCTGTTACAAAAATACGGGCATACGCCGCGGATTATAGCCCCATTCCGGCACCGCTTTCGCTGGCATAGCGTTACCCGCGCGCAACTCCGCTGTCACAGTCCGGCTGTCAATCCTGGTCCCGATATGGCAAGCCCGTTAACCTCAGGTGGCGTACAACTTTGACCGGCCGCGGCAACGACCGATTGCTTGTTATAGTCGGCAGATTTCGACACAATGCCACCAACCAGCTTAACCAGTGTTGAAGATCTGATGAGAGATAATCAAGAAGCATACGACGATGACTACCGCGACTCCGCTACTCGCGGCCGGCATCGCGACGAGTACGACAGCGTTTATCGCCGCAGCGATGACTACGACTCAAGAGAGGATCGCTACGATTCTCACTACGACGAAGGCGAAGATCCGGTCGCGTTCGTCAATGTCATTGATATGGATATTCCGTTTTTTCAGCTGGTATGGCTGATCTTCAAAATCATGTTGGCGGCAATTGTCGCGGCGGGCATTTTGTATCTGCTGGGCGCACTACTGCACTGGGTACTGTCATTGCCGCAGGTACAGCAAATACTGCCGGACGGCGCCAACTGGCTGAGCGGACTACTCGATCGGGCTCTTTAGCTTTAAGCGATACCGCACTACAACAGCGCAATACGCTCTGCGATCAGATTAAAGAAGCCATCCGTGTCACCACCGGTGATGACTTTTGCATTGGGCTCCTGCTCCGTGACGCCGAACCAGTCGGTTACGGTGCGCCCGAGCGACGGCCCCTCTGCCATGTCGACGACCACATGCATGGGTCGGCCCTCGAACAGGTCGGGGTTGATCAGGTACGCTATCGTGCAGGGGTCGTGAAGAGGGGCGCCTTCCCAGCCGTACTTTGACACATCGTATCGATTAAAAAAGTCCAGCAGGTCGGCAACTGTTGCACCGATGCGACCGGTGTTGGCTATCTGCTCCAGACGCGGCTGGGTGATTAGCATCTGGTGCGTAACATCAAGTCCGAACATTGTCAGCTTGACGCCACTGTCAAACACAGCGGCGGCGGCCTGTGGGTCAACGTACACGTTAAACTCGGCCGCCGGGGTAATATTGCCTGGCTCATAACCGACACCGCCCATAATGATTACCTCGTCGAGGCGCTCAATGATATCCGGAGCCATCGCAAATGCGATCGCCACATTCGTCAACGGTCCGGTCGCAACCAGTGTGATTTCCCTGGCGGCGGTGCTGCGCACGGTATCGATGATAAAATTGACAGCATGCTGATCAGCCACAGGCACCGTTGGCTCAGCCAGCAAGGTGCCACTGCCGCTGTCGAGACCGGTTTCACCATGCACGTGCTCGGCCGTGACGATTTTTCGCACCATCGGCTGCGGGCATCCGGCGTAGATACTGACGCCGTCGCAACCACTCAGGGTTACTATTTTTCGGGTATTCAGTACGGTTCCGGCCAGGGGTACATTGCCGCCGACGACGGTTAGCCCAAGCAGTTCGAGTTCCGGTGATGCGAGGGCCAGTAATATTGCGACGGCATCGTCATGGCCAGGATCACAATCCAGTATTATTTTACGTGCCACACCTATCCCCGATGTTATCTATCGTTGCGCATTGCAGCGCATTTGGTACCCTGTAACGCATGATTATCAGAAGCGCAAAATTTGGCATTGGCCAGATCGTCAAACACAGGATTTACCCGTTCAGAGGCGTCATTTTTGACGTCGATCCGGAATTCGCCAACACCGAAGAGTGGTACGAGTCCATTCCGGAAAATCTGCGTCCACACAAGGAACAGCCGTTTTACCATTTGTACGCCGAGAACGAGGAAACCGAGTACGTGGCGTACGTATCAGAACAAAATCTGCTGCCCGACGATTCCAAAGAGCCTATCAGACACCCGCTGGTTGATGAAATGTTTGACCGCTGCGACGACGGCTACCTGATCAAGGACGAGAATCACCACTAATCGTTGTCGCTCCCGCACTGCGCACCGCCTCCGTTAAATCCACTCCGACTGCCCCATTCGAACACTGCTAAGCCTAATTGAAAAGCCGGACGGACAGACTCCGAATGATAACCTCTGTTAAAAAAGCGGGGGAAAATCAGACTTTTGGCTAAGCCCACTCGACTCGGCACGGGGGTGAGGAGCCCCTCAACCGTCAAACAACGCGGCCGCCTGTATAGCTGACTGCTCACAATCAACATCAGTCGAGTTTGCAATAAACACAAGTTGACTGAGCGCCACCGACTGACCGTTCCAGCGCGTCAATTCTTCACGTTTACCGGTGCGCTGCCACAGGAACCATTGATCGGGTTTATCGCTGAACTGCAACAGCCCCTTGGCTCGCAACACTCCGGCAGGCAGTGCCGCACGGAAGTTCTCAAACGCCGCTCGATCAACCGCTTGCGAGCCGCTGTAACTGTGGCTGACGAATGGCGAGGCAGTGTCGACCGGTGCGCCGGCGGCCTCGTCCACGGGTTGCAATGCGTGCCCAAACAGCAGATCCATTGGCACATCGGCGTTGCTGCAATGCAACACAGGCGCACTGTCGTTTAATTCAGTCAGCAGGCTGTTGGCGCGTTCCAGTTGTTGATCGTCGACCGTATCAGCCTTGTTTAATAACAACAGTGAGGCACTGGCAATTTGAGCACGAACAACCGCATCGATTTGCGGGTCATGTACACGCTCGGTGACGTCAGCCGCATCTGCCAGCACCACAATACCCTCGGGGTACAACTGCGGGTCGAGGCGTGCAAAATCCATTATCTTTCCAGGCTCTGCCACCCCGCTGGTCTCCACTACGATGTGATCAAAGCGGTCGATTTCTTTCATCAGCAACAACATGGTTTTGACAAAGCCGTCAGCCAGGGAGCAGCAAATACAGCCATTGGACAGCGCCATCGTGCGGCCATCGTGACTGGACACCAACTGCTCGTCGATGTTTATCCGTCCGAAATCGTTGACCAGCAATGCATAGCGCACGCCACTGGAATTAGTAAGGATATGATTGACGAGCGTGGTTTTACCGGCGCCCAGAAAGCCACCGATAACCGTAAACGGCAACGGGTCAGCGGTAACCCGCACTAGCTGTGTTTCTCCGCAGCTTTCGCCGGTACACCACCAACCACCGTACCCCAAACAGGAACGTCTTTAAGTGCCTCGGGTGCGACCGCGTACGGGTCCTGCTCCAGCACTGCGAAATCAGCATATTTACCGGGCTCAATACTGCCAACCAAATGATCCATGCGAATGGTGTACGCCGCGCCCAGGGTAATTGCGTGCAGCGCATCATCGACCTCAATGCGTTCGTTTGCACCCAGCACGGCGCCAGATTCAGTCAGCCGGTTTACCGCACACCAGGCAGTGAACAGCGGCCCCAGTGGCGTGACCGGAGCATCGGAGTGAATGGCAAAGTGCACACCTTGACGCATGGCGGTACGACAGGCATCCATGCGTGCGGCACGGTCCGGCCCCATGGTGATATCGCGGTGCTGATCGCCCCAGTAGTAGATATGATTGGCAAACAGGTTGGCGCAAACACCGAGCTTTGCCATTCGCCGAAATTGCGCCTCGTCTGCCATCTGGCAATGCTGCAGGGTGTGCCTGTGATCAGCGCGCGGATGACTCTGCAGAGCTGCTTCGATCGCGTCGATCATCAGTTCTGAAGCTTCATCGCCATTGGTATGAATGTGCAGGTGCAGTCCGGCGCGGTGATACTCATCCACCAGTTCCGTCAGCTGTTCCGGAGCCATGTTCCACACCCCATTGTCCGCACCGTTGTGGTAACCCGGCCATTTCATGCGCGCTGAAAAACCCTGAATGGAACCGTCCGTCATGATTTTGCAGAGGCCGTAGTGCAGCTTATCGTGGTTGCCGCGCATGGCATCTTTAACTTTCGCGATGCCACTTTGTGCATCGCCCTCGAGTGTATTCATGGCCGGCAGCACACGCAGGGGGTAGTTAGCCCGTGAGGTCGCGGTCTGGTAGGCGGCCAGGCTTTCGTCGGTGAAGGTGGCGAACAAATCCGTCGCCGTTGTGACACCACAATTGACCGCACTTTTGGCAAAGCCCATCATGGTCGCTACATCAATGCCACCCAAAAATGGATTGTCTGCAACGCGGTACGCCATGTACTGCGCCGACATTTCCGCCAGTTCACCGGTCGGGTTGCCGTCGGCATCTTTGATAACCCCGTCGACATTGGTGCCGGCATTAATACCCGCCGCCTCAAGCACCACTGAATTGACGTTGAGTACATGGCCATTAGAGTGCAGAACCAGTACCGGTCGAGTCGTGGAGATCTGATCAACGTGCGCGACAGACATGCGCTCTTCGCCAAAGTAGATCGGATCGAAGCCCCAGCCAAACACGGGCTTACCATCATCGGGTAAATCCTTCGCTGCCTCCTTTAGCACCGCAATTACCGCATCAAAGCTATCAGCCCCGCGCCACAGTTTGCCGTCAGGGTCGTAGCGATCCTGAAAGCCGACGTAGGCGTAGTCCCAGATCCCGCCTTCTTTGGCGTGACAGTGCCCTTCGACAAAACCAGGCATCAACACCTTGTCGACAAATTGCTCATCCAGCGAGTAGTCGCCAAACGTTTCCATTTGCTGTAACGATCCAACACCCAGTATGCGACCATCCTGTACCGCAACATGCGTGGCCTCTGCCTGGTAGCTGTTCATTGTGATGATTTTTTTTGCAGCGAATATGGTTATGCTGGCCAACATGTTCTCCGGTACAAGGCTCCGTACAATCACGGGCGCCGTGACGCTGAGTGTCATTCATTCACCTCACCAGGGTCAAGTCAGATGGCGCCTGCTGTCGCTGCCAATGACGTGGAAGCCTGTGTATCTGGCACAATGATGATCCATGAAGGGGCCGTTCGGAACTGGAACCACTGATGAGCAAACTCGCCGCAGATCTGCTTGATGCGATAGTCATTCACGACCAGCCCGCGCAACTGCCATTGGTGCGGCAGTTTTTACTGCCACCACCGCGGCGGCCGGATCAGCGCGGTAACAATTTCGGCGCAATGATTCTCGACGACGGATCAGTTGGACTGACTTATCTGGCGCTCGACAATGCACTTAACGACTTACAGAACAATCCGGTGCTCGACACACTCTCAGGTGCCAGCGTGATCGACATCACCACGTGGTATGAGCGGGAATCTGGCTGGCAGCGAGCGCTGGGTCTGGCTGCTATCAACGCTGTCAGTCAACACTACCTGCGTGGTAGCAATCAGCTGGTACCGATGACTGACACTTTGCCCATCCTGCTGCCTGCCGATGAGAGTGAAGGCGGCGATGAACATCTAAGCCAGGATCATTTCGGCATGGTTGGTTATTTTGGCAGGCTGATAGACCCGATGATAGCAATGGGTGCGCGCATCACAGTGATTGAACTCAATGAACAACTGGTGCGAAAGGATGGCAACCTGACCGTCACACTGGACAACCGCCAGCTGGCTGACTGCAACAAGGTCATAATCACCGGCACCACACTGCTGAATCACACACTGGACAATATTCTGCAGCAATGCACTGGCGCGACTCAGGTGTTGATGCTCGGCCCCACTGCCAGTTGCCTGCCGCAGCCTCTCTTCGACAGAGGCGTTACCATGGTGGGCGGCTTTCATGTTACGGACGCAGACGCTTTCACACAGCGCTGGTTGTCTGGAGAGAGCTGGCGACAGTGTGGATTCAGGTATCTGATCACACGTACTGCCCCGGCTCTGAATTGATAGCTCTGAATTAATGGCTCTGAATTGATGGTGCTGGTTTGCCAGCGCTTTCTTATTGTTTTAAATCGATAAACACGAGTCAGGTGGCACTATGCGCGGGTGGCACTACGCGGCTTTAGGCAATTGCATCTCGGTTGCCAGTACTTCACGAAAGGACGATACAACCTCATCATCTGCCTGCTTGTACTCCTGCAGGTTAACCAGATTATCAGGCTTCTTTGCACCCTTGTACATAAACACCTGGTAGCTGATAGGCTCGTCTATTGAGGGCTGATAAGCTGCCAGTACAGCACCAATGCCCTGATCGTTTTTATAGGAAATATAAACATCGACAACAGCATCTCCCGACAATACTGACGCGCCGGTCTTTACGCCGTTCTTGATCTTATTGCCCGACAGATCGAACTCTTCACTGATCTTTTGATAAACCTCTTCAAGATAATCACGCGCCGGCTTGTCAATTGCACCCAGATGTTTATTGGCCGCTCGCGGATAGTTTTTCCGCAGCTCGGATTCGATCAATTCAAGTAACGTTGCACGCTCAAGGTCGGTGACCGCGGACGACTTACTGGCGTTTTTAAACAGGTTGAGCAGCTCCGTTTCATCATACTTTCCGCTGCGCACCCTTTCGAGTAGTCGAGGTATATTTGCCATTCTCCGCCCCTGTGTTCTGTTCAAAAAAATGCCTTATCGAAAATTGCCTGCGCGCCGACTGATTACCCCCTACAACAATCTGTCCGCACTCCGGCAATTACCCGCAGCATTATTGAATCGGTATTTTCCTGACAACGACTACTGTGACGCCGCACAAAAAAACGTTATTCCGGTCTAAAGCCGATTGATCTAACGCATCGCTGATCTGCACTGCCATCCTTATTAACAACTGCCGACTACTCCCTGAGCCTCCTGTTAACGATGATCCGAGAAACCACCTGCCTTTGTTTTCGTATCGACCATTTTCGCCGATGCCATTGCCTTAAAGCCGGGTTTGCGACATTGGTCTATAGTTGCGACTAGAAAGGTAAAGCCGAAGCCGTGAGGTAATATCCGGCAGCGCGATCGCTAAGTGGTTAATAAACCATAACTTTGATCGGATGCAGATTCGACAGGTCAGCGAAGGCTCTGCGGTTTGGCGCGCGCCTGTCAGCATCAGGCAGAAAAAGGCTCCCAGGTACCACCGGACAACGCGTTAAGGCACAGCGCCTACTTGTGGCGCAGCGCGAAGTCGCCGCTCTTTTCGTATTTTTTAAAACGACTGTTGAGCGGGTATCCGTACAGGATTCGGTTTTCAGGGAACAGGTCGTACACGCATTTGTTAAACACGGCCATATTGAGATTTGTCATCACACCGCGTGCTGTCAGCGCGTTAAAGTCGTCTCGCATTCGCAGCAGAAGACGCATTACGTTTTCTCTCTCACCACCGCAAATACCCGCGTTCAATTTGATTTTACCTTCGTAGTGCAATGCGTCGTAAGCCTGCAACATCTTCTCGCCATTGCGCTTATTGTTGTACTCCCCGGCGTCACCGCCGCAGCAAATGTCATAGCGCGCATTGTTGATCAGATCAAAGGGATTGCGATGGAACTCGATATCAAACAGATCGAGCATGAACACACGTTCAATTTCCGGATGCTGCTCCAGGAAATCGATATAGCAGTAATAGCGCTCATCATTTAACGAGCGCTGCGTTTGCAACTCGTATTGCCGAAACTGTACTTCAGGCCTGCTCCACTGTTGTGTAAAAGCCGGGCTGAGCTCATCGTGAAAGATAACCGCTCTGCACCCGACACTGAGCAGGCTTTCGTACCACAGCTCTATGCGCTCAAACTCATCCTTCTGCGCCACCCCGGGCAACTCCGGTGTGGCACCACCGCGCCTGCTGCGAAGAAACATTTTCAAACGCTTGAACACGTTGCGGCGTCGCTTGGCAACGCTCTGGGGGTCTTGCTTGCTGGTGAAATAGGTGGTCAGTATGACGTCGGAAGTCAATCGGATAGGCTCGTGGCAGGTGAGTTCCCGTAGCCAGCGACTGGCCAGAATTAGCGGGCGTTTGCATCGGTGCGATTATGTTTTCGCCACACCCAAAATCCAAATGACAGTCCAGTCAAGTAACCATCTTCACGCCAGTGGTTCGACAGTTACATGTACCGATTTTGTTACAGTAAATTATTGTGTCCACAGCATATTTTCCTGATGAATTCGCCATTGTGAACCTTATATCTGCTGCTGAGACGGTGGCAACGGAGCCAGCAAAGTCTTACCTCGTTTCGCAGCGCGGATGTTCAACTGACACGCGACTGCGCAAATGCGGTACACCGTAACGACTTTCACACACTGTGTGGCTGCGTTACATATTTCGGATATAGGGGAGCAACATGTCATTTAATCTGGTCGAAATGATCACCTCACAGTTTGGTGGACCGGCGCTTGGGCAACTTGGCGCATTGTTGGGTGAAGACAACGCCAAAACAGAATCCGCGCTCGGCGCAGCCATACCGGGCCTGCTGAACGGTATCACCAGTTCAGCACAGGCAGACGGGGGTGCGTCGCTGTTTAACACCATCAAAGATCACGACGACAGTATTCTCGACGATATCGGAGGCATGCTGACCGGTGGCAACAGCGGCAACATCATGCAGCAGGGTTCAGGCATCCTCGGATCACTGCTCGGCAACGGCGCCGTCGGAGGCCTGGCCAGTGCTATCGCGGCATTTACCGGAGTTGGCGGGAAATCTTCGTCCGGTCTGCTGGGTATCCTGGCGCCAATTGTTCTCGGACTGATAAAACGCAAGCTGTTTGGTGGCGGTGGCTTTAATCAAAATGCCGGAGGGTTGTTGAGCCTTCTGGACAGCCAGAAAGACCATGTTCAGTCTGCCATGCCAGGCGGGTTTGCAGATCAGCTGCAAAGCAGTGGCTTCATGGATCAGCTGGCTGGTTTCGGCAACAATGCCAGCGCAGCTGCCAGCAACACGGTAAGCAACATCGGCGAGGCGGCCTCCGGCGTCGGTAATGCTGCGGCCGCCGGCGCAAGCCAGACAGCTGCCGCTGGTGGCGGCTTAATGCGCAAGTTACTGCCGATAGCCGCACTGGTCGCGATTGCGCTCCTGGGGTGGCGATTCCTGATGCCTGGCAGCCCGGAAAATGCCGCTGACGTCGCCACCAATGCTGCCTCGTCAGCCGCTGAATCCGTCACCGCAGCGTTTCCGTCTATCGATGTGGAGGGAACTGACGTGGGCGCTGCATTTGGCAATATTTTCAGCACCGCAACTGAAACCGTATCCGGGATCACCGACGTTGACAGCGCCACAGCCGCACTGCCGTCGTTCGAAAGCATTACCGGTGAGGTCGACGGGCTTTCCGGCCTATGGGACAAAGTACCGGAAGCGGGCCGCGGTCAATTGGGCGGCCTGGTATCCGAGGGTATCAGTAGCCTGACCCCGGCGCTGGAAAAAGTAAACGAATTGCCAGGGGTTTCTGGTGTCATTGGCCCGGTAACCGACACTTTGCTAGAGAAGCTGCAGGCTTTCACGCAATAGGCAGCGGCTGACAGTTCAGGCGCCACAAATTCCGTGCACCCGGGCCGCAGTCATGCGGCCCTCACAGGTTCAATCAACCATGCCGGTCGAACGTTATCAGCGTTAACAATTCCAGGCAAAGTGGCTATACTCGCAGCAGTGAAACACCGTTCTTTTTTATACTTTGCACTCATCGCATCCCTGGTCTTTGGCCAGATCGCAGCGAGCGTGCATGTTGTCGGCCATCTTGGGCAGCCATTTGATGTTGAAACAACACAGCACGGCCATCACAACCACCAGCACGCACATGCATTCAGTAACCGTGTAACGCATCACCACAACACGGCTTACCTTGCCGCGAGTCAGTCATCGCCTCGCTCGCTGCAAACCGCCCAGCCGGCGCACAATCCACTCGCCACCGCCGCATTGTCTGCCCCACACGAAGACAACGCTCTTAAAGAAAACGCTCTCAAAAACAACGCCCACAATGGTGACTGTGCAATCTACCACGCGTACATTGGTGCCAGCGCCTGCCTGCCGGAACTCCACCTTGACGCTGTGGTTTTCTCACGAGCACGGCATCGCCCGCCACCAATTACAGACCGGGTGGTTCGGCTAACAACGCGGGCCATCTCCATTCGTGGCCCACCTGCTGCTGTGTGATAACAACGCCATAAAACAATATCGGCGACTTGTCGCCAACTATCACAGTTTTGCAGGACAACATAATGAAACTTGCTACCACACTCGCTATAGCAATGGCGGGCACCGCCACTATGGGCATCGCACAAACCGAACGCGATCTTGATAGCCATGAACACGGCGCCGCACTTTTGAACATCGCACTGGATGACGGCGCGGTCTTTCTGGAACTCGAAACCCCCTGGAACAATCTGGTGGGCTTTGAACATGAGCCGAGTACCGACGAACAAAAAGCACAGGTCGAAGCGGCAATGGCTCAGCTGCGCCAGCCGGATCAACTTTTTTCGTTTAACGGTGGCAGCTGTGCGTGGACCAAGGTAACTGTCGAATCCACTATGGAGCACGATGAACACCATGATGACGATCATCATGATGACAAACACGCCGACGGTGACCATGACGACCATCATGATGACGAGCACGCTCACGACGAGCACCACGACGATCATCATGATGACAAGCATGCCGACGATGAACACCATGATGATCATCACGATGACAAGCACGCGCACGACGAACACCATGACGATCATCACGATGACAAGCATGCGCACGACGAGCACCACGATGATCATCATGACGACAAGCACGCCGACGGCGAGCACCACGATGATCATGATGATGACAAACACGCCGACCATGATCACGACCACGACCATGACGAAGGCACACACAGCAGTGCACTGGTGTCCTATGAATACAACTGCGAAAGCTCAGGCGAACTGCAGTCAATTGCGATCAACCTGTTTGACGTATGGTCAGGGTTCGAAGAGCTGGACGTGCAGCTGATCGGCCCTGGTGGTCAGTCAGCCGTGGAGCTTACCGCGGGTCAGGCAACCGTCGGGCTAAGCGACGTACAGTGAAGGCTTGCATCAGGCCGGGCTGTAACAAGCCCGGCCCTCGATCAGCATCGCAACACACAGTTGCGATTTGCCTTGTCGGTATCGCAGCGTTTTTACGCAATGCTGCGGTCGCTTCTGACAGCAGGCAATTCTGATGTGCGCTGAGCACTCCCTCCCTGCTCAGCACGATCAGCCGCCTATCGTTCGGTTGCAACAGGTGCGATTTGCATGGCGCCCTGACACAGACACCGTACTGGATATACCGGAATTCACAGTACAACAATCAGAGAAACTGTTTTTACAGGGCCCTTCCGGGTCGGGCAAAACCACACTGCTGAGCCTCATTGCCGCAGTGCTGGTGCCACAGGCAGGAACCATTGAAGTAGACGGTGTCAACCTGGCCAGCCTGAAGAGCTACCAGCGCGATCGCTTTCGCGCCGATCGTATCGGACTGGTGTTCCAGCAGTTTAATTTGCTGCCTTTTCTAACCGTGCGTGAAAATATCCAGCTGCCTTGTCAGTTTTCGAAAGACCGCAGTGCCAGAGCGCAACATGCGGGCTGGTCGCTCAACGAAGAAACTGATCGCCTGCTCAACGCAATGCGCCTGCCACCTGCTGAAGTTATAAACAAACCGGTGACAGATCTGAGTGTGGGTCAGCAACAACGCGTTGCAGTTGCAAGGGCGCTGATCGGCAAGCCACCATTAATCATTGCTGACGAACCAACTTCCGCTCTCGATAGCGAAACACGCGAGGCGTTCCTCACGCTGTTGTTCGATGAAGTAAAGTCTGCCGGTTCGTCGTTGTTGTTCGTCAGCCACGATGCCGCGCTGGCAAGTGCGTTTGATCGTCACGTGGACCTGCGTGCTATTAATACCGTTTCTGCACCCGGTGAACTGACATGATCGGTATCGCCTGGAAAAGTTTGCGCAATCGCTGGCCGACCGCAGTGCTCGCTGTGCTTGCAATTGCGATGAGTGTGGCACTGATACTGACGGTTGAGAAGATTCGACGCGATGCACGCAGCAGTTTTACCCAGACCGTATCCGGCACCGATTTGATCATCGGCGCCCGCAGCGGGGCGGTGCAACTGCTGTTGTATTCGGTGTTTAGAATTGGCAATGCAACCAATAACATCAGCTGGGAGAGCGTTGAAGAAATCAGTGAGCGTGCCGCCATTGACTGGGTAATTCCGATCTCTCTGGGTGATTCGCACGCTGGTTTCCGCGTGGTGGGAACATCCCGCGAATACTTCGAGCACTTTCGCTTTGGCAAAGACAGAGCCTTACAGTTGACCGAGGGCGAAGTATTCGATGACGTCTTTGACGCCGTCATCGGCAGCGAAGTTGCGGCAACACTCGGCTACCGGATTGACGACAGTATTGTCGTCGCCCACGGGACGGGCAAAGTGGCACTGGTCGAACACGATAAACAGCCATTTCGTGTCAGCGGCATCATCGCACCAACCGGCACCCCGGTTGATCGCGCCGTCCACGTTAGCCTCGAAGGCATCGAGGCGATGCACGTTGACTGGCAAAATGGCGCCAAGGTCAAAGGCGACGGCACCAGCCCGGACGTGATTCGTGGAATGGACCTGCAGCCTCAGGCCGTGACGGCATTGCTTGTGGGGCTCAAGTCGAGAGCAACGGTGTTTAGAGAACAACGCGCGATCAACAACTACCGTGCAGAACCCCTGCTGGCAATTCTGCCGGGCGTGGCACTGGCGGAACTCTGGAGTCTGATCAGTGTCGCAGAAGTAGCGTTGCTGATCGTTTCCGTATGTGTGGTTATCGCAGGGCTGGTGAATCTGATTTCGGTGTTGCTGGCGGGTCTCAATGAGCGCCGCCGCGAGATGGCGGTGTTACGCTCGGCCGGCGCACGGCCCGCCCATATATTTCTGCTGCTCTGTATAGAGTCAACCGGACTAACTGTGGGCGGTATAATCGCAGGCATGATTTTACACTACGCCCTGTTTGCACTCGGCGCGGTGTTTCTGCAACAACGCTTTGGGCTGTCGATCGCGCTGAGCCTTCCGGAATATCGCGATCTGGCGATACTCGCCGCAGTCGCCGTCGCCGGGTTGTTTGCGGGTGTGCTCCCTGCCCTGCAGGCGTATCGTAAATCGCTGTCCGACGGACTGTCCCAGCGACTTTGAGAAACCACTTACAGGATTGGCTGCCATGAAATCCAGACACTTAATAACTGCCACCATCGGCTCGTGCCTGTTGCTGTTTGCAGCGGCCGTGCACTCCGGCTGGTGGCCGTTTGGCAGCAACTCGCAGGACACTGAAATACAGGGCAACGTCACCGAGATTCTCTGGGACGATCTGATACCCGATGATTTCACACCGCCGGAGAACCCGTTTGCCACCATGTCTCAGGAGGAGATAGACAAGCTCATGGACGGCAGTGAAGAGTCCAAAGCAGAGCTCGCCAAGCTTGAGGAAATCTACAACTATGCGCCGGTAGTCGATAACCTCGACGGCAAGCGAGTCAAGTTACCCGCCTACGTAACACCGCTTGAATACAATGCTGAATCACTGGCCACCGAGTTCCTGCTGGTACCCTACGTCGGCGCGTGTATTCATGTGCCGCCACCGCCGGCCAATCAAATTGTCCACGCCCTGTCCGCCAGAGAAGTGAAGATTCCGAACATGTACGATCCGGTCTGGGCTGTCGGTGTCATTCGGGCGGAAACAACCCAAAGCAGCCTGGCCGAGTCCGGCTACAAGCTGGAGGTCGAGACCATTATGCCCTACACGTTCGAAAACCAGCAGCAGCAACAGCAGCAACAGCAGCAACAGCAGCAACAGAAGTAGCAAAACAGATCCGGTTGTTGGTGGCGCAAACAAGACCCAGCGCCACTATCGTCCGCAGCCCTCACCGGTCAGCGCTGTCGTTCAAACCTTCCCCACATGATTTCAGCCCTGGCTGAACTCACTGCAGCACTGCTGCCGATACCAGTACAGATCGTGGTAAAGTTGGCCGGCACTCTATTCGGAGCCTGAGGAGCGAAAATGATTGTTGACCACAGAACCTACACGGTTCACCCTGGAAAACTGCCTGCCTACCTGGAACTGTACAAAAATGAAGGACTGCCGCTGCAACGGCGCTATCTCGGTACCTGCGTTGGTTGGTATGTCAGCATGGACATCGGTGCGTTAAATCAAGTGGTACACCTTTGGGCTTACAAGGACCTTGCAGACCGCGCCGAGCGTCGAGCAGCGTTAATGAAGGATCAGGATTGGCTGACATTTCTGGAAAAGGCCATGCCGTTCCTGCAGTCAATGGAGAACAAAATACTTTCACCCACCGACTTTTTTGACCTCGACAAATCGGTGAGTGCGCACAGCTAGTAAGCACTGCCGCCCCGTACAAAGCGCATACTTTCTATTTTCGCAGAACGTATTTACACTATCGCGCATTTACGCTGATTTTTGCATCTCATGCCGAGAATACTCCTCCTAACCATAGTTCTATTCCTTAGTAGCCAGGCGCTTGCCGCTGACTGGCAGGGTTACCTGAAAGAGAAATCGATTGCCGGACAGAGCTTTGGCTATCTCGCTAACGAAACAACCGGCTCAAGCGTGGGCTACACCATCCTGAGGCTAACCTGTTTTGCGCCTCACGGTTTTCGCATGTATCTGGATGAACAACTGCTACAAAACGATCAACCTAAAAAAATCTCCGGCGCAGTGGACAATTTGCCGGACATTACACTGCCCCTGCACCAGCAGAGAAATCGTTTTTTTATCAGTGACAAGGACCCTGCCTTCTGGGACCTTGTGGCACAGATGATTGCCGGTACCAAATTAAGCCTGCGCTACCAGGATACTCAAATCACCTATAGGCTCGGTGGTTTTACCAGCGCCTACCGAAACTATTGCGGCTGGATGCAAAACGCAGAGGACTATCAGCAACATATCCACAAGTATCGCTAGTTCGCTCTAATGCGCCCTGTCAGGCTTGCGTCCGTTTTTGTTCTGATCCTGCCTGTCGCTGCACTCTTGTTATGGACCGTCAGCCGGCAACACGCGAGTGCCGCTCCCGATATCCCACTCGAAGATGCCATAGCCAGGGCAGACAACGGATTGTTGCAGCCACAGATCAGTGCCGATCAAAACGCTGCCAATTGCGTGCCTTATGAGCAATCCCAACGCTACAGTAAACGGCGTAACCAGATTACGATCGGGCCTCAACAGTCGTGGATATCTGCCATACAAAACGCGCAGCCTGATACCGAAATTCTGATGCTCGACGGCAACTACACGCTAAATCAATACGCGGTAGTAGTGGGCAAAAGCATCACCATTCGATCCGCCAGCCAGGACCGCACTGCTGTAGTGATTAGCGGCCAGGGCTATGCTGAGCCTGGTGAAGGATTTATGATCATCGGCGCCGACGTAACCATTGCCGACATTTCTGTAACTGCTATTCGCGACCATGCGATTTCTATCAAACCGCAGGAAGGTGCCCGTGAAAACACGGTACTTTACAACCTTGCGTTAACCGATATTGGCACGCAGCATATCAAGCTGAATACCGGGGGCTCACGCAACGGCGTGATTGCCTGCTCATCGATAGGTTATACCCAAAATGGCGCGCGCGGGGACTACAACGGCGCTATTGATCTGCACGAGGCAATTGACTGGACAATTCGCGATAATCTCATCTATAACATTCGCGGCGATGGCAGCGGTTGCAACGTGAACCGCGATTGCGGCAGCTACATCAGCGGCCCGGCTATTCTGGTATGGAACGGAGCAAAGGGCACTCGCATAACCCGCAATCGCATCTTCAACAGCTTTCGCAATATCGCGCTGGGGCTTGGCCGTGGCCATAGCGATGGCACAATTAGCCACAACCTCATTGTACAAAACAGCGCCGGCGATGCAGGCATTGAATTGCAGTCAGCTTCCAACACTACAATAGAAAACAACACAGTGATTTTGTCGGGCCGTTACCCGGGCGCCATTGAGTTTCGTGAATCCCGGCAAATCTTTATTCGCAATAATCAGCTGACCAGCGAGCCTTATAATCGCGGCGACAACAGTCAGATTGAGGAAACGAACAATATCAGTGACCCTGAACTCTTCAAACGACTGACAGGCGGTACACCGAACGATGGGCAATAACCATTAGCGGACCATCCGGCGTCTCACAAGATTGTGTCGTAACATTTAACATTCTTAGACTGTAAAGTCAGTAGTTGACTCTTGTCTGTCAGTGCTGGCTCCACTAACATTTCTTGTCGCACGACGTTCTCTTCATCAGGAGTCTATGCAGCAGACGGCGCAGAGTCCTGAGCCAACAAAAAATCGCGTTGTTTGCCAGAGCAAGATACAACACTAAGTACAGCGCGACGGACAGGGAGTTAGCTGTTGGATGTATTGATCGTTGAAGATGATTGTGCAATGCAAACCTACCTTCGAAACTCAGTCGAAAGTTTATCAGTAGTCGAGCAAGTCCACCTCGCCTCGTCTGCAAAGTCGGGCCTGGAAACACTCCAACATCAGACCATTGGACTGCTATTGTGCGACCTTGGCCTGCCCGATGGCGATGGTGTTGAGCTTATAAGAGAAGCCTCGGCACGCAACATTCCCTCACTGGTTATTAGCATTAAATGCGACGAAGTAACCGTGTTAAAAGCCGTCGAATCAGGTGCCAACGGATACCTGTTGAAAGACAACAATCCGCCACAAATTCAGGCTGCAATCTTAGAGTTACTGGACGGCGGTGCTCCGATATCTCCATCAATAGCTGCACATTTACTTAGCCGTGTTCGAGAACAGTCGGAAAATGACGCAGCACAGCGCCCCGATCTGGAACTGTCGGTACGGGAAACCGAGGTACTCAAGCTCATAGCCCGCGGCTACAAAATTACCGAAATCGCGAACATACTCAATATTAGCCATCACACTGTCGGCAACCACAATCGATCAGTGTATAAAAAACTAAAAGTTAATTCGCGTTCGCAGGCTGTATTCGTCGCTATGCAGAGAGGGCTGGTATCAAAAGACCAATAGCAGCTTTCGTATGCCTGTTGTTGCTACTCGGGTGCCAGGCTGAAACGGGAGATAGGGTCACGTCCGTCAGGATTGATACGCCTGGCGCTTTGCAGAACCAGTTTCAGGCATTGCCATTTCATACAATTGTCGGGCGTGCGCAAAGTGAAATACTCACTTTCAGCTTTCCAGCGCAACGCCTTGCAGGCCTTACGCGCCCGTCAATGTTACTATCGCGCGCCGGCTATAATTTTCAGGTATTTCTAGACGATGAATGGGTCTTCGGCCGATCGTTCATCGAGACGTCCATGGCAAGTACCTGGAACACTCCATACCTTGTCCCGTTGAGCTCAACCCGTATTAACGAGGCATCCAGGGTCCGCATTCAACTGTTCGCTTTTGCCGGTGATCACACGCTGTTGGAACCCGTCATCATTGGCGAGCACGATGAACTCATCAGTCTGTATAAGCGCTATCGGTTTCTACAAACTGATCTGACAGCAGCAATTACTGTTGCCACCGGATTTTTAGCCATATTATCGCTGATATTCTGGTTAGCCAGCGGCCGGTCAAAAATGTACCTGCTGCCACTTGGCACTTCTGTCGCACTGATTGTTGCTAACGTCAACTACTTCGTCGTCGACCACTACCTACCGCACTGGTTGTTGCAGGCTGCAACGCACTCGTCGCTGGACTGGTTTGGCGTTTTTGTTGTTATCTGGCTGCTCGAAATAAAAGGCCGAACAGTTCGTCACATTAATCTACTTTGGGCGTGGGGAATATTTTGCACACTGATCAATTTTGCGTTACCAGCAAACTGGTCAGTGCCTTACGTAGAGTGGCTGCACTTCCCATCGATTGCAATGGTCGTGGCAGCACTGCTTGTGCCACCTGGTGTCGGCTCGGCTAACCGAACTGAAGTAACTTTTAGCGTGATTACCGCAACCGTCGGTTGTCTGTTGTGCCTGTTCGATTTATTGGTGCAGTTTCGCATAGTAAGCGGAGTTGGCTTGCCGCGCTTTGTTCCAATTTTATTTTTTGCAGTGTTTCTGGCAAACAATCTGATGCTGCTGATCCGATTCTCCAACACCTTCAAAGCAGCCAAACGATCCAACGAGGAACTGGCGCTACTGGTTTCAGAGCGCGAAGCGGAAATCGACCGGCAATACCGACAACTGAGACGCATGGAACTGAGTCAGGCGCGCATGGAAGAACGCAGCGACATCATGCGCGAGATTCACGACAGCATGGGCGGACATCTGATGTCAGCCATGACAGTTGCCAGTCGTGACACTGACACAACCACCGGCAACGCCAACACACAGATCACCGAGGCACTGCAATCAGCACTGCTGGAAATGCGACTACTCATCGACAACAGCCCTTCCGAACTTGCCGACGCCGGCAGCATACTCGGTTCACTGCGCGCCAGAATTGAGCCTCTTTTGTCACGCGCGGGTATTGAACTGATTTGGAATATCGATCCGTTTGGAGAGTTGCCACAACTGAGTGCCAACCACCGCTTACACCTTGTGCGGATTATGCAGGAGTGCATCACTAATGTACTGAAACATGCTGATGCCAGTGTGGTAACTGTTTCAAGCTCCGCGACGGAGCGTGGATACGAAATTTCTGTCGCTGATAATGGTCAGGGCGTAGTAACCAATAGGCCGCCAGGAAACGGCCTCGACAATATGCGTTATCGCGCTGGGGAGCTTGGCGGTGATTTTAGTCTGCAACGGAAAGAGACCGAGACAGTGGCTACGTTGTTGTTACCACGCGATGTTTAGGAAGACATTCTCCATGACGATCTGTTCCGCCGCTATGAGCGCCTAAAGATGCTGGCAGAGACGAGAGATCCCGTCTCTGCTGAGTATAGAGTTTTAGGGGCACTCAATAACCAGACGAGTTCCAGCGTTGGTAGCGATACTCACATCCTTCACAGTTACCAGTGAATCAAGATCAACGTCGACATCCCCAGATACAGTACTGTTATCGTTAAGGTTGGTAGCAGTCCAGTCACATTGAACGCCAGGATCTATTCTAAACGACTGAGTGCGTCTCGGTGTGATGTCCACCGTTTTCTGGGTGCTAGTCGATACGATGGTAATTTCGTAACGATCCTGGGTGTCAACTATTGGCTCACCAATCAGATTTTGTTCAGTCGCCCACTGGAAATCAAGATTGTAGCTGTCTGCAATGAATAGACTAAGATCTGGTTCCACTCTTTCAAAACGCTCGCTACCAGCCTTCTGTATCGCCGGAAAGCTCAGATCCACCGGATAAGTCCAGTCACCCAGGCCCACTTGGAACAGGTTGCCGAGAACTGCATCAAACCCGGCCCAGGTATGACCCTGATTATTGTTGACTAAGGTAAAGCCTCCGTTTGCCAAAGTTAAGGCATCAATGGTTGGCTCGCCCTGGGTCACCCAGTCTATGACGCCATCCTGATTACCATGAGAAATCATCAGAAACGCAAAGTCGTCACCTCGCCGGTCGACTAACTGTTTGTGATGATCCATCCAATCCCAGACACCAACGGGCTGCACACCTGTCTGCCCGTAGAAGCTGATGTCATCGTCAAACGGTCCACGGTTGACAATGGGCAGGTTGACGTTGTTTTCTATGTCACCCCATAGAGGTACAAATTCATCGTCGAAAAATGTCGGGCTATCGCGATAGTCCATCATAGGCTGACTGGCATAAACACCAGACAGCACCGACGGGTAGCGTAGTGCCAACGACACCGACCCGGAAGCTCCCATAGAATTGCCATAGGCATGGATAAGCGTGTCATCGATATTATAAAACGGATCCGACAGCAGCGACTGAACTGCTCGCATAACACGTTGTTCAGTGAAGTTTTCAATCGTACCCCCAGTTGGACTACCCCCTGCCCGATAATCGTGGTCGGCTGAATATCCATACCACCAGGAGTGAATCGTTCCAGCTGCAGACCCGGGATCATATGGAAACAACTGAATAACCTGCCAATCAAACTCACTTTCAGTTCTGAATTTGGGATTTTCACCATGCGCATGAGGTTCAATCATCAATGGATAAGCACTACCCCCGTCGTATCCAGCGGGTACTGCCGTTGAATAGTTATAGATGTACCCATTCAGCGTCGGATTCCAATGACTGTAATCCATAAACTGCGTATAGATACGGCCTCCGTCCTGTTGCACGGTTAATACATCAGTCGGCTGATCAACGGATTCAGACACCGCCTCAGAAGTCTGCAGGGACTCAACTTGCTC
>CAYMFQ010000012.1:46498-61274 GCA_964389335.1 uncultured Granulosicoccaceae bacterium
CCTCGATAAGTATTAACTGACGTATCACTCCCGAGCGGGCCCCACTTACTGGTAAGCAGAGTCGCAGAGCCTAAGTTCGCAGCGGTGATCGGGCTAGAAGAACGATACACGTTGTACCCGTGGGTCGGGCCTGTCTCTTCCCACGTTAGAAAGGACTGGCCATCGCGATGGAATACCGCCAACCCACTACCAGTTCCGCCACCATTCCCGTCAGGATTGATAGTTATGGTAACTCCGACTACCTCAGACTTATTATCCTCGTCGTCATAAACCTGGTAGGTGAAGAAATCACTGAGTGTAGTGCCACCATTATGCGTGTAGGTGACAGTGCCATCGTCTTCAGCGTCAGCGGTGCCATTCTCAGGAGGAGTCACAATTTCCACTGAGCTTTCGTCAAGATCGTCATCCGAATCGGTGTCGTTTAAGAGCACATTCAATGACTGCGGGTCTGATCCTACTGTGAACTCATCGGCCATCGCAATCGGAGCCACGTTCGCCGGAGGATTAATGGTAATGAAAACCCGCCCGGATGCGATCGCTCCCTGCAAGTCCGAAACGGTATAGCCAAAACTTGCCTCGATACTGTCTCCACCATCGTGCGTATACTCTATAAAGTTCACACCATTACCATCTGTGATTACAACCGCTGTGCCATTCAATGGCGCCTGAGTTGAGTCATTCGTATCCGGTGGAACAAACACAACACTTGCACGGTCGATATCTCGTTCTGGACCAAAGAACTCGGAATCACGATCAGAGTCGTTCAACAGGACATCAATGACCACCGATTCACCATTGTCAATCGTTACAAGATCAGAAGTTACGAAGGGCGCTCGATTTAGCGTGAGAGCAACATTCACTTCATTTGATTCTGCACCGTCTGCGTCAGTGACGGTGTAGGTAAAAAAGTCCGTGAATTCATCCGTATCATGCCGGTAATCTACTTTTCCATTGACAACACTTGCCGTTCCTTGTGTTGGTAGCGTCTTGATGTCAATGGTTGCAGCATCAAACAAGGTATCGTCTCTATCGTTGTCCAGCACATCCAGTGATGCCTGTCCCTGGAACGGAGGATAGAACATATCTTCAACGGCTACGGGTGCCGAATTGGTAAGTGGCTCTTCAACGATTGTTATAGCTACAGTCGCTGTATCAGCAGCACCATCGGCATCCGTTAACGTGTACTCAAAGCTGTCCGTCTCGCCTACCGCTCCACTTGTGTTGCTGTAGGTTACGCGGCCATCCTCTTCTACCGTCGTCGTACCCTTGCTACCGTCCGTAGCTGAAACTGCCAGGTTTTCAACCCCACCATCATCAGTGGCGCTCTCCAGCACCGCTACTGTCACCGAACCACCCGTTACTACGTCAGCCGATTCATCTGATGCGACCGGCGGTGTATTCGGCACCTCTACGATCGTTACCGTAACTGTCGCTGTATCCGTAGCACCATCGGCATCCGTTATTGTGTACTCAAAGCTGTCCGTCTCGCCTACTGCTCCACTAGTGTTGCTGTAGGTGACCCGGCCATCTTCTTCTAACGCCGTCGTACCTTTACCGCCATTCGTGGCTGACGACACTGTCAGATTATCAACCCCACCATCATCGGTAGCGTTCTCCAGCACTACAACTGTCACTGAACCACCCGTCACTACGTTGGCTGATTCGTCTGATGCGACCGGTGGTGTGTTCGGTACCCCTACAATCGTTACAGTTACAGTCGCTGTATCAGTAGCACCGTCAGCATCGCTTAACGTGTAGTCAAAACTGTCCGTCTCGCCTACCGCTCCACTTGTGTTGCTGTAGGTTACGCGGCCATCCTCTTCTACCGTCGTAGTACCCTTACCACCATCCGAGACTGACGACACTGTCAGGTTATCAACCCCACCATCGTCAGTAGCATTCTCCAGAACCGCCACCGTCACTGAACCACCCGTCACTACGTTAGCTGTTTCGTCTGACGCGACTGGTGGTTCATTACCAACTGACGGTATTTGGTCGGCACCGGCATCCCATTTACCTACTCGCACATCACCATCAAAATCATCAACGACTGACGAAGGCGGCACACCGGCACCGACTGCCGCAGATCCAGCGTCCAGATGTAAGTCGCCAGCAGCCACAAAATCCGCTGCTGAGGCATTCTCAACATTACCCTCAAGCACCGCATGTTGCGTATTGTCTCGCAACACAATAGGCGCGTTTGTCAGGTTATTGCGAAGTGCGTGTCCGGAACCGCCACGAGTTTCGATCGGCGCAAAGTACCCTTCTACCAGCACGGTGTTGTGCTCCACGACAGCATCCGTCGCATTTTCAATGCTGATACCCATGTCGCCCGCCGCTTCGCGGTAGACAAAGTTGTTGCGCACGATACCGCCAGTATGGCCATCAACCAGGCCCAACGAGATACCGCGGAAGCTATCCACAACGATGTTGCGCTCAACAATGGAATCACTGGAGCCATTCATGTAAATCGCCGGAGCGCTTACGTAGGGAGGGCAGTCCGTAGAATCAGCTGCGTTACATCCGTTGCCGCTTCCAGTGATGTTATACAGGTAGTTATCTCGGAGAACGACATTTTGGCCAGAATGAATATCAATCCCGCCGTTATAATCACCGTACGCAGCGCCGGCGGAATAGCCTAAGATTGAACAGGCCACGACCGCGTTGCTGTTGTGACCACCGGCATTACCCTTTATGTGCTGCGTACCGATGTTTAGTGCCTGCACGTTATACAGATAAGTCCCTTCAAGTATCTCATCCGCCTGCGAAATCGGATTCATCGAAACGGCATGGTCACGCATGTTATAGATCGTCAAATCGGCAATGGTAATTCCGTCTGCTGCAACCAGAAAACCGATGTCTTTTTGGTTTCCAGGGTAACCGTGGCCATGTATTACAACACCGCCTTGATTGCCACTATGCGACCGAATGGTGACATTCGGGTTGCTTAAATAAACGGTATGTTCGTTGGGGAAACCAGGGACGTCCCGATCCAGCGTGTACACACCATCCAGCATCAACACTTCAGTACCGGGTAAAGCGGTTTCAATAGCCTGTTCCCAGTCCGGATCTGTTGGACTTATGGTAATCGTTGCGTTCCGAGCTCTGTAGAGGTCTGACTGCTCGTAAGCCGGGCAAAATGTTGACACTAGTGGCGGTAACATCGGCACATCGTCAATATCAGGAACCGAAGCGATAGCCACCGTGACGACTGCAGCGTCGGATCGGTTACCGTTTGAATCCACCAGATAGTAAGAAAAGGTGTCGTAGCCACTCGCACCGGCAAATGGCGTATAAGAAATTGTGCCCGCGATTTGATTTGTTTCGAGTGTCCCTTTCTCTGGGCCAGGTACCTCGTCAGTTTCGATGCGAGCAGTGTCAAGCGGACCTGTATCATTTGCCAGCACGGATATCGTCACGGAACCACCTTGCTTAACCGTGGCTGTATCGTCGTTAGCAACGAATGTGACGGGTGGCACCAGAGGATTAATCGTTACCGATACGATCGCTACGCCAGACTTATTTCCGTGTGTGCCTTCCAGATAATAAGCGAAGGTATCACTACCACTTTCTCCGGCGAAAGGGCTATATGTGATAGTGCCAGCAGCCTGATTTATCTCGAGCGTACCTTTCTCGGCACCAGGCGCAGCGTCCGTATGAATATCAGAAGCGTCGGTGGGACCGGTATCGTTTTCCAACACTGGAATAGCAACAAAACCACCCTCGTCAACAGACGCATTGTCGCCATTAGCCACCAAAGGTACTACCGGAGGCTGTTCGACAGTAACCGTTACAGTTGCCAGCCCAGACTCACCGCTCGGGTCGTCAAGATAGTAATGAAAAACGTCTTCGCCAGTAGCACCTGAATAAGGCGTGTATGTGATAGTGCCGGCAACCTGATTCGTTTCCAGAGTCCCCTTAGTTGGACCAGTTACCTCGGGGACGTAGGTTTCGATGACCGTCGTGCTTGTAAGGCCAGTATCGTTTTCAAGCACCGAAATGACCACAAAGCTGCCCTCGTCAACTGTTGCACTGTCGTCGTTTGCAACCGGCACGGGCAAAGGTTCGGCTATCGAAAAGTAGCCAGCCGCTGCGGGTGACCAGGCATTCCAACCACCGCTGTTGCGCGCTCTGACTCTGAACAACAGTCGGGTATTAACAGGCAGATTCAACTCTGCCGGTGATACAGAACACAATCCATCGGAACAAACGACAGGCGCGTCGTAAACCTCTAAAAGCAGCCGAGACCGAGCATCTCTATCCCAGACAAGAAGTCTGTAACTGGTTGCGTTGAGTTCTTCCTGCCATTGAAAGTTCGGTGCATCCTCAACTACCTCACCAACAGGTGCAAGAGGCGTGACTATGTTCGGAACTGTATCAACATAGTGAAAAAAACTTTTTGTCCAGCCTGTCCATCCACTGCTATCTCGAGCTCGCAAGTAAAACCTGTGATTGCGCTCTAATCCCAGATCAAGATCAAGCTGCAGGTTACACACATTGCCATCACACACGTCACCACGATTGTAGTTACTCAAATGCACCCGTGTACGAGAGGCACGATCATAGACGTAGACTCGATATTGCGTCGCATCATCCTGATCCTGCCAAACCAGTTCTGGGTTATTGGTAGCTATATCGCCAACTGGCGCTAAAATCACCGGTTGCGCTGGTGCCGCAAGCGCATGCGCCGCACTCAATGCTAATAAAAGGATGCCTGTGAGAAGTCTCGCTAGCATGACAGATCTCCATAGGTTCGCGATTCACCAACCACAGCATGACCCGGCTTCATAGAGCCTAAAACCGGCACAGCAATGTTAGTGACGGAAACGTGGAAATCCCACGCCGCACGGTATAAGTTCATTTGGTTTTTCCTTCTTCGCACCAGCACGAGGGGTTGCTGGCGATGTAGCAAGACGACCCACCTCAACTTCACGGATTAGAGCACAAACAAATCTAGGAAAATGCGCCGAAGTGCATAAAAGGAGTTACACAATTTGAGAATATGATACTGCTCACAAAAAGTGTTTGCTAAGCGGAGGGAGTGCTTCCTGAGCACACAGTATGTAGTGGAATTCCGGTACAGGAATACTTACAGCATTCGGGTGCTGCCTGACACTCTAATGGAGCTGCCGGATTCTGCAGGAATTTCTGCGATAAGGCGTGACAGAGCGCCCATATCCTCGCCCTGCACTACTTCGATTTTTCCCTGATGCGGCCAGTTCAGGTCGCGCAGATAGCCGGCGAATGCGGCGGTGGCGGCACCGGTTGCCGGGTCTTCAACTACGCCGCCGTAGGCAAACGCATTGCGGCTGTGAAACAAGCGTTCGTTTTCGGCATACACCCACATGATGGTTACCAGACTGGCTTCTGTCATCAGCGTTTTAACGCGCTCAAACGGATAGGTCATTGCAGCGAGTTTTTCACGTGAGTTCAGCGCGATGACTACATGATCAGCGCCGGCATGTATAAACCCCGCTGGCAGCACATTGCTCAAATCGCTTTCGCGGTAGCCGAATAATTCCAGAATTTGTGAACGCAGTTGGATCGACAGCGCATGTGATCGAGTCGGCGGGGATTGCAGGGCTGCACCAATCGCTGCGCCATTGCGATACCCTTCTACTGTGATAGCCGCATCATTAAGCTGCAGGTTAAAAACACCTACACCCTCGCGCATTGCGAGCGCTGCCCCCAGTGCAATGGTGGCATGCCCGCAAAAAGGCACTTCGGACTCGGGCGAAAAGTAACGTACGCGCCAGCCACCATTTTCCGAAGCGGCGAACACCGTTTCGGAATAACCAACGTCAGCAGCAATGGATTGCATGCGGTCGCTTGGCGGCAGGGTTTCCGAAAGGTAGACACCAGCCGGGTTACCACCCTGCTCTCCATCTGCAAAAGCCGCAATGCGCAGAAGTTCCATGGCGGATAACGACGCGTGTTTTGTTGCTTAAGGCTTCTTCGGAGTTTCGTACTTTACTTCTTTCTGGAACGACTCCCACTCGGTTTCGTAGCCAACAAAGCCCTTCTCATTGGGTTTCATTTGTCGGGTTTTAAGGTACTGCGATGCTCCTTCCGGTACTGCAGGACGCTCTTTCTTTGGCTCACTCATATCGTTACCCTTTGTTTTAGTTACATGTAAATCCGGCTGGCTCTGAAAAGCCACTCGACCAGCGCGCAATTGTGCCATTTTTTGCAGTAGTACTGAAACAGCCTAAATACGCCTGCTGCTACAAATTCTTAAATGAAACGGTCTATCGAAAAAGCGAGCAGCCTACACCTGCAGCGACTTCACCAGATTCTCGGCCCGGTGCTGCTGCTCCTGCGCACGCGCGTGATAATCAATGTAGTCTGTGCCTTCGAATAACTCCACCAGCGACTTAAATTCCGACACTGCGTTTTCAGCCATATCGAGGTAATCCGATTCCGTGGCAAGTGCCAGCAGCGCCGATGCGCGATTGGCTGTTACCATCGCCCACACCAGCGGCACTGCTTCCTTTTTGAGTTCCTTCAACGCCGCTTCATACGCGGGCACGGATGCCTCGAGTGAGCTGATGTCTTCTTCGTGCTCGCCGAGCCCCTGCATCGCAGCTGCAATATTATTCTGCGTAATTGCCCATGCGAAACGATTGGACTCCATGGTGCGTTCTCCCAGCGCATTGCGAAAAGCAACAAGTGCCTGCTCGAGCGTCCTGGCGCCTCGCCGTTGCACACCAAGCTGGTAGAGCACGGTCCCGATACTACAAAGCGCAGCCGCCCAGTCGTCCGCTACTTCCTGTCGTGGAAGAGCGGTCGCCGCCTGCGTAAATGTCTGGTGGGCCTGCTTTAGTATGCGATTGTCATCTTCAAGCTGACCTATTGCGTGCATCGCTGTGCCAAGATTATAGGTAGTTCGCGCCCACTCCAGCGGTGTCTTTTCCTGCGTACGCATCTCAAGCGCCTGCTCGTAAGACAAGCACGCCTGCTCAAGATAGTGAATACTGCCGCTGCGCTGCCCGATAAAACCCATCACATCACCAATATTATGGTGAATCGCAGACAAGCGCTCCGGATCTTCCTCTCGGGTAATCATCATCTGCATGCCCTGAAACAACTCGATGGACTGCTGGAATACGTGTGCACCACCCAGACGCAGTTCGCGACGATCCGCCTCGTCCTGCAGAGTCTCCTGCGCATTGGCCCACTCAATTAGTGTCGGTTTATTGAGCGACAGCGCAAAGACCGTGTTTTCAAACCGATCAATGGACTGGGATAGCGCCGCATACACCGGAGATTCGCGATCAACAACGTCGAGCAGACCACGCCCGTGGTTCTGAAAGCGCCATTGAAACGATCCGCCGAGCCCGGGCGTTAAAAGTGTTTCGGCGTAGAGATGCTGTGGCACGGGAGATCCGTTAGTGCAGAGACTTCACTGTCTGATCGCTACCGACAATATCCGAAATATCCGGATCGGCACCCAGTGGTCCACCGGCTGCAAGTTCTTCTTCCGAGGCGTCGCGCACAGTCAGGATCTGCAGTTTAAAAATCACTTCGCGCCCGCACAACGGATTGTTGCCATCGATAGTAACTGAGTGCTCATCGACGCGTGTCACGATAAACGTTCGCGTGTTGCCCTGCTCGCTTTCCATCAGGATCGAGGTACCGACTTCCCGATACTCCTCAGGAACATTGTCGATATGATCAGTAATGACCAGTGATTCATCGCGCGGACCGAAAAGCTCATTACAGTCAATGGGCACCTCGATCACATCGCCTGGTAGTTTGCCTTCAATTTCCGCGGTGACCGGGGGTGCGAGTATCTCATTTACACCGTGCACGTAACCGATTGGGTACTCAACCTCAGTCAGTACACTGTTGGTTTTACTATCTATGACTTTGTAAGTCAGCTCTACCAACTTACCATCACTGACCGGATCTTCCATTGCGCTATCGTTCATCGACTCTACTCAGGCTTGCCATTTTCCATTTAGAAAATGGATGCACCAAAAATTTTGACTTCACCGTCGGTGTCATCTTTTTCATAGCCGAGTACCAGCCGCCCCAGCCACTCTCCACTTTTCTTGGTGCTGCGCATACGATAAAGCACAGTCACATGCTGATTGCGCCGAATTAACCCAAGACAGTCATAATTAGAATCAAGGCTGCGGGTTAACTCGCTTTTAGCGAACTGCTTGCCGACTTCCACTTCATTCAGCCCGAACAGGAGTTCGTACGAGAACTTACGGATAAACTTGCCGTACTCGCCCTCGTTCGAATAACGAATCAGGTCGTCCCACATCGGGTGTGCGACGGCAAATATTTCATCATCTGACTGATCGATAATGTTCATAGGTATCAGGCGTTAGCGGTGAAAAACGCAGATAGGCACTGTCGCAAACCATACGGAAAAAAGACAGCGCACCGGAGACTCGTAAATGGTCATTATGAAACGAACTTTGCGCCGTAAAACGACGCGCCGCCAGAAAGCGGCAAAGCCTGGCGGTAATTGTCAGCCCTCACCCGCAGTTCAAGGTAACTCGAACCGCGGGTGAAGGCTTTTTAGCAAACGCGATCAGGCCGCGTCTTCTTTACCCTTGTCGACGTCTACCAAATGGTAGAGCGGCGCTTTTTCCATGGTGTATTCACCAGTCTCGGGGTCACGCCGAGACACAGTCAACACGTGCCAGTTCTGATCGTCGAGCTTCATGAAATCGCCACGGTAGTAGTAGCCAGGCCAACGCGTTTCCTTGCGGAACAGCGTGTGCTGCACTACCGCTTCGGAAGTCAACTGACGATGCTTGATTTCCCACGCACGTAACAGCTCGTGGATATCTTCAGCGGCAACCTTTTCAAGATCCTCTTCCAGCAGCTTCAGCTTTTTCAGACCAATGTTTAACAGCTTTTCGTTGGTCATGTAGCTAACGGTCACACCACCAGCGTACTCATCCATCAACTTTTGCAGGCGATCAAGTGCCTGTCTCGGGTTGATGTAATTTGGGTTGACTGTGCCTGCGGTAATCTCGTTGCGGAATACCTTGTAAGTATCGAGCGGCTTGAAGATCTCTTCCTTGCGACGTTCGATCTGATCGTTGGACACGTTGATACCGGCAGCCTTGCCATCATCAATGTACTGGCACGCCGCCTTTGCAGCGATTCGGCCTTCGGTGAACGAGCCTGATGAAAATGCGTGTGGCGTACCACCGACAGCGTCACCCGCACCAAACAGTCCTTCAACTGTCGTCATACGGTTATAGCCCCAGTAGTACTCGGGTGGAGACAGATCGGAGGGACCTGAACACCATGCCCCGCAACCGGTTGCGTGAGAGCCCATCACATAAGGCTCAGAGGTGGTAAGCTCAGGGTTTTCGTACTTTGGATCAACATCGGTTGATGCCCACAGTACCGCCTGACCAACCGTCATACCAAGGAAGTTGTGCCAGCCAATCTCTTCGAGATGCGGATCCTGGAAGGCTTCCATCGTAACCATGTGAATCGGGCCACGACCGGCGTTTACTTCCTGAATGAACGCGTGGTTTCTCAGGCAGGTTGGAATGGGTCGATGCGTCAGGTGCGACACTTCAGGGTCAAGATACTCTTTACCCACAATTTCCTGCAGCGAAGGCCACCACTTTGACTCATACTCTTCGCCCATACCGTTTTGGGTATAAGTTTTCAGGTGCAGGAAGTACGCGCCAACCGGACCATAACCATCCTTAAAGCGCGCCAGCACGATGCGGTTTTCCATCTGCGTCATCTTCGCTCCAGCACCGATCAGCAGACCGTATGCAGAG
Source organism: uncultured Granulosicoccaceae bacterium (assembly GCA_964389335.1). Classification (GTDB taxonomy): domain Bacteria; phylum Pseudomonadota; class Gammaproteobacteria; order Granulosicoccales; family Granulosicoccaceae. The sequence goes on from CAYMFQ010000012.1 coordinate 56,263, forward strand.
CCGGAAGACCACGGCGCATACCAAACGCGCCCCGCTCCTTCACCCACAGAACGAGGTTTGAAAATATTCGACGCGCCGCCGGCAGACACAACGACCGTCTTCGACTTGAATACGTGGTAGTTACCGGTGCGCACGTTAAAACCAACAGCACCGGCTACGCGGTTTTCTTTGGCGTCGTCCATCAACAGATGCGTCACACAAATACGGTTGTATACCTTGTCCGCTGATTTTTTCGCTGCTTCTGCAACGATTGGCTTGTACGACTCACCGTGAATCATAATCTGCCAGCGACCTTCACGCTGATAGTTGCCGGACTTCGGATCACGCATCAGGGGCAGGCCCCACTCTTCAAACTGATGCACAGTCGAGTCAACATGACGCGCCATATCAAACAGCAGGTCTTCTCGCACCATACCCATCAGGTCGATACGTGCGTAGCGCACGTGATCTTCCGGGTTATTTTCGCCGAAGCGCGTACCCATGTAGCAGTTGATCGCATACAGACCCTGTGCCACCGCGCCAGAGCGGTCGATGTTGGCCTTTTCAGCGATTACGATTTTCTTGTCCTGTCCCCAGTATCTGGCTTCGAAGGCAGCACCGGTACCACCCAGGCCCGCACCACAGACAAGTACGTCGATATCGTCTTCGACAATAGTATCGACTTTCATTAGTAGTTAACCCCTTGCTGCATCTTCAGGCCGTTGCTTTCGAGTGTGTGAATATCACCGTCGTCGAAACGAATGTACTTGGGCTCATTGAATAACAACTGGCTGTCCCGCTGTTCTTTGGTCGGGGCGTCGACATCACGCAACTGAGGTGTACCGCTGCCCCAGGGCTTGGTGGTGATTGGGGCCAGCAGGTCCATATCCTTTTCACCGTTGCGGAACTTGATGCGCCAGGCGATAACGCCCTTTTCTTCATCACGCTTCACACGCACCGAGTGGCCGAGTGGAGCGAAGTCAGCATAGCCGCGAACGTCAATTGCCTGGTGTGGGCAGGCCTTCACGCAGGAGTAACACTCCCAGCACATGTTGGGTTCAATGTTGTAGGCGCGACGGGTGGTCTTATCGATGTGCATGATGTCTGACGGGCAGATATCGACGCAATGACCACATCCGTCACAACGAGTCATATATACAAATGTTGGCATAGTTGAATCTCCGAACCTGAGGCAATCGATTAATAGTGACGGGGGGCTTCGCTCTTAATGCCAAGACCCATATTTGGCGGGTTTTTACCCATGTACACCGGAATATCGGGGAATTTTTCCTGCACTGCCGGATCTGACAGATCATAGTCAGCGGGCAGGTTTTCGTTTGATCCATCCGCCTGAGCGACCTTCTTCTGGAACGCAGCCGCCGGCTTGAAGAACATGTGAGCAAACTTTGACCAGTACACAGATGCAAACAAAAAGGTGGTACTGATAATAAACAGAGCGAAGAAAAACATGGCAACGCCACCGCCGATCGCCTGCGACAAAGACCACAGCAACGCGAACGTCGCCATGCTGAGCAGCCCCAGAATGAACAGGTCGCCACGGCCGTTAAACTGGTTCCATCGAACGCCTTCGGACGCAACGTCCACACGAATCGAGAACCAGAACCAGTACCCGCCAGCACATAGCGAAATCGCGCCAAGGTGCCATAACAGATTAAGCAGCACCGGTGAATCAGTTCCGCCGGTATAGGAGAAGATCAGAATCGCAGAAGAGACAACAAACACAATGAAGCCGTACATGGTCATCAGATGTGACAGTCGACGACGGCTGTTGCAGAATTCCGAAGAAGTCAGCACTTCGTTGGCAACGGTTTTTACTGCCAGTCCGACCTTCTTGCCACCGCCGACCTGCTTTTTTGCGTTCTTCTGAGCGCGCTTCGAGTTTTCAAAAAAGTAGCGAGCGCTCTGCTTGTGCATGATATCGAGCAGTGTGCCGCCGATGACCAGCAGGATCATCAGGATCACATAGGCTTTCATGACCCCTGGTGACAGGAACGCCGAAAGTTCGGCAAACGGATTGTTTATTAACATTGTGTGGTGAATCCTTCGGAGTTGCTGACGGCAGCTGTCCTGACCTTCTGTTTCAACAACAAACCACCACCGCAGGCCACGACCGGCGGCTTTCATGAGTCTGTGGTTTTTGTAAACCGATGGCCTGAAGATCGGGCAGCGCGGTTGTTACGCCTTTCGTGTCGGGCGCGAGCATGGCGACAAACCTGTTGAGCATAGTGTTTACCGAAATAAAGGGCAAACCTCCACTGCTCAGAGCATCGTAAGTGCGTTGTTCAAATCGTCGCGATGGACGCCTGACACACACATTATCCATGCATCCTGACAAGCATACCCCGTTCAGACGTCAATGTGGCAGTACCAGTGACATCATTTGTGAATGGGCCAGCGGCCTCCGCAGAAGCTTTTCGTTTCAGCTATTCGTTACGCTCGCTGTGGCAAGCCGGTTCACTGGCCGGAGTTACACAACCAGCCAGTATAAGGGACTTGAAAAACCATAATACTTCATATATTCATGAAATATGGAAATCAAAGCTGATGCTCTGTCTAACGCGGTTAAACAATTAGCCGCAATTGCCCATGAAGGGCGCCTCACCCTGTTGCGCTTATTGATACAGGCTGGACCAGAAGGACTGCCCGCCACCATTCTTGCGCGCAGCGCCAGCACCAAGCTGCCCACCGCGTCCGCTCAATTGCTGGTGCTCAGCAATGCTGGCCTGGTCACATCGAGTCGCTCCGGTCGGCAGATCATCTACACCGCAAACTTCCAAACGATGACAAATTTACTGAGTTATCTCACCCTCGATTGCTGCGGCGGCAGTGCAACCATTTGTGAGCCATTACTGCCGCAAATTTACAACGCACTGAATTGCTGTCCCTCATCCGACCACCCCCAATAGCACTGGAGCCAGCCATGCAACCATCAACTATGTACTGCGACGCTGATGCGCACCTGCAAACGCTCAACCGAACGTGCCAGTGCGTGTCGATGCCCGTCGCGCTCACCAACCCGGTCGCACCACGCCATCTCTTCGCGGATACCGCGGTGTTTGCATCGATGGCCGACCTGCGCGCCATGCAGCGCCAGATTGAAGCGATCGAAGCTGCCAGCCAGCTCCCTCAGCTGCGCAACTATCTCGGGTCACGCTTGCCTCGCGTGCCATCCGTAGCAGCACAGGAATGCACCCGTGGCATTCTGATGGGCTATGACTTTCACCTGACGGCGGACGGCCCGCGCCTGATTGAAGTGAATACCAACGCAGGCGGCGCCTTCGTCATGCACGCCCTGCTCGCCGACATTCGACAAACCGTGTGCCCATGCGACGAATCGTTGCTGGACAACGCGCATGTAGTTGAGGAAAAACTCATCAATATGTTTGTCGACGAGTGGCGCAGCGCCGGCCGCCCCGGCATGCCGGATACAATCGCCATTGTCGATTCGAACCCTACAGAGCAGTTTTTATATCCAGACATGTTACTGGCGCAGTCGATGCTGCGTCGACACGGCATTCGTACCATCATCTGTGCACCCGAGTCTCTGCAGATCCGAAACAACTGCCTGTATGCCAAAGATCGGAAAATAGATTTCGTCTACAACCGCAGCACTGACTTCGCGCTGCACGAACCCGCTCAGCGTGCGATCAGACAGGCACTGATCCACGACCTGGCTGTAGTCAGCCCGGCACCACAGCACCATGCGCTGTTTGCAGACAAGCGCAATCCCGCAATCTGGCGCGACGCTGCCCGCATGAGAACCTTCGGAGCAACAAATCCGATCACAGACGTCCTGTCTGAGCTCCCGGCCACGGAACCGGTTGCCGCACACGAAGCCGACACACTGTGGAAAAGACGCAAACAGCTGTTTTTTAAGCCCAGCGCGGGCTACGGCAGCAAGGCCACGTACCGTGGCGACAAACTGACCCGCAGGGTATGGACACAGATTCTCGAAGGCGGCTACGTTGCACAGTCCTTCGAACCACCGCCGCTGCGTCTTGTCGGAGACGGTGATGATGGCGCGCTGATGAAGTTTGATGTGCGCATTTACACCTATGGCGGCCAGCCTCTGCTGTCAGCCGCGCGCATCTATCAGGGCCAAACCACCAACTTCCGAACGCAGGGAGGCGGCTTTGCACCGGTTGTGTACCTGGCGTGACTGACAACCGAAGATCGCATTGGCAAGATCAGACAGGTTTGAATTATCATTACCGATGTTAGCTTCGGCTTCCCGTACCTCGACTACCACAGGCAATACCGCATCGCCCAATGATCACTTACAGCCACGACATGACTCTGTTTATTGCCTCGGTCGTGGTTTCGTTTGTCGCCGCCTTCACCGGCCTCGCGCTAACCAACAATATCTCACGATTGCCGTCGCCCCAGCGCAAAGCGCTTATTGTCATGTCAGCTTTTATTCTCGGTGGCGGCATCTGGTCGATGCACTTTGTGGCAATGCTGGCCGTGAAGATCGATCAGCCCATCTACTATGATCTTCTGCAAACCCTCGGCTCGGCGCTGGTTGCAATTCTGGTTGCCGGACTGGCTCTGCTGATACTGCACTTTTCCAGTCGCACCCCTCAGCTGCTGACACTTGCCGGCATTATTCTCGGGCTCGGCATCGTTGCCATGCACTTTATCGGCATGCGTGGCATGCGCGGCCTTACTCCGGAATTCAGCACCACTATTGTCGCGCTAACCGTACTGGTCGCAATGGTAACCGGCGTGGCAGCCATCTGGGCCGCATACGGACACCGCTCCAGACAAAACATAATCGCCGGTGCGGCAGTATTTGGCTCTGCAGTGGTGGCAGTTCACTTTACTGCGATGCACGGCACGCGCTTTTTCCCTGGTCCGCCGCCAGCCAGCCAGTCGGTGTTTATCGGCGATGGCACGCTCGCAGTCACGGTCACAATTACCGCGTTCATCATTTGCGGTGCATTCCTGCTGGCAGCCACCACATTTGTCAGCCGCCCCGACGCTCAGACTGCCACTGATCCTGTGGCTGCAAC
>CAYMFQ010000012.1:61374-64703 GCA_964389335.1 uncultured Granulosicoccaceae bacterium
GCCATCCGGGCAGACGGGCGCTACACCCACCTGTACACAGAATCAGGCACCCTGTTCTGCCCCTGGTCAATAACGGAAGCCGAGAAGCGCCTGGCCGATGCCGGGTTCTTTCGCACCCACCGAAGCTACCTGGTGAATCTCGATCAGCTGAGCGGCTTCGAGAAAAGTCGCGATGCCGGCGTATGTCTGTTTGAAAACCTGCAGCAACTCAGCACTGTTCCAGTCAGCCGCAAGCGAGTACCAGAGTTGGTCGCCGTACTCGGGATTTAGGATATTTCGTGCCGATGCTGTCGCGCGGCAAACAGGACATTCCCTTTCCGCAAGCCTGCCTTTGACTGCGGGCGTGCCTACAACTCCGCACCCACAACTGAATCAACGGCGCATGAACTACGCGCCCTTCCACGAACAAATGCACCGCTGGCTCCGCCATTCATGACAGCATTTCGTGTTTCGTGACAAACCGCGGTTCATTCATGCCACAACTGTCGCTTCCGCCGCTTGTTGCGGTGCATCCTTGTGCGATTCGGCGACCCATCAGCGCCGTGCCTGCATCAGCAACAACGGCACACACCGGGAATGACCCGCAGAGAGGAGACAGACTGCACAATGATTCCAGCTCAATTCCAGTACCACCAGCCAGGCGACATACCCGAGGCGGTGGCACTGCTGACCGAACTTGGCGACGAGGCCCGTGTGATAGCCGGCGGCCACAGTCTGATCCCGATGATGAAGTTGCGGCTGGCTCAGCCTGAACACCTGATTGACCTGCGAGCCATCGACAACCTGCAGAACATCACGATCACCGACTCGCTGATCACCATCGGCGCGATGACCACCCAGCACGATCTGATCAATAATGCCGAGCTCGCAGTAGCCGCACCGATAATCCGCGAGGCGGCTTTGCAGATTGCTGACCCGCAAGTCCGCTATGTCGGCACAGTCGGTGGCAACGTGGCCAACGGAGATCCGGGCAATGACATGCCAGGCCTAATGCAGTGTCTGGACGCGAGCTTTACGCTGACCGGTCCCGACGGCACTCGCGAAGTCGCTGCCAGAGAATTCTACGAAGCCGCCTATTTCACCGCGCGCGAAGATACCGAAATTCTGACTGCTGTGAGCTTCAAACCTGTCAGCGGCGGATATGCCTACCAAAAGCAGAAGCGCAAAATCGGCGACTACGCCACGGCAGCATCAGCGGTCCTGTTGCAAAAAGACGCCGCGGGCCAGTGCGCTGGCGCATCGATCGCGATGACCAACCTCGCCGATACGCCCATCTGGTGCGAAGCTGCATCCAGCGGACTGGTCGGCACTGCCATGAGCGGACCAATCATTCAGACCGCTGTGGACGCCTGCATCTCCAGTATCGAACCGGTCGATGACAATCGCGGTCCGGTGGAATTTAAAAAGCATGCGGCGGCAGTGGTGTTACGACGCGCCATCGAGCAGGCCTGGGCTCGCGCCTGAAGCGGAACGGAGACAAACAATGAGCAAACAAAAAATCACCCTGAACGTTAACGGACAGGCCCTCGAAACCGAAGTAGAACCGCGCGAGCTGCTAATTCATGTACTGCGCGAGCAACTTGAAATCACCGGTCCACACATTGGCTGCGAAACCTCCCACTGCGGCGCCTGCACAGTCGATATCGACGGGCGCTCGGTAAAGTCGTGCACGATGTTCGCGGTGCAGGCACAGCAGGCCAGCATCACGACCATCGAAGGACTCGGCAATCCCGATGCGCTGCACGTACTACAGGAGAAGTTTCGCGAACACCATGGTCTGCAGTGTGGCTTTTGCACGCCAGGCATGATCACCCGCGCACATCGACTGTTGCAGGAGAACCCCACCCCCACCGAGGAAGAAGTGCGCTTTGGTATCGCCGGCAACCTGTGTCGGTGTACCGGCTATCAGAACATCGTAAAGGCGATTATGGCAGCCGCCACTGAACTCAACAGCACGGCCCAAACCACCGCGGGGACAGCAGCATGACCGAAGCAACTTCACTGGAAGATCGCAAATCCGCACTAAAGGGACTGGGCTCATCACGCAAACGCGTGGAAGATGCCCGATTTACTCAGGGCAAGGGCAACTATGTCGACGACCTGAAACTACCCGACATGCTGTTCGGCGATTTCGTCCGCTCGCAGCATCCGCATGCATACGTTAAATCGATCGATACATCAAAAGCCATGGCGCTGCCGGGTGTTATCGCAGTACTCACTGCAGCCGACCTCGAGCCTCTCAACCTGCACTGGATGCCAACGCTCGCCGGTGACAAGCAGATGGTGCTGGCCGATGGCAAGGTACTGTTTCAGGGGCAGGAAGTGGCCTTCGTCGTTGCCGAAAATCGCTATGTTGCCGCCGACGCTGTCGACCTTGTCGAGGTTGAATACGAAGAGTTACCGGCACTGGTCAATCCGATGCAGGCAGAACAACCCGACGCTCCCATCCTGCGAGAAGACATCGCCGATAACCTTGAAGGTGCACATGGCCCGCGGCGTCATCCGAACCATATCTTTACGTGGGAACAGGGCGACAAAGATGCCACGCAAGCGGTCCTGGACAGCGCGGCCGTAGTCGCAGAAGAAACGGTCTACTATCACCGCACACACCCCTGCCCGCTTGAAACCTGTGGCACGGTCGCTTCAATGGACAAGGTTAACGGCAAGCTGACCCTGTGGGGCACATTTCAGGCGCCGCACGTGGTGCGAACTGTTGCTTCGTTGTTGTCCGGTATCGCCGAGCACAACATCCGCGTGATTTCCCCCGATATCGGCGGCGGCTTTGGCAACAAGGTTGGCGTGTATCCGGGTTATGTCTGTGCCATCGTGGCATCCATCGTCACCGGCAAACCGGTCAAGTGGGTTGAAGACAGAATCGAAAACCTGTCGGCAACCGCGTTTGCCAGAGACTACTGGATGAGTGGCAAGATCGCCGCGACCGCAGACGGCAAGATCACTGGTCTGTGGTGCCACACCACCGCTGACCACGGTGCGTTTGATGCCTGTGCCGACCCGACCAAGTTTCCGGCCGGCTTTATGAACATATGCACCGGCTCTTATGACATTCCCACCGCCTACCTGGCCGTCGACGGCATCTATACCAACAAGGCACCCGGTGGCGTTGCTTACCGATGCTCCTTCCGCGTGACCGAAGCGGCTTACTTTATCGAGCGCATGATAGAAGTACTTGCTATCAAGCTCGATATGGATGCGGCCGAGTTACGCGCCAAGAACTTTATTCGCAAAGACCAGTTCCCGTACCACTCAGCACTGGGCTGGGAATACGACTCGGGTGACTACCACACCGCGTGGGACAAAGCACTGGAAGC
>CAYMFQ010000012.1:64803-69278 GCA_964389335.1 uncultured Granulosicoccaceae bacterium
CAGGGTCAGGGCCACGCTACAACCTTTGCACAGATTCTCGCCACCGAGATCGGTCTGCCGGCAGATGACATCACCATCGAAGAAGGCGATACCGACACCGCACCGTATGGACTGGGCACCTATGGCTCGCGTTCGACACCTGTCGCCGGTGCCGCCACTGCCATGGCCGGACGCAAGATCAGAGCAAAGGCACAAATGATTGCCGCCTATCTGCTCGAAGTACACGACAACGATCTTGAGTGGGAGGTTGATCGCTTCGTAGTCAAAGGTGCGCCGGAACGATTCAAGACGATGAAAGACATCGCCTTTGCTTCCTACAACCAGCCAATACCCGGTGTGGAACCGGGCCTTGAAGCCGTCAGCTACTATGACCCGCCCAACATGACCTACCCGTTCGGCGCCTATATCTGTGTGCTCGACATCGACGTTGATACCGGTGAAGCAGACATTCGTCAGTTCTATGCACTGGATGACTGCGGCACGCGCATCAATCCAATGATCATCGAGGGCCAGGTGCACGGTGGTCTGACAGAGGCATTGGCGATAGCCATGGGACAAGAGATCGCCTACGACGAACTCGGCAACCTAAAGACCGGTTCACTGATGGACTTCTTCATCCCGACTGCCTGGGAAACACCGAACTACGCCACTGACTTCACCGAAACCCCCAGCCCGCATCATCCAATCGGTGCCAAGGGTGTTGGTGAAAGCCCCAACGTTGGCGGTGTGCCGTGTTTCTCCAATGCGGTTAACGATGCGTTCCGCAGCTTTGGTCTGACACACACTGATATGCCGCACGATCACTGGCGCATCTGGAAGACCGCCAACGATCTGGGTTTACACGCCTAGTCCACGATGACCTTTCGAGCACTGCAGACTGAACTGGCCGAGCACGGCTATATCGCCACCGATGAACTGGCAATGGCGTTGCATTTGTCGATGTCATTGTCACGCCCTATTCTGTTGGAAGGCGAAGCCGGTGTTGGTAAAACCGATGTGGCAAAGACGCTGGCACAAATACAGTCGTGCGAGCTGATTCGTCTGCAGTGTTATGAAGGGCTCGATGCGAGTGCAGCAATTTACGAGTGGAACTATCAGCGACAGCTACTGAGCATACGTGCGCTGACCGAGCAAACTGACAGCACGTCGCTTGCGTCCGTCGAAAACGAAATTTTCTCTGAGCGCTATCTGCTTAAGCGGCCGCTGCTGCAGGCCATCACTCAAACGCAAACGCCCGTGTTGTTGATTGATGAAATTGATCGCGCCGATGAAGAGTTTGAAGCCTACCTGCTGGAGCTCTTGTCAGACTTTCAACTATCGATACCCGAGCTCGGCACAATCAACGCCGTCACACGCCCCCACGTGGTACTGACTTCCAACGGCACACGTGATTTATCCGACGCATTGCGTAGGCGCTGTCTGTACACCTGGGTTAACTACCCTGACCGTGCCACTGAACTTGCGATACTGCAGAAGCGACTACCGCAAGTTGAAGCAAGTCTGGCACAACAGGTTGTCGGCTTTGTGCAGGCGCTGCGTAAAGAAGAGCTTGAGAAAAACCCGGGCGTTGCAGAAATGCTCGACTGGGCCGCCGCACTGTACGGACTCGGCATAAACGATCTCACCGAAGATCCAGAAGCGCTGCAGGCCTCACTGGTGTGTCTGCTTAAAACCCGCGCTGATTTCGAATCTGTACCGACAGAGGTAGCTCAACGACTTGCCGGAACTGCCGGCTAATGCAACCAACGCAGTTTATCGTCTCCGCAGACAGCGTTGGCGAGCGCATGTCTGACTTCATGGCCCACCTGCGCACACATGGCATACCCGCCGGTGTATTCGAATGCAGTGAAGTGCTGCGGTCTCTTACGCTGCTGAACCCGTTACACAGCGAAGATCTCAGGCTGGCCTGCCGAACCGTATGCACCGGTGATCGGGAACAGTATCAACGCTTTGATGAACTGTTTAACGCGTTCTGGTTTGCTCGTGGCCGACAGCGCTCTTCAATCAATAGCAGCCAAAACGTCAGAAGCCCGCGCAACCAACCACAGCCGTCACGAAAGCCTGCTGATCAGCAATCACAAAGCGGTCGCGGCAGTGCTGAACAGCCTGATAACGAATCCGGTGACGGCGACGAGCACAGCCACAGCGGCGACGGCAAGCTAATTGGCTCTCGCATACGCAATATTGAAAAAACTGACTTGCGTGAATTAATGGTGCCGGAAGAAATGGCTCGCGCCGAACTCCTTGCACGTCGCCTGGCCAACGCCATCAGAGATCGGCGCTCACGTCGCCGCAGAGCTGACCGGCGTGGTGCAAAGATCGATCTCAGGCGGGTGATCAGAGCCAGTATCAGTCACGCCGGGGATCCTGTGCAGCTTTACCGTCAGCACCGTCCTGATCGGTCGGTTCATCTGGTCGCACTGCTCGATGTATCCGGCTCCATGACGGTCTATGCGCGCGTGTTTCTGGCATTTCTAAAAGGCCTTGTGAGCCACGATCACCGCACCGATGCGTACCTTTTCCACACGTCGCTGGTAAAGGTAAGCGACGCGTTAAGAGATAACGACACACTGCGCGCAGTAAATCGGCTGTCCGTTATGGCGCAGGGCTTTGGCGGTGGTACACGCATTGGCAGCAACCTGCAGCAGTTTAATCAGCAGTACGCCGCACGTACGATCAGCGGTCGCAGCGTTGTTATTATTTTTTCTGATGGCTACGACACCGACCCGCCCGAGTTGCTTGCCGGCGCCCTGCAGAAACTTAAAAAACGCAACTGCAAAATCATTTGGCTCAACCCGCTGAAAGGCTGGAAAGACTATGAACCGGTTGCACGAGGCATGGCCGCCGCCTTGCCGATGCTCGATCTGTTCGCCGCTGCCAACACGCTCGAAAGTCTGGCAGCGCTGGAACCCCACTTGACGAGATTGTGATGGTACTGGATGACACTGGCCACAAAGAGCTCGCGCAGGTCGCCAATAATCTAAAGGCCAGCGGCGCACCGTTCGTGGTCGCGACAGTGGTACGCACCGTGTCGGTTACCGCTGCAAAGCCTGGTGCCAAAGCCATCATCAGCGCCGATGGCGATCTGTTGTCAGGCTGGATAGGCGGTGGCTGCGCACGCCATGCGGTTATTGTCGCCGCTAAAAAATCACTGCAGGACGCGCAGCCCCGGCTGGTGCAACTGCAGCCGGAAGAACTACTCAATGAACAGGGGCTGGTAGCCGGGTCTGACGACAATGGCGTACTGGTCGCGCGCAACATGTGTCCCAGTCAGGGCACAATGGATATCTTCGTGGAGCCGGTATTATCCAACCCGGAGTTGCTGGTGCTGGGGCGCTCCCCCATTGCACTTGCGGTCTCGGAACTCGGGCCACGCTGCGGCTTTAGCGTTTCGAGCAGTGTTATTTCAAGTGCCGGTTCCGGCACTGGCTCTGATGCCAAATCCGACACTGGCACTGACAACGTCACAGAGGATACACTGACAGACCTTGCTGATATTCCGCATGAGCATGCTCATCGGTATATTGTTATTGCAACCCAGGGCAGCTCGGATCTCGACACAATCAAGAAGGCACTGTCACTTGAAGCGCGCCATATCGCCTTTGTCGGTAGTCGCAGAAAGCTCAGTCATTTGCGAGAGAAACTGCACGCCGAAGGTTATTCAACAGACGACGGCGACAAATTAACCGGACCGGCCGGACTGGACATCGGCGCCGTAACGCCACAGGAAATAGCCCTGTCGATATTGTCGGAAGTCGTGCAAATTCGTCGTTCAGGCAGACCACGCTAGATCCGCCGGACCGAGACCATTACTGGCTATAAGCAACCTCACAGAATTTGTTTTATTTAAACTAACAACCGGAGCCACCCCAGCCGATGAACTTAAAAGAAGAAGTAACTATTCCGCTTGACCGCGAATCTGTGTACGCCGCACTCAACGACCCGGAGATACTTAAGGCAAGCATCCCTGGCTGCGAAACCCTGACGAAAAAAAGCGACACAGAAATGGAGGCCACCGTCGTCGTTAAGTTCGGACCGGTAAAGGCTTCCTTTAACAGCGACGTTACCCTCAACACCGAAGGCCGGCCGGACAACTTCAGCCTCACCGGCAAAGGCGACGCCGGCATCGCCGGGTTCGCAAAAGGCGGTGCCGACGTTGCACTGACCGAAGACGGTGGCAGCACCATACTGAACTACGAAGTACAGATTGATATCAGCGGTAAACTGGCACAGGTTGGCAGCCGGCTAATTGAAGGTACTTGCAAGCGACTGGCAAAAAAATTCTTTGAAAACTTTGAAAAGGCTGTTGTACCGCCTGCTTAAAAGCGCTTATGCATCCATTGGATGTTATTGCAGACTGCAACATGAATACAACGCATTAGATTATTAGCGACCGGCAAATCACTGGTGCGGTTCGTTACACTCACGGGCATATATGGACGCCCCGCTGATGTCAAGCAATAAAAATCCATGTC
>CAYMFQ010000013.1:0-2165 GCA_964389335.1 uncultured Granulosicoccaceae bacterium
GACTCAACCATGCAGGCACATACCACCCCGGTCGCCTGCAACACAATCGGCTGCAAACTACCGCCACAGCCATTCCTTCATCGCAGTAGAGCCATGTCCGATTTGCTCAACAATTTGTTTTTAACCGACACGCCGTTACTCGATGTCAGAGCGCCAGTGGAATTCAATAAGGGCACCCTGCCCAACGCGCACAACATACCATTGCTTGATGATCAGCAGCGACATCAGGTTGGCATCACCTATAAAAATGAGGGGCAGCAGCGCGCCATTGAACTGGGCGAAAAGCTGCTTCACCCGGCACTGCGACAACAAAGAATTCTTCAGTGGCGCAATTTTGTCTCAGACAACCCGGGCGCCCATCTGTTTTGCTTTCGAGGAGGATTGCGCTCGAAAACAACCCGGCGCTGGCTAGCAGAATCGGGCGTTGACCTGCCGTTAGTTCCCGGTGGCTACAAAGCGTGCCGACAGTACTTACAGCAACAACTGGCAGCACAGTGTAAGCAAAGCAACTTTACCTTACTTGGTGGTCGAACCGGCTGTGGCAAAACACTGCTATTAAAAAAGTTGCCTGCATACATAGATCTGGAAGGGCTCGCCAACCATCGAGGTTCGAGCTTTGGTGCGACCACAACACCTCAACCCGGAAACATCGATTTCGAAAACGCTGTTGCAGTAGCCCTGATGAAGTTTCACGCCGCCAACACAATGCACATTACGCTTGAAGATGAAGGCCGTATGATCGGCAGTGTGGCACTGCCACAACCACTCAGAGACAGCATGCTGCAGGCCCCAATCGTGCTGCTGGAGGAGCCGGTTGCGGTACGAGTAAACGTCTCTCGACAAGCCTACATAGATGAATTGTTGAGCGCTTACGAAAAACTCGACCCCACCAATGGACTGCCTGCTTTTGCTGATCATCATCGCAATGCACTGGAGAAAATCACTCGCCGCTTTGGCGGACAACAAACCAGCGAGACGCGCGAACTTTTTGACCTGGCTCTGCGCCACTATGAGCGCTCGGGTGACACTGCAGCATTTGAGCCGTACGTCGAGACGCTACTGGTGAAGTACTACGACCCAATGTATGACTATCAGCTTGCAAAAAAAATGAATCGTGTTGTTTTTACCGGTGACAGTAAAGCCGTGCTCGACTGGTATCAGAGCAAAGGAAACTAAGAAAGGGGCGGCAGAAACAATCTGCCGCCCGACAGGGAGTTGCGTGTGAACATCTAAGTTCACGTGTGTACAGACGCTACTTCCTACTTACGCGCCCAGCTCGGAATGTAGTCACCAATCTTGTGACTGGAACACATCCACTTGCCATCAACCGGATCGCAGTCGAGGCGAGGTGCCTTGCACGACGCAGCATAATGGTACTTCGCATTGGCCAGGCTATAACCCCAGGCTACACATGCTTCAGGCTTGTGCACCGGCTTATGGACTGGCTTTGGCTTATGGACCGGCTTTGGCTTATGAACAGGCTTATGCTTGTAGGGCAAATAGTTGTGAAAAACGCAATGCACCTTCTGGCCCGGGTTCTTAATGCCAATATTTACACTGTACCCGTGTATCGGGTCTCCACCGCATTCTATTCTGGTTTTATAGTACGGTGCATTTTCCGAGATCGTGTAGTGATCCGTCTTAGCGATAATGTACTGCTTCTGCTTTGACTTCAGCTTGAAGTACTTGTCATAACCGCCATTGGTCGACACGTGAAAGTCGTAGGCTTTTGAATGCGAAGTGGCGATGACTTTGTGGTACTTGTCATACGCGATCTTCTCAATCGAAAGCACTGGCAGTTGGTAGTAGTACTTCTTGGTTTCGCAATGCTCGTAGTACCCGTAGTGACCATGCTTATTCCAATGACCATGCGACTTGTACTTTTTGTAGCAATGCTTACGCTCGTAATAACCACGACCAGTGTATGTGTCCAGATTAGCGCATTGGACGGTTTCTTTTTTACCGTGAACCTTTATGTCCAGCGTGCCGTGACCACAGTAGCCATGCACCAGATAAGCCGGTTTGTATTCCGGCTCAGATGTCGCATGGGCTTTTCCGGCACCAACCAGCGCGAGACCCGCCAGCATCACAACCGACGCCACGCACTTTGCAGAGAGTATCGTGTTCCGTTTCATAACAATTTCCTCTGTTTTCCGTGTTAAAAA
>CAYMFQ010000013.1:2265-12997 GCA_964389335.1 uncultured Granulosicoccaceae bacterium
ATTTCTAAACAAATCAATCACCTGATTGCATCATGGCAAATGCAGGTCTTCTGGTTATAACCAGAACAAAATCACAACAGATATCCTGTCTCGGCAGTTAACTGCGCTAACAAAACAGGCCGGCGGGCTCTGGGGTTAATCGATTCTTTGCCGATACCCGGCCATCGTGTTTCCACTGACGTTTAAGCACCTATTCGGATAAATATGGTTACACCTGTCTATGCCGCTCTACTCGCACTGTTGTTTGTTTTTCTAAGCCTGCGAGCCCTGATGCTGAGGCGAATCACCAAAATAACGGTCGGCACAGATAACAATGTGACGCTGACCCGCGCCGTTCGTGCGCACGCTAATTTTGTTGAGTACACGCCACTGGGTATCGTGCTGATCTACATGCTTGAGGCACAGCAGCACAATACGTTTTTAATTCACGCACTCTGTGTTGCATTGCTTCTTGGACGCGCTATACACGCTTTTGGCATCAGCCAAATAGAGGAGAATATTCGCTATCGCGTTGTCGGTATGGCACTGACACTGGCCTGCATAATCTCGGCGTCAATAAGATTATTGATTAACTTTGTTTGAGGCGCGCGCTGATTGCCCTGTGTCGTGCACTGGCAGCATACTGTTCGCACAACGCACCGCACCATACGCCGCACAACAAACTTCTGTTACGTAAAGTCACGGGACACTGTTTCGCTCCAGGTTCTTTCATCAAAGAGTGTCTCACCGTGCCACGCTCTAACACACGCCGTCAGGTAATAGGCATTTTCGTCACAACGCATAGTGGTTTCGCTTTCTACGTGGATGCTCCAGTCACCGCGACCTGACCACCAGCAGTGCCTGCCAGTGGCACTGGCAGATAGTGGGTTATCACTGTGAATAGACCAGCACTCATCACGCGTGTAACGCACTCGTAGCCCATGATTGGGTATTTCTTCTTCACCAGTATCCGATGACACATGGTAGTGCGTGAAACCGGTTTGAAGGTCTTTTTCAACCCAGCGCCGATCATTTCCCTCTGAATGCATTGTATAGCTTGGCAACGGTGCAGGATCGGTCGGTTCCGTCAGTTCAACTGCGCTGGCATCTGATGCTGACGGCAGCGCTATCGACGTAGCCGCCCCGCACTCGAACGTGGCAGTCACGGCTTTGGGTGGTGGTTGAATCGCCGGCCAGTAGGCAGTGGATAGAGACACCTGTAACCTGTGCCCCTTCCGGAATCGATAACCACATTCATTGAGCGACAGTTCGATAGTTTCAAACCGGCCTGGTGTCATTGCAACGGGAGAGTCGTTGCCGTGTCGGTGCGCCAGATTTACTACGCCCCAACTAACACGATAGGAGCGACCATCGGGATGAACGTCGAGTAAACGCACACACAGGTTACCCTGAGGCTGATCGATTGCGACACGACACCGGAACAAGGGGCGCCCCAGCACGCTCAGGTCTGCGTCCAGCGGGTCACCAATGAACGATAGTGAACCCGCGTCATCAGTGCGCTGATCGGCTGCCAGATCACTGTCAGGCGCCAGTGAGAACATCTCACCACAGGCGATACCGCAGTCCTGTGGAGAGCAGATACTCATCTCGGTTGTTTCTTCCGCTAACGGTGATAATGACCCACGCTGATTTAAATACCAGGCATTTGACTCCTGATCCATTGGCCACTGATCACAACCTACCCACTCCCCCTGCTCGCGTTCGCGCCAGCCACCGGGCCTTGTCGCTGTGTTTATAAAAGCGCGGTAATCAGGCTGACTGTGTATATCGGACCGGATTGCCTCATGGGTATCCGGTTCGAGGAAAGCCTTCCACCAGTTGACTGCTTCGGACAGGAAATCCAGTCGCGGGTGCGGCAGCGCAAAATGCGGATACTTATGTATCCAGGGACCGTTAATCGCCTTAACGAACCCCCTGGCACCAGCTAACAATGCCGGTGGTGCATTCATATACAGATCGGCCCAGCCACCAATGATCAGGGTAGGTACATCATAGGACTCGTAGCTTTCGCATACCGAACCATGTTGCCAGTATGAATCGCGACGCTGGTGCGACAACCATTTTTTCAACAGATAAGGCTGAGTAGACAGGCGCTGTTTCCATACCGACTTCCAGTCGTCTCGCAATTGCGGATCGGGCGGCCGCGAGGAGTACAGCAACATGGTATTCGCCCAGTAAAAATTGGAATACAGCAGGCAGCCGTTTTTGTAGTGGATATCGTCGTTATAACGATCAACGGTACTACTGATGGAAATCACCGCCTTCAGGGCCGGTGGCTTCATAGCCGCAAGCTGCAGACCATTGAAGCCACCCCAGGAAATACCCATTACGCCGACATTGCCGTTCGACCACGACTGCTGTGCAATCCACTCTATCACTTCGACACCGTGAGCAAGCTCGCGCGGCGAGTACTCATCATCAAAGTCGCCATCGGAATCTCCGTGTCCGGACAGATCCACCCTCACCCCGACAATCCCTGCAGCGGCAAATGTCGGATAGGTGCTGTCATCACGACGTGTTGTACCATCACGTTTGCGATACGGCAGGTACTCCAGCACCGCTGGCAGAGCTTGCCCCTGCACGTCCGGCATCCATATTCTGGCTGCCAGGCGTGTACCATCCGCGAGGGGAATAAAGCAGTCTTCTATGATGCTAAATTCATGTGCTGTGTTAATTGGCCCTATCCTCGATGGTTTGTTACTTTGAATGGGTTCAACGCCCGCTGTTACTGATCCGACTTTTTACCTGCACGTTTTTTAGCCGCTGATTTCTTTACCGTTGATTTTTTAGCGGCTCTCTTCTTACCAGATCGTTTACCGGTAACAGATTGCACCGCGGCACCACCCGCTTTCCTGCGAATACCTTTTTTGCCCGTTTTTTTACGGCCTTTACCAGATCGGGGTGGCGCCTCGACTCCCTTCAGCGCATCAGGCGTCACGGCACTGGTACCCGCTATCATACTGCGAAGCTGATCTACCAAAGGTTGCATAAACTCATCGTATCCGGACTGACGCTGACTGATTGCATTAAGTGTTGCCTCCCAGTGCGCTGTCCGGTCGGGCTCCGATACATCTGCTGGCAGGGTATGCACCAGGCCTCTGCCCGCCGGGGTATCATGTATTTGCTTGCCCTGCCTCTGCAAAAAACCGCGTCGAAATAGTAACTCGATTATGCCAGCGCGCGTGGCCTCGGTGCCAAGACCATCAGTTTCTTTTAACACCTTACGCAATTCCACCGACGATACATAACGCGCAATACCGGTCATTGCAGCAAGCAATGTTGCATCGGTAAAATACGCGGGCGGCGTAGTTTGTTTTTCCACCAGCTCACCGCGCTCACAAGTCAATGCCTGTCCTTTTTCCAGTGATGGCAGTGCGGCCGGTTCCTCTTCGGTTTTTTTACTGCTTTGAAACAATTGCTTCCAGCCGAGTACGTCGACTGTTTTTGCCGTGCTTATGAACAAACCGCCTTCAATGACAATCTCAACGCGAACATCAGTATATTTGTGAATCGGATAGAACTGCGCAATGTATTGACGAGACACCAGCTCATACACCTTGCGTTCGTGCTCAGACAGTGAACCCCCGGATATTTTTCGCTGCGTCGGGATAATAGCGTGGTGCGCTTCGACGCGTTTGTCATCCCACGCTGCAGACTTTATCTTAACGTCTGCATGATCAACCCACGCCTTAACGTCTGCCGCACCCGATTCACCGGCACGGGAACCAGCATTGGCTGCAATACTCGCCAGTACATCCGCGGCCTGCGCATAGTGTTCGTTTGGCAGGTAACGGCAGTCAGAGCGTGGATAGGTTATCAGCTTGTGCCGTTCGTAAAGCGCCTGGCAGGCGGTAAGTGTCTGCTGAGCACTGATACCAAAACGCCGACCGGCATCGATCTGCAGTGCCGACAAACTGTAAGGCAGCGGCTGGCGCTGAGTTTTCTTTTTGCGCTCAACGCTCTGTACCAGAGCAGGCTTACCAGAAATTCTGGTTACCACATTTTCTGCCAGTTCACGCACCAGCACGCGCCCGGCTTCATCCATGTAGGGCAGACAAGCCTCACTTGGCTGCCACTGTGCCGTAAAGGGTTCCTGCTGCTCCGTGTGCAGGTGTGCTGTCACCTCATAAAACGGCTTTGATACGAAGTTTTCTATTTCCTCGCAACGCCGTACTACCAACCCCAGAACCGGTGTTTGCACACGCCCGACAGACAGCACACCATCGTAGCCCACTTTGCGCCCCTGAATGGTGTAAGCGCGAGTAAGATTAATGCCGTAAAGCCAGTCGGCGCGAGAGCGAGCCAGCGCAGACACAGACAACGCCACGTAGTCGGCGTTGCTTTCAAGCCTTGACAACGCGCGTGTAACAGCAGCTGGATTCATGTCGTTAACCAGCAGCCGTTTGATGTTTTTGCGTTTGGATTTGGCGACCTTGAGGTAATCGATTACCTGGTCGACCAGCAACTGCCCCTCTCGATCCGGGTCGCCTGCATGAATCAGAACACTGGCCTCGGCGACCAGCTTGCGCAGCACGGCAAGCTGCTTGCGGGTATCGGGCTTGGGGGTAAGCTTCCACTTATCCGGCACGATTGGCAGGTGTTCAAGACGCCACGATTTGTATTTGGCATCGTAGAGGTGTGGTTCGGCCTGCTCGAGCAGGTGACCGATACACCAGCTGACGCAATCGCCGTTGGAAGACTTGATATAACCATCGCCGCGCTGGTGCGGCCTGGGCAAAGCGTCGGCGATGGCTCGCCCCAGACTGGGTTTTTCTGCAATATAGAGGTTCATTTCGGACCGTGATACAAACTGACTACTGAATCCGGGCGCGGGCTGCCCGCGCCGGACGTCAGTTTACCACATGTCTCGAATTACTCTGATACCCCGCGCAATAGCGCTATCGGCCGCACTAGGCAGCACGCTCCAGTTCGGTGGTATCGAGCCCGTGAAACTCACGGCATACTCGCAGCACTTCTGCGGCGGACTCGCGCTGACAGACTTCGTTGTACCAACGCGTCAACTTACCAAACCGCTCACTCGGCAACGGATGTTCGAATTTTTCACACAGAAACAACGAGTACCAGAAGCTGAGAAAATGACTTGCGTCGGACAGGCAGAATCGATCACCAAAAAAGTAAGGTGAGGGCTCAATGACAGATTCAAGTATATCGAGCACACTAAACAGCTTCTCGACTTCATCAGCTATTTTTTCCGGTTCCGGGCTTGCTTCCATCGTCAACAAAAACAACACCGTTACCTGCGGCGCGACATAGAGATCATGGTAACGAGACAGCCAGCGTGAGCGCGCTTTCTGCTGCTCGCCTTCTGGCAGCATGGGCACCTCCGGATACTGACCATCGAGATACTCGGCGATCACCTCGCCCTCACCAACCGCAAAGTCCCCATCAATGAGGCATGGCACCTTGCCGGTCGGGTTGATCAGTCGATATTGATCCAGTGCGTCACCCGCCTCCGATGGTATATCCGGGTAGTCGACCTGCATGCCTTTTTCCAGCAACACGATTCGCACCTTGGCGGAAAAATGACTGTAAGGGAGTTGGTATAATTTCACGGTTCTCTTTTCCATAAGATGGTGGGCAGGCCACCGTTGAACAACGGACAACCCGGTTAGCTTCCAGCGCTAGGCCGCCACTGGCACCAGGAATCTATCGGTGTGATGAGCGGCCATAAAGTCGGTAAGCTCATCGAAAGGCAGTGGCTTGCTGAAAAAGAAGCCCTGCAGCTCGTCGCATTGATGCTTGCGCAGCCAGCGGATCTGATCCATCGTTTCAACACCCTCGGCAACTACTGCCATGCCAAGCTTGTTACCCATTTCCAGAATAATCTCAAGCAACGCAGTTTCTTTCGCATTGACAAAGTTACGATCAATCTTCAGGCACGAAACAGGGTACTTTTGCAGGTTGGCCAAATTCGAATAGCCAGTACCGAAATCGTCAATAGATATCTTGATGCCCTTGCGACTCAGGGAGTTCAGCAAATCGTATACGTAGGTTTCGTCGACTATCAGCATCGACTCTGTCACTTCAATGTTCAGGCACTCGGGATCAACGCCGGTATCGGCTATCGACCGATCAATACGCTCTGCGAGATCATTCGCCATGAACTGTTTTGGCGAGATATTGATCGCCACAGAAATGTCGTGACCGGCCGCTTTCCATCGCACCTGGTCTCGCATAGCCTGACGCATTACCCACTCACCAATCTGAAAGATCATACCGGTCTCTTCCGCTACCGGAATAAAGTCAAACGGGCTGATCATGCCCTTGGCTGGATGATCCCATCGGATCAATGCCTCGACTCCGGACACAGCAAAGGTTTTACAATCGATTTTGGGCTGGTAGTAAAGTACAAACTGATCGGACTCAAGCGCCAGCGCCAGATCAGTCTCGAGTGCCAGTCGATCGAGCGTGCTCTGGTTCATGCCCTGTTCGTACGTTCTATGCCCACAACCGGCAGACTTGGCCGCATACATAGCAATGTCTGCGTTTTGCAACAACGCGGTGGCCGTCTGACCATCCGACGGGTAACGCGAAATGCCAATACTGGGTGACACTCGCAGTGTGTGCCCGTCAATGCAGGAGGATCCCGCGGTATGACGAAATATCCCCTGAATCACCTGATTGCGTGTAGCGAGTTCCGCATCGGCGGTGTCGTGGTCACGCGTGACAATAACAAATTCGTCACCGCTCAGTCGCGCAACTGTTGCCATATCGCCCGCAGCGGTGCGCAGCTTGTTGGCGACCGCCACCAGCAGTGCATCACCGACTGAGTGACCAAGCGAATCATTAACCAGCTTAAAGCGGTCAAGATCCAGAAACAGCACTGAAAAATACAGAGAATGGTCCGCACACACCGCCAGTTGATTGTGCATTTTTTCAAGCAGCGCCACACGATTGGGCAAGCCGGTTAACGAATCCGTGTGCGCCTGCGACAGCGCGTGTGCCTGTGCGATGCGCCGGTCCGTCACATCCGTGGAACTGACCAGCAATGTCTTGTTACCGGTTACCGGATCGGGGCTTTCCTGTATGTTGAGCGCGTGCCATCTGACGCCATCAACGGTGTTAACCTCAAACTCGACATCGCAACTACGATGCGTAGAGAGCTGTAGCTGAATCTCCTCGAGATCAGATTGGTTCTTAATAAAGTTCGCCAGCGAGTTACCGCCCGGCACCACCACTGATCGCGCTGCCGGGTTGGTGTACAGCCGAATCAGTTCATGGTCGTACAACTGAATCATCGCAGAGGTATGCAGCAACGCCTGCGCACTGTGCAACGTGGTAGAGGTTGTCTCGGAGATTTCACCAATAATCTGTACCAACAACCCGGCACGGCCATCTTCCAGTTCGTGGTGGCAGAATACAACGCGCGACGTTTGCGGCACTCCGTCCGGGTACAGTGTCCAGTCTTCACTAAAAGTGATGCCTTCGTCGCAGCAATCTTCCTGATACTGCAGCAGGCGTTTGCGCACGGTAGGCGACATGTCGACAGACAAATCCCGCTCCCGCAGCTCTTCAACTGAAGCCGCTTTCCAGTGATCCAGCCCGCCCTGATTGGACCAGACTATTCTGGAATTATCGACATCGAACACCCACACGGGTATTCCGATCTTTTCCAGCAACGCAAGTTTGTCATCCATGAACTGATTATCGACCCTATACAGCACCTGAGACAGGCATGGCGTTATAAGACACAACTGTCACCCACCGTATGCAGCGACGTTAGCGAAATTCCGTACTATGCTGCTCGTCTGTAACCAAACAGCCCTTCCTGCGCTATAGCGTTGGCGATATCGGTCGGTACCGACGCTTCCCATTCGCTATCGTTAGATGGAATTTTTGCCAGTACTTCTCTTGAATAAATCGACAGCAGATTACTGTCACTGGTTTCGATACTGGAAATAAAATTGTTCTCCAGCAGGTGTCGATACAGGTATCTCAGACGCTCGTCGATCTCCAGCGTGGCAAGGTCGCTCAGTTCACCATTTTCCCTGAGTTCGGGGTACACAAACAATCGCGTGTTATCGGGAAACAGCTTGCCAAACCCTTCAAGTATGCCGCCTTCAACACCGGTGTAGCGCTCCTCGTTAAAGATATCGCGCATGTTTATCATGCCGAGCACAATACCAATCTGTCCGTTGGTGTACTGCCTAAAGTAAGCGCGCAGAGAAAAGTAACGTGTATAGTCCGACACCATGACACAGTAACCCAGCGCATTGAGGAGCTTTATTCGCACGGTCAGATCTTCTTCGGGCACATTGAGATCTTTGCCAAGCGAATCGTTCAATGATATTTCCGCCAGCACAATAGAATTGCTGTCGTTAACCGACGGCAACTTGCTAAAGGCAGCATACCCCTGCTCAATCATATCCACGTTCAAACGCGTAACCGGCTTAAACGAACCGCGGATGGTTAATACGTTTTTCTTGTACAGCATCTCGGCAGGCACAGCGACGGTACCATCGGGATTAAACATTACTGCGTGCGTTTGCTTGCTGCGTATCAGATTCAGGTTGATGGTGCGATCATCGACATCGTCAAAGTACGGACCGTTAAAGCTGACGGAATCAATCTCGATACGGCTGTCGGAGATATTGTCACTCAGCGAATGCACAAGCCGCTTCGGGTCTTCAAAAAAATAGAAGGCACCATAAATCAGGTTAACCCCGATAATACCGAGTGCATCCTGCTGTGCTTCTGCAGTGTTATCCAGCATACGTACATGCACGACAATGTCCGACGGCTCTGCCCCCGGGTACATTTGGATGCGTATACCGCACCACGCATGACATTCGTTTTTGCGGTTATAGCTTTTGGCGGAGACTGTCGCTGCGTAGGAAAAGAAGCGCGATGTAGACGGGCGATTGGAACCGACCCGATCTATAACCAGGTTGAATTCCTTTTCCAGCATTGCCTGCACCCGCGGCTTGCTGACATAGCGCCGGCCTTCCTGTAGCCCATAGATTGCATCGGAGAACTGCATGTCATAGGCAGAGATGGTTTTGGCGATAGTACCGGCCGCCGCACCAGCCAGAAAAAACTGCCGCGCCACCTCCTGCCCGGCACCGATCTCCGCTATCGTCCCGTATTTGCGCTCATCCAGATTGATCCGCAATGCCTTATTGGTGGTCGAGCGGGTACTGATATTCTTATCCATTAGTCTCTCCATGACTTGAGATCGTCCGTCACGACTGCCGCCGGCTCACTTCGAGCAATCCCTTCTCAGTGAAATCGGCTGCTGCTGTCATTTTTGAACACACGCATTGTCGAAAACACCGAACGACAGGGTCGGGTTTGCATACCATCACAGTTACGCCGCGTGTATCTGCGTCGCCGATGTCAAACCATAGGGATCATACTGCGGGGCCAAACCTCGGCGATTAAGGCTCGGGGAGGCACGCCACGGGCATTGTGAAAATAGCTAAAAGCGAGTGCTGTTAAATGGCGGGCGTGCCGTGGTGAATAGTCGATCCAGTGTGCGAATACTCTCTGTATCGCCACTAATCCTGCCAACCGCTGCCAGCTCCGCTACCCGCACTGCTCCTGCATAGACTGTCGCAAAGTCAGACGGTGTCAGTTGCACCGAAGGCACAGTTGCGTCTACCTGAGATACCGTAGCCGGGTAGCTGCTCAACGGATCATTTGCCACCAAAGGATCATCCGCGACCGTTAAGCGCCAGCACCCACACAGTGCGGGCAAGTGCTCATCGATATAGTTTATAACCACGCTGCCTGCGCTATGGTACTGACGTGCTTCGAGCAACGCCTGCACATCTAGTGGCCGCAACCACATCATATCGACGCGGCTTTGTTGCCACAGTTGCCTGGGGTCAGTCATAAAATGGCGAACCGGTGGATCGACCGGCCCGAGCTCCCAAACCAGCTCCCGACACCATGGCAACCGCGACAGGTACTGAAACAGCGCCAACTCCGCCGACAGATTTGTCGCGATGAGTTCAGTCAGTACGACCGTCGAATTCGATCTGCCGTGATTAAACTGTTCGTCGGAATTGCTGATGATTGAGTAAATTGCATACCCGTCAGCATGCGCTGAAGGAATATCGACACTCCCGGAATCGTCCTGTGTGTAATGTACTGCGATAAATTTCTTAACTCCAACCGACACCCAGCCTGGCTCCTCCGACAGCAGCATGTAGCGCCACCAGAGGTCATCTCTGACCACCTCCATCGCACGTGTACTGCAGTGTTGCCGATGGATTCCTGCCAGCACAGGTATCGCCTCGTTGCGATCGTGTATCAGGCGTATCTCGGATGCTGGTGGCAAGCAGGCCTCACGAGTTAACTGAAACCGGGACAGATCAATCTGCCAACGCACCAGCTCACTGGCAACGCCGTAGCCATAGCGCCGATAGATACCGGACTCAGACGCCATTAGCAGAGACGCCGCATCATTGTGATCGAGAGACTGTTGCAGGTGAGTCTGCATCATTGATCGCAGACCACCGCTGCCCTGCGCCGCAGGCGTAATTCCAACACCGGCCAGCCCTGCTGCCTGGCACGTGCCACCACCAACCAGACTGAGAGCAAAGTCATAGGCAAAGCAGCCACCGATGATTGTGTCATTGTGCGCTACAGCGACTCGCCTGGCTGCTGGCCGCAGCTGAGATTCAATCTCACTCGACTCCGGCTCGGTTGGCACACCGAAGGCATCGTAGATACGGCGCGTGGCAAGCTGCCACTCCGTTTCGTCGGG
>CAYMFQ010000013.1:13097-49685 GCA_964389335.1 uncultured Granulosicoccaceae bacterium
TTGATCTCACCGTAAACATGTGGGAATAGCTCCTCACCACCGACAGTGTTTTCGTACACAAGCTCGGCCTGCAGTTTATCCGGGTCAATCGATAAGACCATTATGCCGGCAACACCCTGATAGTAACGCTCCACAACACCGGGCAATTGTTCGGCTTTGCAGCAGTGAATAAACCCCTCGCTTTGCAGCGATGCACAACGATAACACCGGCTGGC
This sequence comes from uncultured Granulosicoccaceae bacterium, assembly GCA_964389335.1. Classification (GTDB taxonomy): domain Bacteria; phylum Pseudomonadota; class Gammaproteobacteria; order Granulosicoccales; family Granulosicoccaceae. Next base: position 13,313 of record CAYMFQ010000013.1, read on the forward strand.
CTGCCCCGTATTAAGGTCAGCCTGGCTGGCAATATGAAAGATCACTGATTCTGCATCCGAAGGCCCGAAACAACCGCAGCATACCACGAGCATCGTGGCATCGGGTTACGCAGAATTTGGCCAACGTGAGCACCGCATAGGATAACGTTTTTACTGACGCAGCATGGATCACAATGGCGCTGTCATTGTGATATCTTCTCGCCTGTGTGTTGGCTTGCATCGCAGCATCGGTGCACGACACAAATACGCTCAACATCAGAATTCATTGAGGGGAGTAATCTTGAAGAAAGCAACCACACTTATAAGCCTGGCGGGGGCAATCGCATTATCCGGCGCTGTGCAGGCAGACACCATTCGGTTCTGGACCACCGAAGAGCAGCCTGAGCGACTCGCCAGACAGCAGCAACTGGCTGATGACTTCAAGGCACAGTCAGGCCACACGGTAGAGGTGATACCTGTCAGCGAGACTGACCTCGGCACACGCGCGACCGCCGCATTTGGCGCCAACGATCTGCCCGACGTTATCTATCACACACTGCAATACGTGCTGCCGTGGGCTGAAGCCGGCATCCTCGATGTTGAAACCAACAGCGAGCTTGTGGAGAGCCTGGGTACCGATACCTTCGCACCGGGCGCGGTCGGCATGGCTCAGTTCAACGGCATGACCGCAGCAGTACCGGTGGACGGCTGGACGCAGATGGTGGTTTACCGCAAGGATATCTTCGAAGAGGCTGGCCTGCCTGCACCCACTTCGTACGAGGCGATAGCCAACGCGGTCAGAAAACTGCACCGTCCGCCTGAGTTGTATGCATTTGTCGCTGCCACCAAGGTCGACGAAAACTTCATGAGCCAGGTACTCGAGCACGTGTTTCTGGCGAACGGCGTCACTCCGGTCGGTGCAGACGGGTTTCAGGCGCTGGACGAAAAAGCCACAACCGAAGCACTCGAGTTCTACAAGCTGATCGCCCAGGCTTCCCCTGCCGGTGAGCTGTACTGGAAGCAGTCACGCGAGCTGTACTTTGCCGGCAAGGCCGCGATGATCATCTGGTCTCCCTTTATTCTGGACGAGCTTGCCGGCCTCAGAGACTCTGCACCACCTACCATCAACGACGATCCGACAACCAAAGAGCTGGCCGGAATGACTGATGTGGTCACAACCGTTGCGGGTCCGTCAAACCCGGACGGTGCGGCGTGGGCTGATATCCGCTACTTCGGTATTACCAACGACGCTAACACCGATGTCGCTGCCGAATTTGTGGAGTTCTCCATGAACGACGGCTACACCAGCACGCTGGCAATTGCCCCCGAAGGTAAGTTTCCGGTACGTCGAGGCACTGCTGACGAGCCAACCAAGTTTGTTGAGGCCTGGTCGCAGCTGCCGGTAGGTGTTGATCGCAAAGCACCGCTTGGTGAGCTGTATGCGGCGGAAACTATTGATCGGATTGTTGCCGGCCTTGAGACCGCCAATCGATGGGGCGTAAAAGAAGGGCAGTTGTCACTCGCGTCCAAGATGATCAACAGTCAGGCAATCAACCGCATCGTGCGTCAGTTCATCGATGACGAAATCGATGCTGCCACAGCAGTTGCCAACATGAACGAAGAGCTCTCTTCAATCGAGTAACCGAGCAGCACCCTGCGGGCTGCTTCGGCAGCCCGCTCAGCACGGCGCTTTTATACAGCGTACCCTGCGTTGCAATCTGTACGGCCACCTGCTGTGTGGCCGTTTATTCGATAATTCGTCAAACGCCTGTCGACACTACTGTGAACCCGGTCAGATTTCGCGGGTTGTAACGCCGCTGTAACAGCTTTCCCCGCCATGTGACCCATGGCACGGACATCAAGTGTCATTTATATGACACTCCGTTCAGACTCCTGAACAATGTCCGTACTCCGATGAAATCACCCCTGCTTTCAGGCCTGGCGCTGTGCTGCTGTTCGATACTGCTGGCTGCCTGCAATGACGTGCGCTACGTCAACGAGAGCGTCACGATTACTGACGACTTTTCGTTTACTGATCATGTCGCCAAAACAAAGTACACCGTCACTCAGCCCGGCGTGGTGGTAGAGGGCAATGGCTTTACTATTGATGGCGATTGCAACACCGATTGCATCGGCTTGACGGTCGTTGCGGACAACGTCACAGTGCGCAACCTGACTATCCGCAATTTCGACGGCGGCGTCAGCATCAACCGACGAGCGGCGGATGTTCGCTTCGAGAACATCACCATTACCGACAACATCAACCATGGCATCTTCGTCAATGTCGGTGCCAGCCGGTTTACCTGCTCGAACTGCGACATTTCCGACAACGGCTCAATGGGCGTGTACCTTGAGTACGACAGCCACGGTGCGACGATAGAGAACAGCCGCATTGTCGGCAACGGCTATCGCGACAAGGACACCGGCAACTGGCTCGACAATCTAAAAGAAGATCGCAAAGATGATCGCGAAGGAATTGCCATCGACGCATCGCAGGGCAATACCATTCGCAACACTTACTTCGCCGACAACGCACTCACCGGCGTGACGCTGTATCGGAACTGCGGTGAACGAGGCATCACCCGTCAGTGGGGTGCAAACTACAACAGTATTATTGGCGGGCAGGTGGAAGACGGTATTTACATCGCATCGCGCCAGGACAAGGACCTGTCCGACTGGAGTTGCAGCGACCCGTACATCTATCGCAACGCCTATGTTGCTGACGAAGCAGAATTTAATCGAGTCGAAGGCGTCGCCCTCGGGAACAATGCCCGCATTCTGGTAAAAGATGACAACAACCAGATCGTCGATGTCAGCGGCGGCAGTATTTATATCAGCTCAACCATCAGAGATGCGCTGAACCAGCCGATCGTCGGCGTGACAACCACCAATACTGACAGCAAGATCTACCAGTAAACCCATCCTCGGTAACAGTCGGCTGCGCGCCGACTGCTATTGACGTACCTGGCCGCAACTGCGTCTGTGCATTTCGATGTAAAACAGACATACTTCCGGCACATACTCCTACCAGGTACAACGATGACAGATTCACCTGTACTGGCAAGCCGAGACAACGGCGTGCTGACGATCACGCTGAATCGCCCGGACGCTCTCAATGCACTGCTGCCAGAGATGCATCAGCAACTGCACGAACTGTTCGATGAATTCTCTCGCGACGATGACCTGCATATTGCTGTACTTACCGGCGCCGGTGATCGCGCGTTCTGCGCCGGCTCTGACCTTGTACAGAAAGCACCGCTGCAAAGCAAGCTGATGCCCGACAGTGGCTATGGCGGGTTACTGCAGCGTTTCGACTTAACCAAGCCCGTAATTGCTGCCATCAACGGTCATGCAATCGGTGGCGGCATGGAAATCGTGCTGGCTTGCGACCTGGCCGTCGCGGTGTCCGATGCAAAATTCGGCTTGCCGGAACCGAAGGTCGGCCTCGCTGCATCGGGTGGTCTGCACAGACTGGTGCGACAACTGCCACTGAAGCACGCCATGCATATAGCCCTGACAGGTGAACTGTTTTCCGCCGCCACCGCCCTGCAACTGGGGCTGGTTAACAGTGTGGTTGAGCGAGAGCATTTTCAAACGGAAGTTGATGCACTGGTCAGTTCGCTAAAAGCCTCTGCCCCTCTGGCAATGCGAGCCACCAAAGAACAAATGATGAAGGGCATTGATGCGGGCGGTCTGCGACAGGCCCATGATACAAACTACCCGCTGTACGATGCACTGAAGCAAACCGAAGACGCCATTGAAGGCATGAACGCATTTGCGGAGAAACGCAAGCCAGTATGGCATGGCCGCTAACTGTGCGCACAACAACTAAAGCGCAACCACCTGTTTATAGCTCGAGTTGCAGCGGCGATGCTGTTTCATGATCGCGCTGATTCAGTCTAACCCGTTTATCCTCGCGACTGTTGCAGCCGCAGTCGCGGCTGGTTTTGTACGTGGCTTCACTGGCTTCGGTGGCCCCGCTTTCATGTTGGCGGTGCTGACGCTGTTTTTTCCACCGGTCGATGTTATCGGACAAATACTGATCATCGAATTCGTTGCAACCTGTTACCTGTTCGCAGGTCTGTGGCGACAAATAGACTGGCGCTCGACCCTGCCACTGGCCGCAGCCACTGTAGCAACCATGCCGTTTGGACACTGGTTGCTAACGCACACCGACGCGTCGTCGATGAAGCTTGCCATCGCGATATTAATTATTATCGCCTGTGTGCTGATGCTTACCGGCTTTCGTTACAAAGCGCCCTTGTCTGCGGGCCACCTGGTCGTGCTCGGGTTAATTGGCGGGCTGATTTTTGGCGCATCTTATATTGCATTGATTGTGGTGGCAGTAGTGCTGATGGGCCCTTATAACAAAGGTCAGTCACGCACGTTGATTATTTCCTGGAACTTTATTATCGCCATCTGGTACATCGTCATTTCCTTCTATAGAGACAACAGCCAGACCAGCGATATCATCGACGCCATACCCGCAACTGTTGCCTATCTGGTCGGCACCTGGTTCGGCGCGCAATTGTTCGACGCCAGCAATGAATCAGGCTATCGCAAGGCAGCCATCTGCACACTGCTTGGCCTTGGTATTATCAGCATCATCCTGTAGTGAATTACACATGACAACATCACCGGGGCAATCGGATAATGTGGCAGCTGGTATCGGCTGGATGCTGGCTACCATGTGCCTTTTTACCAGCATGGATACCGTTGCCAAGTACCTGACCCTAAGCTATTCAACGCAACAGGTGGTGTGGGCGCGCTTTACCTTTCACATGCTGTTTCTGGTGTTACTGCTACGCGGCAGGCTGTTTACACTGGCACAGTCCGGTAACTGGAAACTGCAATTAGCTCGCTCAACATGCCTGTTGTTAACGACCACGCTTTTTTTCACCGGCTTGCGTACGACACCAATTGCCACCGCTTCTACCATTATGTTTCTGTCCCCGATTCTGGTAACGGTACTGGCCATACCGTTATTAGGTGAAAAGGTGGGCGTCAGACGCTGGCTCGGCGTGACAATCGGGTTCATTGGAGCGCTGGTCATCGTGCGCCCGGGCAGTGGCGACGGCTCACTGGGGCATTTGTTTTTAATGGCCGCGGCGCTCTCGAATGCGTTCTATCAAATCGCCACGCGTAAGGTACGCGCAAGCGACGACCCAATGACCTCTCTGCTCTACTCGGGCCTTGTGGGCATGGTGGTAATGAGTGCTGTTATTCCAATGCAGTGGCAACCACCCACGCATTTTCACTGGGTGCTGTTCGCCGTCACCGGCATACTTGGCGCCGTCAGTCATTTTTGCCTGATAAGGGCGTTTAATGCAGCTGAGGCTTCAGCCGTCGTGCCGTTCAGCTATTCGTCACTGCTGTGGGCAACCTTGTTTGGATTTATCATCTTTGACAACCTGCCCGACCGCTGGACATTGTTGGGTGCGGCGCTAATAGTGTCGAGCGGGCTATATATATTCCATCGTGAGCAACTGCAAAAGGCGGCATAGTAAGTTTCATTCAACGAGGTTGAACAACTGCCGCTTGCTTTGCGGCGTGCTCGGCGGCATTAAGCGCACCATCGATGAGCCCGGGACTCTCAACAGCGACCTCGGCGCCGGCGAAGTGCAGTGCGCCATCCATCAATGGCTGCCGCAAACAGTCCGGCCTCACCTGCGGGTGCTCGGCCACGCCAGTGCGATCAGCCGATGCGCATATGGTTTCTGCGAGCGACCAGTCTTCTATATACAACGCTCGTGGCAGTGCAGCACGATCACCAAAACAGCGCTGCAGCTGATCGATCACCAGTGACTGCAACCGCTCGCGATGCTCGTCGCGCTGTACAACACTGATACCCATAAAACCAAACAGCGAAGCCGGCTCACCATTTTCGCCACAGTGATCATGCATTTCCACCATTGGTCCCACGCGACTTGCCACGCGACCGGACAAACCGTGTGTGCGCCAGAACGCATCCTCGTACATGGCCACTACCTTTGCCTGTGCCGCCATCCAGGTGGGTGTCGCCGCCATCGCCTCGGTTACGTCCGCAGGCAAAGCCGGTTCAAACTGAATGTGCTCAAGCGCAATACGCATCGGTACTGCAACAATGACCTGCCTGGCCGCAACGACCTCGGCACCGCTATCCGTAGACAGGTGAACCGCCACACCTTCAGGCTGCCGTACAATGCTGTGCGCACGGGCCGCCACCTGTAGCTCGCCTTCGGTAAGGCGCTCGACCAGTTGCTGCACCAGTGACTGCGGACCATCGACAATCCGCGCGATACCGTGCTGACCCGGTATCGGATGACGCTGTAGCTGCCCGGGGAAATCAAGCAACCCGTGACCATCATCATATTGAGCAAATGTGTCAATCTGCAGATCAGCCAGCCACCGTGTTGAGGCGGGTTGCCACTCGGGCCACACCCAGCTCGGCCCAAGATCACCAACGTATTTACCGTTGTGCATTGCCGACTTGATGCGACCACCCACTGACTCGCACGCTTCAACCACGCGCACTCGCAGCCCCTGTGCACGACAGCATTCAGCAGCGGCCAGCCCTGACAACCCGGCACCAACAATTAACACATCGATCACTTATTAAGCTCCTGTCCGGCCTGAATCAATCAACCTGTATGCTGCCCACGGGGCATAAGATTTGATTGTTTGGCCACCACTTTAGGTTCGCACCGTGCGCCCACATTATCGAACTATTCGGACAATTGTCCGCCAATACCTCTGGAATCATCTGTGAAACTAGTAAAACGCCTGTTACTTGGCCTGACGATACTTGCAGTGTTGCTGATCGGCGGCGTATTTTTGGCACTGAATCTGATCGACCCGAATGACTATCGTGACAAAATTCAGTCAGTAGCGATGGAACAGACCGGCCGCGCCCTCGCGATCGACGGTGACATTAAGCTGAACTACTTTCCGTGGGCCGGCTTTACCCTCGGCCAGACCAGCCTCGCCAATGCAGAGGGCTTTGGGGATGCACCCTTTGCAAAAATCGACAGTGCGCAGCTTAAGGTAAAGCTGCTGCCATTGTTTAAAAAGGCCGTCATTGTCGACACCGTGCAACTGGCCGGACTATCACTGGATCTGCAACGCGCGGCAGACGGCAGCACTAACTGGGACGATCTGGTAAAAGGCGATACCAATAGCGGTACTGATACGGCCACCGGAAATACAGAGGAAACTCAGCCGGAAGAGCCGGCAACCGGTGGCTCGTTACAGGACCTGAGCATCGGCTCGGTCATTATCGAAAACGCCGAAATCCAGTGGCGCGACCAACAGAACAATACCGATGCCACACTCACACAGTTTAATTTGCAGAGCGATGAAATCGCACTCGGCAAGCCGTTTTCGTTTGCAACTGATTTTGCCGTCAATAGTACCAGCGCCAGTGTTGCCGCCAATGTCGATGGCAGCGGCCAGATAAACGTCGATCTCGACAATCAACGTTACCGTTTAAGCGCACTGAAGCTCGCAACCTCCGCCAGTGGCGACGCAGTACCGGTGCAGGACTTTTCATTAAACCTGAATGGAGATGTCGATGCAGATTTAAATGCACAGACCGTATCTGTTACCTCGCTCATGATCGATACCATCGGCGTGCAACTTAACGGTGACGTGCAAATAACACAACTTAACAGCGAACCCGCTATCAGTGCTCAACTGAAAAGTAACACCGTTAATCCACGGCAGCTGGCGCAGAAACTCGATATTGAACTGCCGGCATCACAGGATCCGCAGGCCCTGACCGCAGCAACGATTGATGTTGCGCTGACGGCAAATGCAGGTGCCAATGCCACGTCCGCTAAACTGGAAAAGCTGTCTATTGTACTCGACGACACGACCATCGACGGTCAGGCAACGCTTGCCAATCTTGCAGCCCCGGTGCCTCCGGTGGTGTTTCAGCTCAACGTTGATGCGATCGATATCGACCGCTATCTGCCGGCTGCTACCGACGCACCGGACGCAGTCACTGAAACACAGGACACGGGCGTCGAGAGTGCAAACACCGGAAACGCAAACGCCGGTGACACACCAATCGCCTTACCCATCGAATTGATGCGGCAGCTCAATGTTGATGGAATGATCCGCGTGGGCAGGCTTAAGTTCTCCAACATGAACAGCGAACAGATAGAAGTGCCGGTTAAAGCGCAACAGGGTGTGGTCAGTCTGGATGGGTTCAGCGCATCTATGTACGAAGGCGCTATACAGACAACCGCATCGGTTGACGTCAATGGCAGCGCCCCCGTCTATCAGGTTAAGTCGGGCATCAAAAACGTACAGGCGGGACTGATGCTGGAGGACATGCTGCAGGATACCGCGCCAATCAGCGGCGAGGCAGTTATCACGTCAAACCTGTCCACCAGCGGTGATACATTGAACCAGCTCATCAGCAATCTAAACGGTCGGTACACATCAGATTTCACTGACGGTGCGCTGCATGGCATTAACATCGGCTACCAGCTGCGACGCGCCCGTTCGCTGTTTAGCAACGCAGACGATATCGATCAGGAGCCCGTCAGCAAAACTGATTTTTCTGCGCTGCATGTCTCTGCGGATATTAACAACGGCGTTATTCGCTCCGACGATCTGGATATCCGCGCGCCGGCACTGAGAGTGGCTGGCAACGGCGTAGTCGATCTGCCGCAGGAGCAGATTGACTATACGGTCACGACCAAAGTGGTGGGCTCGGTCGAGGGACAGGGCGGCCAGGACCTTGATGATCTCAAAGGCGTGTCTGCCAGCATTCCGATTCGCGGCACATTCGAGCAATTAAGTACTGACTTTGCCGGTACCATCTTCGCCGCCATGAAGCAGGATTTCGCCAACAGTGCCAAAGACGCAGCCAAAGCCCGCGCCAGGGAAGAGCGCGACAGGCTCAAGGCGGAAGCACAGGCAAAAGCCGATGCAGCCCGACGCGAAGCTGAGCAAAAGCTACAGGCAGAACAGGCGCGTGCAGAAGAGCGTGCACGTGAGGAACTGGCTGTACATAAGGAAAAAGCCGAGCAGGCAGCGGACGAAATCAAGGAACGCGCGAAAGATAAGCTCAAGAGCTTGTTTAAATAAAACAGGGATTTGGCGAGCAACTATTACACTGGTATCGGCGGCTACCGCCAGTATCACTTCGTTAACATTGCAGCAAGCCAAGCCTCAGCACGGGCCATCAGCCGGGCTCCAGGGGCACTATTCGCATGATGTGAACAAGTCCCTGTAACACTTTGCGATTGTCGCTGTATATCAGCATATGAGCAGCGACAGTTCCAGTCACAGCAAATCCGGTCACGGCGACTCCAGCCAGAACAATTCCGCCGAAAGCCAGGCCCGTCTAAACCAGGCCCGTCAAAACCAGATCGACACCCGCGATCTCAACAGTGAAAGCCCGCAGGCATTTACGGCACTGGTCGAACGCTATCAGCAACCGATATTCTCTTTCCTCGGCCGCATGGGATTCTCTCAGGCCACCGCGGAGGACATCGCACAGGAAAGCTTTCTAAAAGTCTGGCGCTATCGCCAGCGCTACAATCCCGATAAAGGTCGTGTCTTTACGTGGATATTCACCATTGCACGGAACCTCGCACTCAACGAAATTCAGCGCGCGCAGCGTACACCGCACGAACTTGAAACACCGGACGCCATAGCCGATCTAACGCAGGATCCGTCCGCTACCGCGGAAAACATGCAGGCACGCAGGCGGTTACAACAAGCACTGACCACCCTCTCTGCGAGCGACCGCATGACCATCGCGCTCGACTTTGCCGACGCGTTATCAGCGCGAGAATGCGCACACCTTGAAAACTGCTCTGAAGCGAGTTTCAGAACCAGGGCCAGCCGCGCACGACAACGCCTGATACAGGCGTATCACAATCTGGAATTCAACCATGACCCATAAGACAGAAGCAGAGATCCTTGCGCTGCTTGAGACTGATCTGGTGCATGCACCTGTTGATTTTAGTCAACGAATAAGCGCGAAGATCCAGCACAAGGCCAGTACCGAGTCCGCCGATCAACACATAGAAGCAGCTGCACACAACAGCTATTCATGGTGGCAATGGCTGGCCATGGTCGGTGGCAGTGTGCTGGGTATGACACAAGTTGCCCGATTTATCTTTGGATACTGGCTTTCGGTTGCCGCAACCTAGAGTTTAAATATGCTTGCAAACAAACAACAACGACACGATGACTTTCGCGCTGACCAGCGCGAACCCGTCAATTCCACCCATAACCAGCAGACAGTACGGCGCCTGCCTGCTATTGCTGCGCTTATGTCGGCTTCACTTCCAGGCTTTGGACAACTGTATAACGGGCAGCTGAACAGAGGAGCATGGATTTTTATGATCTTTGCTGCGATCTGTATCCCGCTGACCGCTGCCATTGCATTGTGGCTGCCAGTATCACTGACAGCGCCAATGTTACTACTGGGAGTTATGCTGGCAGTGGTAGTGTGGGTGTACTCGATAGTCGATGCCTGGCGCTCAGCCAGCGACGGCACCAACGCACTGTTACGCCCCTGGCAAACCAGCAGCCTTTACGTCAGTGTTTTTGTACTGTGCAATTTAATTGTATTGCCAACGCTTGCGCTATCAGTGCGTACCTTTTTGGTAGCACCGTTCAGCATACCATCACACAGTATGAATCCAACTGTGCTGGCCGGGGACTTTATCTTTGCAAACATGGCGTATAACTGCCCGGGTTGTGCACACCGGGTTAAGCGTGGTGACATCGCTATACTGGTTAACCCGAACAACCGCAACCTGTTTTATATTAAGCGTGTCATCGGACTGCCTGGTGACGAGATAAACATCAACAACCAACAGCTATTTATCAATGGCAATCCGGCATCAGACACTACCGAAGAGACTACTGCTGGCACTGTACTCGTGCGTGAGTATACCGATGACCGCAGCTGGTCCGCGCAGTGGCGCTCCGGCTCGTCTATGGATTTTTCAACGACAGTAGAACCCGGCCATGTACTGGTACTGGGTGACAACCGTGATGAGAGCGAAGACTCCAGACAATTTGGACAAGTCCCGCTGGCTGATTTAAAGGGGCTGGCACGTAAGGTGTGGTTTTCGCGATCAGACAATGGGATAAGATGGAACCGAATCGGGCTCGATCTAACCCAACGATAGCGACAAGTGCAGTGTTAATTATTTGATACTGATTTTCACTCAACGAACAACATAAAGAGGCACTTTATAAACTCCTATATCCACTACATGATTCGAACCATTGTTCTTGATATTCTGTGTTATCGCGAAGATAAAATTGTATGCTATGACCACATTAAAGCAGCTCATACCGGGTGTTTATCAACACTATAAAGGCCAGTCTTATTTGGTATTTGTATGCACAACGCATACTGAAAGCGGAGAGCCAATGGTTGTGTATCGAAGCGATGCTGATGAACAAAACACAACCAGCGACAAGCCTGTTGACAACAGGTTGTGGACCAGACCGGCCGCTATGTTCAACGAACAGGTAGAAGTCAATGGTGCACAGGTTCCTCGCTTCAGATTTATGCGGCCCCTGCATCATAGCGAGAAACTGGAGATATACTGAACCTGAATTTACTGACACCTAATTGCAAAGTTAGATTAGCACTGAATAGTTCAGATGAATTATGTGCCAACCGCAGACGTTTTTTACCATCAGTTAATAATCAACCACGAGCAGTTTCGTTACGCTGTCTGAGGCTTACAACAACACACCACATAATAAAAATAACAAGTTGTACCAACCGCAGCGAATGAATCGACTGACCAGTTCCAGATTGGAGAAGTAGCAATGGAGCCAACCGTACACTTTGCACATCAACGGTTCTACCGCAACACGGTAGCAGCCATTGAAAACACAACACGACCACACCCGGATCTGTGCTTCGTGTTTGTTCAGCATGCGTTCCTGCCCTGCCTTGAGTTCTACCAGGCAGTTGAGAACCGTATCGCCGCGATTATTCCAAAAGGCAGTTCAGCCAAGAGCAACCCGCACGTGGTGCGATTGCTTAAAGAGAAGTATGGCACCAAAGTGCACGAGTCAATCAATCGTCAATCGCTGTCCGACGCAGAGTTTACTGTCGAGTGGTTGCGTCGCGTAACCGCTGACAGACCATTTGCTATTCTGGAGTATGGTGGTTACTTCGCGCCTACTGCTGCTGCCATATCAAACGACGCTTCTCTTAGCTCGCGAATTGTCGGGTTTGTCGAAGGCACTGAAAATGGCATCAAAGGTTCCGACGACGGACAGACCACCGGTTATCGCAACGTGATCGATCAGATTGCACACCCGGTAATCTCTAAATCGCGGTCACGTATCAAGAACATTATGGATATCGAGATCGGCCCGGCAATCGTGTACGCAACCGACAGCATCTTCCGGCGCAACCTGGGTTGCAGCCTTAAACACTGGAGTAACAGTATTGGTGTGATAGGACTGGGTTCAATCGGCAAGGGTGTCCTACACACACTACTGAAAGACAACCAGGTACCAATGGTATATGACACTGATCTGTCGGTGATGGCAGAGCTTGCCACCCGTCATAACCGAGTTGTCTCGCAGGAGTCGATACTGCGCAATTCTGACGTGCTGTTTCTCAACACCGGCAGTTGTTTTTTGTCATGCCAGCCAGCACTGCTTGAGCAACTCAACGACTACGCGCTGCTGGTGCTGTGCACCTCCGGCGATGTGGAAGCAGGTATCCCGCAACTGATTGACAACGGTGACCTGCGATTGCTCGACTCTGAGTCAAACTCGGAGATCGGTGTGTTCGTTACCAGAAAGGGTAAAAAAATTCGCATTCTTCTGGCGTCCGACGGAGTCGGTCAGGCACCTAACATGTCTATGCAGGATGGCTCATCTTCACCGGCCAATCTCATGTCAGACATGGAGTTCTACGCCATGGGGAGCTATCTCTCCAGCGCTCATGGACAACTCGCACCAGCAACCATTCATGACTCACCTGACTATCTGGAAGATCTGATCCTGCGAGAGTGGCTCAGTGAGTTTCACAGTGATTGCGTGATGCACCAGCGACAACAACCGCCGGCTACACCAGAACCGGCTCAGTACAATGGTGCTCCCGTGCCAACCGATGCCACTCGATTTGATGCCACCGAGGTATATGCACGACTCGCTGCGCTGGACCCGGTTTAACGTCAGGCGAATGGATGTTCCATTTGCATGGCCTTAGCATAAAGCGCCGGATCCACGTTACCGCCAGACACCACACAAATGACGGTATCGTGCGTTGAGTTGTCGGCTGCAAACAATGCAGCCGCTAGCGCAACCGCGCCCCCGGGTTCGGCGACCACCTTGTAGCGCAGCATCGCCACGGCCATCGCCTGCAGCGCCTGGTCATCCGTCACCGTTATCCCGGCGCCACACAGGCGCTTGAGTATCGGGAACGTGAGCTCACCCGGTGACGGGGTGGCAATTGCATCGCAAATAGACTCGGGGGTGCGCGGGTTAGTTTCTCGCTGACCGGAAACCAGTGACCGACACACGTCGTCACCGTCTTCCGGCTCAACCGGCCTGACAACAAACCCTGGAGCCTGCTGCTCAAGCGCGAGTGCTATACCCGAGGTCAGCCCGCCCCCGCCGCAACACACCAGCACTTCGGCCTGCTCGATACCAGCCGCCCTTGCCTGGCTGGCGATCTCCAGACCACAAGTGCCCTGCCCGGCAATGACAGCAGCGTGGTCATAAGGCCGAATGAGCGTCAGATTTCGACTGTCGGCCAGCTCCTGCCCCAGCTTTTCGCGGCTTTCGCCACCGGGCCGGTCGTAAATGACTACCTCGGCACCATACGCACGCGTATTGGCGAGCTTGAGCGCCGGCGCATCGTTGGGCATAACGATAACCGCCGGTACATTCAGACGGTTCGCGGCGTATGCCACGGCCTGTGCGTGATTACCGGAAGAATACGCCAGCACACCGCGGGCTCGCGTGGTTTCATCAATATCGGTCAGCGCTGACCAGGCACCGCGAAACTTGAATGCGCCGGTTACCTGCAGACTCTCGGCTTTAACCAGCACACGACGACCGGCCAGGCTGTTTAACAGCGTATTCTCGAGCAGCGGGGTTTCTATTGCGTGTCCACGCAGACGTTGCGCCGCGTTTTGCACATCGCTGAAGCTGACCGCTTCAGCCGGGGTTTGATTGTTCACACGTTGCCCTTTTCGGTAGTACATCACACTTTAACCGCGCCGGTGACAGCGGGCAATGTCAGCATCGCAGGGGGTACAAATTCACGGAGGCGTACCTTGTGCCCAATACAGACATGAACACGGGGCGGCGTCGCAATCATTCCAGACCATTAAGCGTTAACCGCTTGAACTGACGACAATCCGAGACTGCAACTTTGCCGGCTGCGCAACCTCTATAGCGTTGCAGCATCTATTATCACTGCGAGCACGCTGGCAACTCACGCTCGGCACCAACTCCGGATCGAACCATGTTTCGACGCACATCACGACAGACCGACACCGAGACACTGAACGCGTGTTACCGCTATGCGCTGGCACTGTCCGGTAATCAGCAGGACGCAGAGGACCTGGTACAGGAAGGCTGGCTCAAGCTGTCCGGCCGATTTGGCAACAAGCCAGACCGCCCGCTGTTGTTTCGCACCGTACGCAACCTCTTCATAGACCAGGTGCGGCGGCAGCGCCGGGTGGATGACTATCGCACGCGCTTCGGTGATCATGCCGATTCAGTGCCCTGCCATGGCTCGGCGTCGGCCGAGTTCACCAACATGGAAATACCCCTGCAGAACCTGCGCGACATCGAACGCGAAACACTGTTTCTGTCAGTCGTGGAGGGCTACACCGCCAGTGAGATTGCCAAGCTCACCGGCATGACACGCGGCAGCGTGCTAAGCATGCTGCACCGCACCCGTCGCAAGTTGCAGGCGGCATTAGATGATGGCGAGAGTGACTCGGCACCCGCCAGTAAAAACCAGAGTAATTCAAATACCGTGGTTCCGTTACGACGGGAGGCAGACAAATGAAAGATGTCGATGAGCAGGTTTACCGCTACTACTGGGACAAATCTCTGCCCGCCAGCGCCATTGAAGAGTTACTGGATCATGAGCCACGCCCTGTCCGACACTGGCTGCACGTTTCCACTGCACTGGCGGCAGGCCTGGCGCTGTTTGTAGCAGTGTTGTGGCAACAACAGGTTGCGCGCTCTGACCTGCGTGATCTGACCATTCGCGAAGCGGCAATGAACCACACATCGAAATTCCAGCTTGATGTGGAAACAGATCAGCTTGAGCTGTTGAGCGCCAGCATGGAAAAGCTTAAGTTCTCAATCGAACTGCCCTCGCAGCTGCAAAACAAGTTATCCCTGATAGGTGGACGCTACTGCACCATTAACGGTCACCTGGCAGCGCATTTAAAATTCGAAGATCGTGAGCACGGCACTCAGTTAAGCCTGTTTATGACGCCGGCAACAAATACCCTGAGTGAGCTGCATGGACAACAGGCACGCATTGCTGACCTTGCAGTGTCGGTGTCGCTTGCCGAGGAAAACGGCCTGTTCTACGCACTGGCAAGCGCTGATCATCATCTGACACCCGTTGGTAAGCATTAATGAAACTAAGAAACATCACCGCAACATCCATCGCAACATCGATAACGTTGCGCTGGCTATTGCTTGCAGTTGCCCTGATGTCAGCGGCCCCTGCACGCGCAGCCGAGAGCACTCTGCCGGTCACCCCCACGCCGGAGTCTGAAGAACTGGTCGAGCAACTGCGCACTGCATTGTCTGCGCTGGGCCCGGACTACAAACCCCGCACCGAGCACCTGCACGATGATCAGGTGCCGGTCTATATCAATCGGCTGGTACTGGAAAAATCACCCTATCTGCTGCAGCACGCGCACAATCCCGTCAACTGGTTTGCATGGGGCGAAGAGGCATTTGAGCTCGCCCGACAACAAAACAAGCCGGTGTTTCTGTCTGTCGGCTACGCGACCTGCCACTGGTGCCATGTGATGGAAAAGCAAAGCTTTGAAAGCGAGCACATAGCAAAGTTTCTGAACGAATACTTCGTCACCATCAAGGTTGATCGCGAGCAGCGTCCGGACGTTGACTCCACCTACATGACAGCCGTACAAATGCTGACCGGTTCCGGTGGCTGGCCGATGTCTGTGTTCATGACACCTGAAGGCAAACCGTTTTTTGGCGGCACCTATTTTCCGCCCGACCAGTTTGAAGATCTGGTGAAACGCGTCGATCAGGTATGGATCACCAACCGACAGGACCTTGAAGCCGAGGCAGACAAACTATCAGACGCACTGGCCTCGTTTAATGCCAATGAAGGCGAAGCCCGCACCGTTGGCCAGCAGGTTGTCGACGATGGCATTGCAGCCCTGCTTGATAACTTTGACAGCTTCGAAGGCGGCTTTGGCAGTGCTCCAAAGTTTCCACGTGCACCGATGCTGTTCTTACTACTGCGAGAGGCGCAACGCACTGGCAACGCAGACGCACTCGAGGCACTCGATTTCTCACTGCGGCGCATAGCAGCCGGCGGCATACACGATCAGATTGGCGGGGGCTTTCACCGCTACACGGTGGACAATTCATGGCTGATACCGCACTTTGAAAAAATGCTGTACAACCAGGCCATGATGGCGCGGTTGTATACCCAGGCATACCTGTTAACGGGTAATGAAGAACATCATCGCACCGCCACCCGCACACTCGATTACCTGCTGCGTGACATGCGAGCACCGGATGGTGGATTTTACTCAGCCACTGATGCAGATTCAGACGGTGGCGAAGGCTTGTACTTCATTTGGGACGAGGCAGAAATTGAAACGCTGCTGGGCGCCGACGCCGGCTTTGCAAAACAGGTGTGGAATATTACCGAGGCCGGCAACTTCGAAGACAGTAATATCCTGCACCTGAGTGAATCGCACCAGCAACTGGCAGATGAAATGGGTTTATCGCTGGTCGACTACACCAAACAACTCGACAAGGTTGGCGATAAATTACTGGCCCATCGCACCACCAGAGTGCCTCCATTACGCGACGAGAAAATACTCACCGGCTGGAACGGTCTGGTTATTACCGCACTGGCCGAAGCTGGATTGCATCTTGACCGTCCGGACTACATCGACGCCGCCGCCCGCAGTGCAGAGTTCTTACTCAGCAATAATCTAAAACGCAGTGCAGACAACACGCTGCCAAGGTTATACCGCTCATACTTTCTGGGTACAGCATCCATTGATGCAAAACAAACAGACTACGCCTATTTGTCCGAAGGGCTGATTGCACTCTACGATGCTACCGGTAATACAGAGTGGCTGCAGCAGGCGCAGCAGTTTGTCGAAGTTATGGACGCAGATTTTAAGGACACCAAAAACGGCGACTACTTTATGGGACCGCCGGAAACCGCAGGCGTTGCCTTGCCAACGCGCCCCAAGGACCTGTTTGATAACTCACTGCCGTCCGGTAACTCGGCGACGCTGCGTGTGCTTGTGCAACTGTGGCATCGCACTGGCGATTTTAAGTATCAAAAGGCAGCTAACGAATTGATCACTGCGTTTTCAGCCAGTCTTACGGAACGGCCTAATGAACTCGGGTATATGGTCAAGAGTACCAGTGAACTTTTCGACGGTGAAAAAAGCACCCTGCAATACGCCGGCTTCGGTAAAGTACGCGCCCAGGCATCAATGTCGCAGGGCAACACATTGCAGATTGATATCGACGTCGCGCCTGGTTGGCACATTAATTCCGTAACACCCAGGCAAGAGTACCTGATCGGCACCGCGTTGACCGACAATACCGGCAAGCCATTGACGAATACGGTGTACCCGCAGGAAAAGCTAACAAAGCTCGCATTTGAAGAATCGACCCTGTCACTGTATGACGGTTCTTTTGCAATTACCGCGGAACTTCCCGATCGGAACCAATCCGACGTAACGCAGTCAAATTCTGCAACAGATACAGAAGCGAAGAGTAACGCGCTGTATCCGGTTCAGTTGCAGTTGCAAACCTGCAGTAATGAAATTTGTCTGGCGCCTGAGACATTAACGATCAATATTCCAACAGCAATGTTGCAATGACAATGATCACTTCGCGCCTTTGAACCACGGGGTGTACGATGCCGTTCGCTGTTAACAAAACACAGAGTCTGACGCAGAAGCCAGCGTGCGGTTCGGCATCCATGACATCGGGCACGGTATCCCGACGTCAGGTACTCGCGACCGGACTCGCTACCGTGCCGTTACTCTCCAAAACAGCACTGGCAAAACCTCAGGCCAGATTTGGCATAAACGGTCAGCCAGCGCCGGAACTCAATGTTGAATACTGGATTGATGGCAACGGCGAGCCCGCTGACTTTTCCATCGCAGCATCCGCGGGCAAATGGGTATTCCTGAAGTGTTTCCAAAACTGGTGTCCCGGCTGTCACTCAAGTGGCTTCCCGACCCTTAAGGCGTTTGCCGATGAGTTTCACGACCACCCGAAAGTTGCCATCGCCGCAATACAGACGGTTTTCGAAGGCTTTCGCACGAACACCCGTGAGGCGGTGCGCGAGCTGCAACTGCGCTACGACCTGCCGATAGTCATGGGCCACGATCCCGGCGGTCAAACAGCCGAGGACGGTGACCATCGACCACAGACGATGGTGCAGTACCGCACCGGCGGCACCCCGTGGATTATTCTGATTGACCCAACTAGCACGGTAGTCTTTAACGACTTTCGCATTAACCGCACTCGCCTGATCGAATTTATTCACGAACAGGTGGCGTAAGCCGACCAACCCGCTGCTCTAAACCAGACTGACTCCAGCCCCCGGCAGTGTGTTGCACTGCCGCGTGCACCTGCACCTGCCATTCGGCATTACCGTTTCCCTCGCCCGTCAATTCTTGCGACCCTGCGGACACTTCAGCTGATCACACCTGCATTTCGGCTCTAATTGCATCACATGTGAATATAAACATATCTTTATATGTATATTTATTGCTATCCTTATAATAATTCGCATTAATCATTTTTAAGCAAAATCATGGACATGATTAGTAAAAACAACAATTTACCGACACTACTCCAATCACGCATATTAATTCTGGATGGCCCCATGGGGACCATGATCCAGCAGAAATCACTGAACGAGGCCGATTTTCGCGGTACCCGATTTACCGATCATTCCCACGAATTACGTGGCAATAACGACCTGCTGAGCCTCACCCAACCCGACCTCATCAGCGATATTCACGATCAGTATCTGGCTGCCGGTGCGGACATCATTGAAACCAACACCTTCAACGCCACGCGCATCGCCATGGCCGACTATGCACTGGAAGATCTGGTGCCGGAGCTGAACGAAGCCAGTGCACGGCTGGCCCGCACAGTCGCCGACAAGCACAGCACCGCAGACAAGCCGCGCTTTGTTGCCGGTGTGCTTGGCCCAACCAATCGCACCGCATCAATCTCACCGGATGTGAACGATCCGGCTTTTCGCAACGTCACTTTTGATGAGCTGGTCGCCAACTATCGCGAGTCCGCTATTGCACTGGTAAAAGGCGGTGCTGACCTGCTGATGATTGAAACCATCTTCGACACGCTGAATGCGAAAGCGGCGATATTTGCGCTGAAGCAATGGTTTCAGGAGACCGGTGTGGAAATTCCACTGATGATCTCCGGCACCATTACCGATGCATCGGGCCGCACACTGAGCGGACAAACTACCGAAGCCTTCTGGAACTCGGTGCGTCACGCCAATCCATTATCTGTTGGGCTTAACTGCGCGCTCGGCCCTGCAGAGTTACGTCAGTATGTCGCCGAACTGTCGCGCATAGCTGATGTTGCCGTGTCCGCACACCCGAATGCCGGATTGCCAAACGCGTTTGGCGGTTATGACGAAACTGCAGAACAAATGACCGAACACCTCGCCGAGTGGGCGGAGTCCGGCTTTCTAAACATTGTCGGGGGTTGCTGTGGCGCCACGCCAGCGCACATTGCCGCCATTGCCAGCGCCATGCAGCAACATGCACCGCGCAGCGTGCCACAGATCGATACCAGATGTCGGCTGTCGGGACTGGAGCCCTGCACGATAAGCAACGACAGCTTGTTTGTTAATGTAGGCGAACGCACCAACGTCACCGGCTCTGCAGTGTTCAAACGCCTGATCGTTGAAGGCGATTATGAAACCGCACTTGAGGTAGCCAAACAACAGGTCGAAAACGGTGCGCAGATTATCGACATCAATATGGATGAAGGGCTGCTCGACTCAAAGGCCGCGATGCAACGCTTCGTCAATCTGATTGCCGGTGAGCCCGACATTGCCCGTGTACCACTGATGATCGACAGCTCGAAATGGGATGTTATCGAAGCGGGGCTAAAGTGCGCGCAGGGCAAATGTGTAGTGAACTCCATAAGCCTGAAAGAAGGTGAAGAGGAGTTCATACGCCACGCGACACTGTGTCGTAACCACGGTGCAGCGGTGGTTATTATGGCGTTTGATGAAAACGGCCAGGCAGATACGACCGACAGCAAGGTTGAAATTTGCACACGCGCCTATCGATTGCTGGTAGACCAGCTCGACTTCCCGCCGGAAGATATTATTTTTGATCCAAACATTTTTGCTGTAGCAACCGGCATAGAAGAACATAACGGCTATGGTCAGGCATTTATCGATGCCACCGCCAGAATCCGTCAGACTCTGCCTCATGCGATGGTCAGTGGTGGCGTATCGAACGTGTCGTTTTCGTTTCGCGGCAACAACCCGGTACGTGAAGCGATTCACTCCGTGTTTCTGTACCACGCCATACGCAATGGAATGGGTATGGGCATCGTTAACGCCGGTCAGCTGGCGATCTACGAAGATATACCAGCGGACCTGCGTGAGCGCGTCGAGGATGTCGTGCTAAATCGCCGTGACGACGCCACTGAAAGACTGCTCGAAATCGCCGAAGACTATCGCGGTGATGGCAAAAAGGCAGAGGTACAAACCCTTGAGTGGCGTGAACTGCCGGTTAATGAACGATTGTCCTACGCCCTGGTAAAAGGTATCACAGATTTTATCGACGAAGACACGGAGGCTGCCAGACAACAATACGACCGACCGCTGCAGGTGATCGAAGGTCCGTTAATGGACGGGATGAATACCGTTGGTGACCTGTTCGGTGCCGGCAAAATGTTTCTGCCACAGGTGGTTAAATCCGCCCGTGTTATGAAGCGCGCGGTGGCGTGGTTGCTGCCCTACATGGATGCGGAAAAAGCCGGTCAGGATATAAAAAGCAACGGCAAAATCGTTATGGCCACCGTGAAAGGCGATGTACACGACATTGGTAAAAATATCGTCGGCGTGGTGCTGCAGTGCAATGGCTATGAGGTGATTGACCTCGGTGTCATGGTGCCTGCGGAGAAAATAATCGAAACCGCCAGACAGGAAAACGCCGACATTATCGGCCTGTCCGGGTTGATTACCCCATCACTGGAAGAGATGTCGCAGTTCGCCAGAGAAATGGAACGCCAGCAACTGCAGCTGCCACTGTTAATTGGTGGCGCCACAACCTCAAAGATGCATACCGCTGTAAAAATAGCGCCGCACTACAAAAAGCCGGTGGTCTATGTGGCTGATGCATCACGCTCGGTGGGTGTCGTGTCGAAACTACTGAGCGACGAACACAAAAACACCTTTCACCAGGAACTCAACGAAGACTACGCCCGCGTGCGCACGCGCTTTGATAATCAAAACGAAGAGCGGCAGCTGCTGTCGTTAACTGACGCGCGTGCCAATGCACTGCAGACCGACTGGAACAACTACACACCGGTTGCACCGCAAACCACTGAGGTGACCGCTCTGGAAGTACCGTTCGAGGAACTGGTGCCTTTTATTGACTGGACACCGTTTTTTCACACCTGGCAACTGCGCGGTAAGTATCCACGCATTCTGGAAGACGACAAGCTCGGTGAACAGGCGAGACAGCTTTTCGCCGATGCGCAACAGATGATTCAGCGCTTTATCGATACTCCCGAACTAACGGCGCGCGGCGTGTTTGGTCTGTTTCCCGCGAATACCGTTAATGGTGAAGACATCGAGATTTACGCGGATAACAACCGCGACAACGTTCTGGCCACCCTGCCCGGGCTGCGACAGCAAGCCAGACTACCAGCGGGCAAACCCAACCTGGCACTGGCAGATTTTGTCGCCCCTGCCAGCGCCGATGTAGCGGACTACATCGGTGCATTTGCAGTTACAGCGGGCGCTGGACTGGATAAGCTGGTACGCGAATTCGACGCCGCACAGGACGACTACAACAGCATTATGGCAAAGGCCATTGGCGATCGCTTTGCAGAGGCATTTGCCGAGTATCTGCACCAGCGCATCAGAGTGGAACACTGGGGCTATGCTGCAGACGAAACGCTGCAACATCCAGAGCTTATCGCCGAGAAGTACCGCGGCATACGCCCGGCCAGCGGGTATCCGGCCTGCCCGGACCACACGCAAAAGCCCATACTGTGGTCGCTGCTCAATGTTGAAAAGCACACCGGCATCTCTTTGACAGAAAGCCTTGCCATGTGGCCGGCTTCCTCGGTCAGTGGCTGGTACTACTCGCATCCGGAGTCGCGATATTTCGGTGTCGGAAAGGTTAACCGCGACCAGATAATCAATTACTCAAAGCGTCGCAACGTCAGCCGGCAGGTCGCCGAAAAATGGCTGGCACCCAACCTGGCTTACGAACCCGAGGCTGTTGCAGAAACCGTCGATTCCTGACACGCAAACGCACTTCGAGGCGTCATTCCACAGCCGTCTTTTATGCCACAATACCGGCCGCACGCGAGTGTGGCCGGTTCGTTCCGCTCGCGCATCTTTACGTAACAATAACAGCGGACGCACTGCATGAAAGGTACTCGACCGGTACAGGCTGCACTTTCCAAAGACACCGACATGTCCAAAACCGCGGAGACCCGCGCGGTTATTGAATCGATGGTGGACGGCTTAAACGACCATCGCATCGCAGACATTGGCGAGTTCTTTAGCGAGGCCTTCCGATGGATGGGCAACACTGGCTGTGGCACCAAACACGGCTTGCGCGAGTTTCAGGACAACTGGCAAAAACCCTTTCAGGCTGCATTTAGCGACAAGGTGTGTATTGACGAAGCACGCCTGTACATGGGCGAATGGGCAGCCGCGTTCGGGCGTCAGGAAGCCGTTCACAGCGGCACGTTTATGGGCATCGAGCCGACTGGTAAAAAAGTGGAAATCCGCTATATGGATTTTTGGAAGGTCGAGGATCAAAAGATCGTCGACAACTGGGTTATGGTGGACTTCCCCCACGTGATGGCACAACTGGGTGTCGATGTATTTAATGGCGAAGGCTGGGAGTCCTATGACCGCGGCGAACGCAAACCACCCGAGCCATAGGACTGTCACTTCCCGAGCACCCGCGCAGACCGTTGCCGTTTGTTCAGCACCGGGCCATCGATACCGGTGTAGCCTTGCGACGACTGTAGCTGTGAAATGTGGCCTCGCGAGTTGACTTTTCGACTTTGCCATCTAGTTGAACTTGCACATCCTGACGGGGACCACTACGAATTAATATGCATCGAAATTTACGCTCCCTGTACACGCTCTGGAATCAGCCGCGCCTGACGCTGTTCGCTCTGGCCCTGGTAACGCTTGCACTGTCGGTGTCGCCCCGCGCGCTGGCTGAACCCGGTCCGTTTACGCTCAGGTACTCGGCGGAGAACAGTTACCTGACAGCCGGTACCGCAACCCTGTCACTGGCTAAATCCGAACAGGGCTGGACCATGACACTTGCAACCAAACCAACCAGACTGGTGCGCATGGCCGGTGTTGGCAAGGTTATCGAAACTGCTGTACTGGCCAGCGCGGAACCGCCGTTTAAGGTCAGCTCGTATAGTTTCTACGACAGTAAAAGAAAAAAGAAAAACTACAGCGCCATCCTGTCAACTGATGAAAACGCCTACGTTATTGAACGCCATGATAAAAACATCAATGTACCTATTGGCGAAGAAGCCATCATTGATCGCTTATCTGCCACGCTGAAGATTGCCGCCCAGCTACAGGTTGACCCTCAGTTTGAACGCGTGCAGTACAAGGTGCTTGAGCCCAACGGACTGCGAGACGTTGTATTTAAGAACCTTGGACAACAGACCATCTCTGTTGCCAGCAAGCAGATGCAATGCTATCTGGTGGAAAGCGGACGACCCGGCAGCTCCCGTGTTACTCGCACCTGGTTCGCTGCGCTGAACAACGATACAAAGTCACTGACGCCGGTACGGATGGAACAGTACAAGAAAGACGAGCTCACCCTTCGCTTTTCACTTATTCAGTACTCGTTTGAGTAACACAACCGCTTTACTGGCCTGCCGATTGCAACAACTCTAGTGCGACAGTTTGCGCTGGCACCACCCGGTCGGCGATTGGCTGCAACAAGGTTGTCAGTCCACAAAGGATGTGGAGGACGAGGTCACAACGGACCGTGAACCGCTCAACCTGTAGTTCGCTTGCGAACGCTGCTCCGCTGTCGCAGATAAGGGCAAAACCTTCGAAAGGAGGTGACGCAAAGCTGCTGGTCTAAGGGTTTTCACCTACGATAGCAGAGCCGCCTGAAAACAGATGCATGGACGTGTCTGAGGATTATTTCAGTGACAGGGAAGTCGCCATAAATAATCTCGAAAGGGCTATTCGAGTACCGGCCGCTAGCAAAGGCGGCTTATCCTGCCTGATGCTTAGCAACTTCAACTAACAACACTTAAACCTTCCTGGAGCTTTTTAAATAAAGCGATGCTCTGCATGACTGCGCGCTTAATTCACACGCACAACCTGTATACCACTCACGTTCGTATGCATGTCAATCTAATGTCGGGCGGCCCCAAAATTTTGACACTGCAATAACAACACACACAGAGCATTTCGGGAATCGCTGCATCCGTGCACATACAACACAAGAATAGAATGGACCAGATTTACGTGTTTACATAGACGCTTTGCATAGCTGCTGCCGCAGCGATAATCACCAGCATCAACAACACCGGTTTTTAGTGATCGCCTTTGCAATACTCCTCCATATTGTGAATTGGCCCGTCGATTGCTCCCATGTAATTGCGATTAACAGCGAACACTATCACCTGGTGCTCGCACGTTACAGTACAGGACACAGACGGCATTCACACTGGACGTGAACGGCGTGCTCCATCGGACGAGCGCCTCACTCGTGGACTGTAAGCAGCAGACCGCTGGCTACTAACGGTGTAATCGTAGAAAAAGGCAAAACCTTCGAAAGGGGGTGACGCAAAGCTTCTGGTCTACGGGGTATATACCCTACGACAGCAGAGCCGCCTAAACGACACAAGGATGTGTTCGTCGGATTGTGGGGCACAGGGAATGTCGCCATGTGCAATCCTGGTAGGCTGCCTGCAGAGCTTTGTCACCCTGCCTTTTTTGATTCTCCGTTTGTTTTACTCCCCTTGCTTAACTCCCCCTTCACTGTCAGCGATGAAATCGCTAACCAGTGCACAGTTCGTGTCGATCAGGCGAGCTCCTGTTGTTATAACGGCCTGTAATTTGCACAGACTCTGGTGCGGTGGGCGGCCCCGTCTTCTAACCGGACGGATCGCACCAACTCGCTGCATCTCCAGATTTCACATCGGATGTGGAATGACCTGTCACATTGGAAGTGAATGAGATGATGAGAGCTGGGCCTACCGTAGAAAAAGGCAAAACCTTCGAAAGGGGGTGACGCAAAGCTTCTGGTCTACGGGGTATATACCCTACGACAGCAGAGCCGCCTAAACGACACAAGGATGTGTTCGTCGGATTGTGGGGCACAGGGAATGTCGCCATGTGCAATCCTGGTAGGCTGCCTGCAGAGCTTTGTCACCCTGCCTTTTTTGATTCTCCGTTTGTTTTACTCCCCTTGCTTAACTCCCCCTTCACTGTCAGCGATGAAATCGCTAACCAGTGCACAGTTCGTGTCGATCAGGCGAGCTCCTGTTGTTATAACGGCCTGTAATTTGCACAGACTCTGGTGCGGTGGGCGGCCCCGTCTTCTAACCGGACGGATCGCACCAACTCGCTGCATCTCCAGATTTCACATCGGATGTGGAATGACCTGTCACATTGGAAGTGAATGAGATGATGAGAGCTGGGCCTACCGTAGAAAAAGGCAAAACCTTCGAAAGGGGGTGACGCAAAGCTTCTGGTCTACGGGGTACCTACCCTATGACAGCAGAGCCGCCTGAAACGACGCAAGGACGTGTCGTTGGATTGTATCGGCACAGGGATCGTGACCGTCAGCAATTCCATAGGCTCCCTCTGGCTTTGCTCACCCTGCCTTTAACTCCCCTCTTCGAACACAGTATATTTTTTAATTCTAATTATGCGTTGCAGACTCACTGCCACGTCTGCGTATGTTTAAAAGCGCGCTTCAGTATCGTTCGAAAATATTCTTTTGACGAAACGCACAACTTTGACGAGATCTGGCTCACAGTTTGCAATAACATTAGTGCGGTAGACGGCACCACTTGTTACCTGGGTGGACCTGCATATCGATTAACCAGAACTTTCACAGGACGTGGAAGAATGTCATTGGATGACCAGTCACCGGAGCGTGACAGCCTCTGGCTAAATACGCAGCGGGATGCTGCTTGATAATCGTCTATCGTAGAAAAAGGCAAAGCCTGCGAAAGCGGGTGACGCAAAGCTTCTGGTCTAACGGTAGTTAACTACCCATGACAGCAGGGCTGCCTGAAGCGACATAGGGATATGTCGAAAGAATTGTCTCGATGCATGGATCGTGATCGCAATCAATTCGTACAGGCTCCTCCTCTGCATACGCCTCCTGGTGCTTCTCTACGATTTCCCGGGCGTTTTAAGCACGTTATTTCCACGCACTTCCTTTTCGTTTTATTTATCACCGTCAATTTACTTTCGCTGCATCGGCAATCAACGAACTAACGCCGTAATTCCTTCGCAGTTATCCATCACGGCGGCATAAAACACACCCCGCCTTGCCAGCGAACAAGAAAACTGAAATAAACAAATGTCAATCTGAGAATTGGCTCGCGCTTTGCATTAACTTAAGTGCGGTCGACAGCGCCACTTATCTACCTGGGTGGTCTGCAACGTTCGGCACAAGACAGCTTTGCAAGGATGCGAAGTGGAGAATCAAAGGATGATTCGCAACAAGGATCGTTACCAGTTAAGTGCTAATAGCATACAGGGTCGTAAGCAAGAACGGTTGGCCGCAGAAAAAGGCAAAACCTTCGAAAGGGGGTGACGCAAAGCTTCTGGTCTAAGGGGTACTGCCCTATGACAGCAGAGCTGCCTGAATCGACATAAGGACGTGTCGGATGAATTGTATCGATGAATGGAATATCGTCGCGAGCAATTCCTACAGGCTTCCTTCCTGCAACACCCATCAAAAACCCCTGCCTCGGGGTTACTTTCGACTAGCCACTAAACCGTGCAACAAAACGAATCGTGCAGGATTCATCCTGCGGGTCCTGCGGCATAAACCCCGTCGCCAGCACACCGGCACCGTCAAGTGTTACGGAGTCACGGTGTACAAACAAAAACGGCTGCCCGTCTTTGATCACATAGGTGCCATTGGTACTCACATCTTCCAGAACAAACTTGCCCTGCTTACACTCTATGGTGGCATGCACACGTGAAGCTGCCGTATGCAGCGCCTGTAACGTACTGTCATCGCTGCGGCCAATGGTGCACTTTTGTCCGTTCGATGCGAGAGTCACAGTTTTACCGGCGATGGTTAACTCCAGTTCCTGATTTACACTGCGCCGCTCGTGCAATGGTCCACTGCTGGCAATCTGGGTTTGCATGTCCAGATTCTGTGCTTCCCACGGTATGCGATAAATACTCAACGGTTTCTCGACGCCTTTCAATGGCAGTACATCGAGCAATTGTGCGGGACCGTGCGGTGTGCCGGTAAGTCGATCAACGACTTCCTGCGTGGTCATGATCTCGTGCGTGTTGGCCAACCCGGATACACGCGCGGCAATATTAACTGCGTTGCCATAGACATCGCCTCGGTCGGCGATGGCAAGCCCCCAGTGAAAGCCCACCCGTACAGATAACGGGCTGTGTCTGTGTGCTTCCTGAATTGCCACCGACGCGGCGCAAGCCGCATCGCAGTCGTCAAACTTTGCCAGTACTGCGTCGCCAACCGTACGCAGTAACACCCCGCCGGCAGACTCGACTGAACTGCGCATGCTGTTAAGGCTGTCAGTAATAAGCTGATGCGCCTGGCTGTCGCCTGCGCTCTGGTACAAACTGGTACTGCCGCCTATGTCTGCAAACAGGATCGCCATCGGTGTGCCAATCCTGCCATCGTCAGGTCTGACTTCCTCTGTGAGATCGTCCATTCCCTACCTCCTATTGATGATCACACCTCAACAGCGTTTATAACACAGACGTCATTCGGTAGATAAACCAGTTGTATCAGAAGGGAATATCGTCGTCGAAATCGATATTGGGCTGTCCGGCGCCTGCCGGCACCTCTGTCATGGGTGGGGCCGGCGCCGGCCCGCCTGCGCTGCTGCCACCGCCACTGCTTTGCTGCGCCGGTGCCGCGGCAGCGGCGCCCTGCTCTGCGGCTTCGACACGCCAGGCATTAAGGTTGGTAAAGTACTTATCGTTCCACTCGCGACCGCGCAGGTCAAAATGAACTTTTAGCTGATTGCCTTCGTCGTAGGCGTCAATCAGGTCGCACCGATCCTGGGTCAGCTGAAACTTGATCAGCTGTGGATACTGCCCTTCAATCTGCAAAACAAATTCGCGCGCTCGGAACGAATCGGTTTTTTGTTCAGTATCAAATTTACGGTATAGATTACCTTCTACTTCGAATGACACGGCCTGGCCTTTTGGTACGCTTGCGGACCGCGAATTATACCTGAAATACCCGGCTCATCTAGCCGCTTTATTTAGCGGGATTCAGTATTTTCCCGTCGTCTCACCGATTAATTGCCGGGGCTGACAACGTTTAGTCAGTCACCGAAGGTGCCGGCGGCAGCGCAGGCTGTGTGTCGTTTACATGGTTGACGATATTGGTAAAAAAGATGGTCGCTACCGCCATACCAACATCCACAAGCTCGCGATCCGTCAGTCCGGCGGCACGCGCACGTTCGACCATTGCGTCGTCGAGTGGGCCGGGGTTGGTAAAAAATGCATCGACGATGGCAGCAATGGCATCGATACGCGGATTGTCAATCGATTCTGCACGCCTTACCGCACGCCTCGACTCCGTGTCCATCCCCAGTTTGCGCGCCTTCATGTCATGTACCGATAGACAAAAATCGCACTGGTTCTTCTCTGATACCAGCAACTTTATCGCCTCGAGCTCCAGATCTGACAAGCTACCCTGGCGCAGGGTGGACTCCATCTGCAGATAGGTTCTGAGGGCGGTTTCGCTGTTGGCGAATTGCAGGTATACATCGCTGATGGCGCCACCAATCTTTACCGGCTCCAGGCTCTCAAGCGTTTCCGGCTCAAGCTCGCTGGCATCTCTGGTAGTCAGTCTGGACATGGTTTTCGCCTGGTTAAATGCAGCCGGTTGGTTTGGGCAGCCCGGCATATTTGCACGCCTGCCTGGCGGGACCCTGTGGATACAACTCAAACAGATACTGACTATTGCCCTTGTCTTTGCCAAGCTTCACGCCGATCGCCTTTGTCAGCACACGCACGGCCGGGGCAATGTGGAACTCGTCGTAATAGTCACGAAGGAAATTGATAACTTCCCAATGGTTTGCGGTAAGTAAGCAACCGTCTTCGGCAGCAAGGGCCTCGGCTATCGCCGGTGTCCAGTCATGGATCGAAACGAGATAGCCTTCCTCATCTGTCTCTGGTATCGCCGCATTTACCGGCGTATCGCCATTCGACCGCTGTGTCGTGTGTTGTGGTATCAAGACTAAATCCATGCCTTGTGGGTCTTACTGTCGCGCCGGTATACACAGCAATTGCGCCTGCGGTACACAGGCGCAATTACGCGAGCGTGGCACTACATATCGTTGCGAATTTTCTCGATAAACTGCTGCAATGAATCAATGCGATCACTGTAGTCAGTCAAACCTTCTCGCAGTGTGGTGATGTCATTCGTCAGGTCCACACCAAACTCTCCGGTGTTTGACAGTTCTCCCAGTTCAAAGCCCGAGATTTCCCGCTTGATAACCTCAACCGATTGCTGAGCAGTGCTCGCAGCTGATGCCGTTGTGGCGACAGCGTTGCTGGCAGCCGTGTCAGTTTGCGCTGCATCAGTATCTGTTGTCGATTCGTCAGTGGTTGCATCACTGTCCTGGGTTGCGTCCTCCGACGTGCTTTCGGCAGAACTGTCCTCGGCAGAGGCTTCTTCCGCAGAGCCGTCCTCAGCCGCAGAATTTTCATCAGATGCTTCTTCAGCAACAGATTCATCAGCCGCGCTGTCAGCAGCCGCCTCTTCAGTTTGTGCATCCTCGCTGCCGGCTGCCTCTGTCGTGGCTGCCTCTTCTGTTGCTGCTTCGGCTTCCTGAGTCGCTTCAGCTTCTTCTGTTGCAGCGCTTTCTTCTGTCGCAGCTGTTTCTTCTGTCGCACCCTCTCCGGCGGACTGGCTGACAAGTTGATTCGCCGCCGTGGTGTTGGTGTCTGATTGCGCGTTGGTGCTTGCAACCTCAGTGGTACCGCTGTCAGCGGTCGGGCTGTCGTAGTTAATGTTGCACATTCTCAGCGCAATCAGGCACAACACAGCAAGTGCAATAATTAGCCACAGTCGAATGTCAGTTAACGAAGTCATGGTATTTCTCCGACGTAAATTACATTTAGGGGCGGAAAACGGCACACAGGCAGGCAGTGGCTACGTGAAGGACGGCAGATCATAGCGCATCCGGGCGGTAGCCGCGAGACTCACCAAACCGTACGATTACACCCAGCATAAGGGATTCACCGCGCCCAGATTGTAAACTTCGTGCGGTTACATCCCGCTGTTACACGGATTTACACCGTGCCCCCGATCTTTTAGGCCGCTGCTGCTATGCCGCAGCCGTTAGGCCGCTGCTGTAATACCTCGGCGCGAGTCGCTTTCCCGGATCAGCCAGATAACCGGTATTGCCAGCAACACCATCCAGCTCTTGCCGACAATCTGGCCGGCGATAAAGTCCAGGCTGCCAAACGCCAGATACAGAAATACCATGCTGTCCACGACGAGACCAACCAGACTACTGAGCACCACCGCCAGAATCAGACGACGCTCCTGCAGCGGCGTGTAAACCGCAAAATCTGCCAGTTCAGACAGCAAAAACGCCA
Organism: uncultured Granulosicoccaceae bacterium; assembly: GCA_964389335.1. Classification (GTDB taxonomy): domain Bacteria; phylum Pseudomonadota; class Gammaproteobacteria; order Granulosicoccales; family Granulosicoccaceae. The sequence continues at coordinate 44,565 of CAYMFQ010000013.1, forward strand.
CCGCAGACGCCACCACCAGCGCTGGTGGCGCCAGCCACCAGGAAAGCAGTGCACCAAACAGAATAGCAGCCAGGGACCACAGTTTTCCGAGCCGACGCTGCACCAGATCGCGCAGCACCAGCGCCAGACCTGCCATCAGTACACCGCTGGGTGCCATCAGACCAAAACCGACCGGCAACAGGCATGGACCGTCAGGGGGGCACACCGTACCGACATTGCCCAGCATCCAGTTGGCCGCTGGAATGCAAAGCGTAAACGCAATCAGATACAAAAAGCCTTCAGTAGTTGTTTTCATCGTTGATTAATTAAAGATAAGAAAAATTCGTGACCATGCGATGTGATACACGGGTACCTTAGCGTTGTGCCGTTTGCCATCGGTCGCTGCGCCATGGCGTCAGCTCGGCTGCGGGCAGCGACGGCTTGCCAAGAATCGCATCGCTGGCTTTTTCCGCGGTCACAATCGTCGGGGCGTTGAGATTACCATTAGTGATGCGAGGAAACACAGAGCAATCCACAACCCGCAGCGCTTCCACACCAATGACACGGCAGCTGGTGTCTACGACAGCACTGGCATCACTCGACTCACCCATACGGCAGGTGCCGCACGGATGATACGCACTCTCGCAGTGATCGCGAATAAACTGATCGAGTTCGTCATCAGACTGCACGTCGGCACCAGGTGCGATCTCCGCGCCGGCAAACGGCTTGAATGCCTCCTGCTGCAGCAGTTCCCGGGTCAGCTTCAGGCACTGTCGGAAGTCGCGATAGTCGTTTTCCGCGGTCATGTAATTAAACAGAATCTTTGGCGCCGCCGCCGGATCAGCCGAGCGCAGTGTTACCGCGCCGCGCGATTCCGACCGCATCGGCCCAACGTGCATCTGAAAGCCATGCCCCGGGGCTGCTGACTTGCCATCATAGCGAATGGCAACGGGCAGAAAGTGATACTGAATATCCGGGTACTCAACACCGGCGGCCGAGCGGATAAACGCCGCTGACTCAAAGTGATTACTGGCGCCCAGGCCGGATTTAAAAAACAGCCAGCGAGCGCCAATCATGGCCTTTGAAAACAGGTTTAGCTTTGAATACAGCGTGATTGGCTGCCTGCACTCGACCTGAAAATAGAGCTCCAGATGGTCCTGCAGGTTTTGGCCAACACCGGGTCGATGCGCAACCACATCAATGCCATGTGACTGCAATTGCTGTCTATCGCCAACGCCTGAAAGCATCAGTATCTTCGGCGAATTGATGGACGATGCGGAGAGGATAACTTCTTTACCGGCCCGCAGTTGCTGCAAGCGACCGCCGGTTTTCATCTCGACGCCAACCGCCTTGTTGCCTTCGAACAGCACACGCTGCACAAGCCCGTGACGCAGTGTCACATTAGGCCGCCTGAGCGCCGGGCGCAGATAAGCATTGGCAGTAGACCAGCGCCGACCGCGCCATACCGTCTGTTCCATCGGTCCGAAGCCTTCCTGCTGCTCACCGTTGTAGTCATCCGTGCGTTCGTAACCTGCCTGTACGCCAGCGTCGACAAATGCGTGATACAGCGGATTCTTACGCGGCCCGCGCGTTACATGCAGTGGGCCATCAGTGCCTCGCCACCCTGCTTGTCCACCGTGTGATTGTTCCATGCGCAAAAAATACGGCAGCACATCAGCATAAGACCAGCCACTGGCGCCGTTGGCCGCCCAGTAATCGTAGTCGCCGGCGTTACCACGCACATAAACCATACCGTTGATCGACGACGAGCCACCGATGACTTTGCCACGCGGACACGCCATGACACGCCCGCCAAGACCCGGCTCCGGCTCGGTGCTGAAACCCCAGTCGTAGCGCGACATGTTCATCGGGTACGACAACGCAGCCGGCATTTGAATAAACGGACCGATGTCGGTGCCACCCTGCTCCAGCACCAGGACCGAGTGAGCGCCGCTTTCCGACAGACGATTAGCCAGTACCGATCCGGCCGAGCCGGATCCAACAACGATGTAGTCGGCGACAGGATCCATTTGATCAGGCAAGAGCAGTGCTTCCGGTTAAATTAATAGAAGCGCCAATCATAACGGGAAATCAGCCGCCGCACTGCTCCACTCTGGACAGCTGTGGAATTGCAAACGCCGCCGAACACATACAGTACCGGGGCCATCTCACAGCAGAGCCCCTTACACGGCTGCGCCCCTTACAGAGCTACCCACCTTGATCACAGGGCATGATTGTTACACTGGGGCTGAACCAACACCGGGGAGAACTTTGCATGTCAGACATTCAAACCATTGCGGCAAGACGCGGAAAAGCAGTCCGGGTCAACAAAGGCCAGGCACTGAAAATTATCAACACTCACGGGCACCAGGTCGTCGATTTCTGGGCCTTCGTGGCGAACCACCTGACTGAGTACTCCGGCATGGAACAGTGTCGCGCAACCTGGCTTAAAATGTGTCCGCAGGTGGGTGATGCGCTCTATTCCAACCGCCGCCGAGCCATCATGACTCTGGAAGCCGACACCTCACCCGGGCGCCACGATACGGTTATGGCGCCGTGCGACAACGAACGCTACGGCTTGCTGGGCTGCACCGAATACCACGACAATTGTAAGGACAATATGCACGCCGCACTGCTGGAACTTGGCTACAGCGTGCCGTTTACCCCCTGCTCGATGAATCTGTTCATGAACATTCCGTGGCAAACCGACGGCGCTCTGTCGTTCGATGCGCCGCTGTCATCGCCAGGCGACTATGTGGTCTGGCGCGCCGAGCTCGACTGCATCGCCGTGATGTCCTGCTGCCCGCAGGATATTCTCGACATTAACAACAAAAGCACCGTAGAGGCGCACTACCAGGTGCTCGACTAAAAGGTGCCGCAGCGACCGGACCAGGCACGGCGTGCCTGCGTGCCACCGGTTGTGTCACGGATGGAAGCTGCAGGCTCACAACGTTGGCCCCAATCTTGTGCGTAATTCATGACTTTTTGTCTCGCACTTGACTGACGCCGATTGCTCGTCATACTCTAACCCCATGAAATTCGCCTGCACCATTCGATTGCTCCTTATCTACCCGGCGGCCTGAGGCCTCCGGGTTAGTTCTACCTGCACCCCACAGCGCTGTACTCTCGCTCGGCGGGCTCTGCAAACACCACCAATCGAACACAACAGCAACAGGCGAAGGTTAGAGATGCACCATCTCAATCCTGCAAAAAACATCCAGTATTACCAAATCTCCCGGTTTGACCAATGCAATGGCGCGCTGAGCACGTTCGCTCTCTCTTGCGTCATGCAACCACATTCAAGTGCCATCGCTGCACTCGCCCTCAACTCTGGTCTGCACACACGACTTATCAGGGCTGTCCGCCAACGGCCGGCAGCCCAACGATAAAAGAACAAACCATACAGACCAGAATACAAAGGCTTCTACCAATGAAAATTAATCCTTCATCAAAATACCGTCCGTTTCCACGTGTGGACTTGCCCAACCGCACCTGGCCCGATCAAATCATCGACAAGGCACCGAACTGGTGCAGTGTCGACCTGCGCGATGGCAATCAGGCACTGATCGAACCCATGGGAAGCGAGCGCAAGTTGCGCATGTTCCAGTTGTTGCTCGACATCGGCTTTAAAGAGATTGAAGTTGGTTTTCCGGCGGCTTCGCAAACCGACTATGACTTCGTCAGACACCTGATCGACAACAACCTGATTCCAGACGATGTCACGATTCAGGTGCTGACGCAGGCACGCCCCGAGCTGATCACCCGAACCTTTGAATCACTGCGTGACTGCCCGCGTGCCATCATGCATCTGTATAACTCGACTTCCACCGTACAGCGCCGCGTGGTGTTTCAGCAAGATCGCGACGGCGTTAAGCAGATTGCCATTGATGGTGCCAAATACGTCGCCGAGTGTGCGGCAAAACACACCGATACACAGTGGCGTTTTGAATATTCTCCGGAGAGCTTCACCGGTACTGAACTCGACTATGCGCTGGAAGTTTGCGAGGCCGTGATGGACATCTGGCAGCCCAGCCCGGCGAACAAAACCATTCTGAATTTACCGGCCACGGTCGAGATGTCCACGCCTAACATCTACGCCGATCAGATAGAGTGGTTCCTGCGTCACGTCAGCCGCCGCGACAGCGTTGAGCTGAGCCTGCACCCGCACAATGACCGCGGTTGCGCTGTGGCCGCCACGGAGCTTGGCCTGATGGCCGGTGCAGACCGGGTGGAAGGCACATTGTTTGGCAACGGTGAACGCACCGGCAACGTTGATGTCGTGACACTGGCGTTAAACCTGTTTAGCCAGGGGGTGGAATCCAACCTCGACTTTTCCGACATCTTCGATGTTATGCGTACCACCGAGCACTGCAACAAGCTGCCGGTACACCCGCGCCACCCCTATGCCGGTGAGCTGGTGTTTACCGCATTCTCAGGCTCACACCAGGACGCCATCAAAAAAGGCCTGCACGCACTGCAGAGCGAAAGCGACGAACAAGTGTACTGGGATGTGCCCTACCTGCCGATCGACCCGGCGGATGTTGGCCGCAGCTACGAGGCTGTCATTCGCGTGAACAGTCAGTCCGGTAAGGGCGGCGTGGCGTTCATTATGGAAAAGGACCACGGACTCGAACTGCCTCGGCGACTGCAAATTGAATTTAGCAAGGTAATACAGGGCATCAGTGACGACACCGGCAAAGAGATCGATTCCGATCAAATCTGGCAGGCGTTCAACAACGAGTTCTTAACCACGCAGCGCCCGCTTGAGTTTGTCGAGCACCACACCGAAGCAGAAGACGACGGCGAGCATAGACACATCGAAGCGAAGCTAAACTACAACGGTGAACCGATTACCGTCAAAGGCAGTGGCAACGGTCCCATCGACGCATTCGTCAACGCGCTTAATGAACAGTTTAAACTGGACTTTCGGGTAGTCGACTATCACCAGCATGCCACTGGTGTCGGCTCATCAGCGCAATCGGCCTGCTATGTTGAAATCCAGGTGGGTAAAGCGGAAACACGTTATGGTGCCGGGCTGCACTCGAATATTGTTTGTGCATCGTTGATTGCTGTTTGCTCGGCAGTCAATCGCGCATCAGTTGATATCCTGAAGTTTCAAAGCGAGTCTGCCAGCACTGTCGC
>CAYMFQ010000013.1:49785-60610 GCA_964389335.1 uncultured Granulosicoccaceae bacterium
TCACAGGACTGTATTCGAGTCTCTTCAGTAAACTCAATCGGCTTAACAGTCGGCACCAGCGCAAACTCATACGGGTTACTGAGCGCTGCGGTTGTCAGACAGTTATCTGCCGGTGACACGAGGTCAATCTGCACCACCACCTTGTCTGCATACTCCGTTACGGTGCCGGCGCTAATTGAATAACCACCACTGGGTTGCGTGCCCATGGTTGCGAGTACCACGCGGTTTTCATCAAAGTTGATCGTGGCCGGAAACTCAACGGAAAGCTTTTTTAACGCGTCGGTATAGGCAGCAACCTCTGACAACACCTGATAGCCACGCACTGTGGGCTGATCATCGATGTTGTAATCCGCCTTGTGCAGCACCCTCACCGGCAACTCGCCGACTGGCTCGGTCGCCGCCGGCGGCTCGACTATATCGGGTTCGGTGGCTGTATCATTAGCGCCGCTGTTAACAACACGATCGAACACAGCACAGGCAAATAGACTGCAACTGGCAAGTGCTACCAATGTCAGCCGTAATACATGACGTTTCAATGTTTTTAACCGATTGTCTAAACCAAAGATAGTGCGCCAGTGTAACAGCAATCGATGCGGCGTCGACTTACCGGCTGCCATCTATTGCGGCGCGGAATCCCCTACCTCAGTCCAATACCAAGCCGCGCGCTTAATATGGCCTGCAGTTGCTGCATACGTAACGGCCTTGAATACACACTGATACCCGACGCTTCAATTTCACGTCGCCCGACCTCGCTTGCCGTAACCAATACAACGCGATCCTCGCCCAGTGTCTCTGCCAGTTCGATACAGAGCCTGCGTGCACCGGGCGTGGTATAGAAGGGTTCGTGGACAATCGCCATGTCAATCGCTGGCCTGTGTTGAGGCTCTGTAGCGCGGTTTTTTTCACGTGGCAACTCTGCAACAAATGCAATCGCGTCGGTTGCGGAAGTTGCTGTCACACAATGGCCACCAAGGTCCTGGATATAACGCACCAGTGCATCCGGCCTGTCGGTGTCATCAGTAACTAACATTACCGTCTTACCCTGCAAATTGATGCGTGGCGCGGCAAGGCTAATGTCGGTACTGACAATGTCTTGCATCGAATATCCGGCCACCACTGGCGGCAACTGCGAGGTACCGCGCCTGGCCGGCATCAGCAGCCTGAAACAGGTGCCGGCACCCACTTTGGATTCAACGGTCACTTCAATACCCAGTGCATCGGCAATTCTGCGCACTATCGGCAGGCCAAGACCGGCACCGGTTTCACTTTGGTACCTGAGCTGCACGAAATCAGTAAATATTTTTTGCAGATCGCCTCTACTGATTCCAATGCCGGTGTCGCTAACTTCGAGGATTACCCAGTCGCCACGGCGCTGCAACGTCAGTTCAACTGAACCACCTGCACTGAACTTAACTGCGTTATCGAGCAGGTTGCCAAGCAGTCGCCCCATTAACACCGAATCAGTATCGACCATTACCGGTGCGTCGCCGCGCAAACTTACTGTCACATGCTGTTGCGCTGCTTTTAGCCGTGCGTTATCTACCAGCAGCTGACAGACTGGCACCAGATCCACACGGTAACGCTTTACTTTAAGTTCATCGTAACGCGACAACACGACGAAACCTGCAAACTGTCGCTCGAGCAAACTGACGCACGTTTCCATTTTGCCGATAATCAAATCACGTGAAGTATCGGTACCTTCCGCGGTGGGTGCGTTCTGATCAGACTGCGAATCTGGTACCGTTAGCTTTAACGACTTAAGCAAAAACGTCAGTGCGTGAATTGGCTGTACCAGATCATGACTCACCGTTGCGATAAGGTTGTTTTTGGATCGGTTGGCCTGCAGCGCAGACTCGAGCGCATCCTCGACCAGACCGCGACTTCTGATCAACCGTTCATTCTGATCCTTGTTTTCCAGCCGCATGCGAATAGAGTCAACCACCAGACCACGATTGCGCAATGCGAATGTGTATAACAACAGAAATAGGCAGGTGAGCAACAGCGACAATGCATAGTCAGTGCGGCCACCCAGACCCAGCCAAAACGCCACCGACTGACCGAGTATGGCTATGAGATAGAACAATACATGTCGGGATTGTGTGCCGCCATTGATCGCCGCACCGGTGGCATAGACACAATTTAGTACGGTAATCGCAAGCACCGCGTGTTCATCACCCGGTATACCCACAACCCAGTAACTCATACCAAGCATTGTCGATACGATAACGCCGGTACCAACAAGCCTCAGTTCATTCTGCACCAACTCTGCCGGTGTGGCAGTCGGCAGTGATTTGCGCACCGTTTCGTAGACTAAAGCGCGAATGAGTGTCAGGCCGGTAAAGCAGATGTACCACAGCACCAGCGCTGTGTTGTCGGACCGACCCCACACCGAGAACATATAGGCAAAGCCAACGACGACTACCAGAATGAACGCAATAAGGTTCTGATAGGTGCGGATCTCCTGGCAGATACGACGGGTCTCGCGAGCGAGGTTACTGCGTTCAAGATTCGCACGGGTATCGCCTGCCACCCACTCTACAAATTTCAAATGGCACCACCCCGGAACTAAAGTACAGCAGCGCACAATACTGACAGTGGATTGCCCGGACGACAAACCTCCAATGGTTGTGTGCCATACCAATAACGTCAGGCCGGCCGCACACAGGCGGACATCCACGCGCACTGGCGGCGGCCATTGAGACTCAGACTACAGCAAAGTACCGCTGAAGCGACAAACTTTCAGGAGGGAGGTTACTACAACCCGATCAGATACACCGATAACAGGCCGAGATAATAATGATATCGCTGCGCACTACAGTCGGCGGATTCATCGTCGCAGTTTTCAGTCTCGACGACTGCCTCCAGCTGGCTGCCTTCAGTCAGCGCTGACACGTGCGAAACCGCGCCTGTGGGATATTCAGGGACCGAAGAGCAACCGTAAAGTGTGCACAATGAGGCAGCGAGCACACACGGCGCGAGGATGCGCGGGCGGGCGGCAGCAGGCTGGCGATGGTTGAAAACGCGTTGAATCAATCGAATGTCCCGATAATACCTGCGGCAGCGTGCGCCACAGGAGTCGTAAGCTCTAGTGCAGATTATCGGTCATGAATCTGAACAATTTCTTAAGATAGCTCTCATGTTTGGCAGCTCTCACAGTTTGTGACAGTTACCGAGCGCACAAAACCGCAATCAAGGCACGGCACTTCAGCGAATTTCGCCAGACACCCCATAAATGGGGATGGCTAATCGTTGTCGCTGAGACCAGCTCCGGCCCCCGCCTCTCGCGACTCACGGGTAGCAGGCACATAGGTGCGATGCGCGAGCTGTTGCAGCAGCACAGTCGATGCCGCCGTGCCACTGGTCCTCACAACGGGCCCCTGCCACGGGACCGGCAGCGCAGTTGGCACATGATTGATTTCCACAGTACCGCTAGCAAGCTGTGCAATATCGAGTACCCGTTGCACCGATTCAGTTGCACCGTCGGGGGACCCAAATTCAATATCTTTAACGCGAAACGTCAGCGGCAGCTCCAGTGCTTCAACAAACGGCAGCAGGATCGCCGGTGCTGACACAGAGGCCAGCGTGAGCCGCTGGTGTTTGCGCAGGAACTCTGCACTCAGATCAGATATCAGCGCACCGGTGGCGACCGGGCACAGCACGCCCTCTGGCCCACGCCAGCACACATCGTCTTCAGGCCTTGTTGCCTCGCGATGCGAATGTGTAATGCCGGTAGGTACAAGTTGCTCATGCGGCAGTTTGGCAATCTGTTGTAGTAACTCCGCAAAAAGATCGATAGCGGGCAAACCGCGCTCGCCAAGCCAGCCAGCGGCGCGACCGGCTTCCTGTGCCAGCCCCCAGCTATTACCGGCACCGCGATAGGCTTTTAGCACCAGCGCTTCAACTTCACCAATGGCAAACGAAGTCATGTGAAACGCCGATTAGCCATGTGCACTCTGCACAGGCGGATAAACCCAACTGTCAAACGGGTCGCGGCCGTCATCCGCTTCGCGAGCCTGCAGCTCGCTGATTAACGGCGCGTGCTGAAACAGCGTAATTCGCAACCAGCGATCAGATCGGGGGTCAAATTTAACTGCGCCAAAAAAAGCTAACTTACAGCGCAACAAATCGATGGGCAGCATTCCGTCTGCAATCAGGTTGTCCGCTATTTCTGCGTACGGATGACACACGGCCTGCTGTATTCGCCGCACCACATGCCGATGCTCTGGTGCCTGCAACAAAAACTCTGCAAGCGTCATGTTACTGTTGTGTGATTCCATCGCGTGAGCAAACGCAGCAACATCGCGTGCAACCGCTAACGGGTGTTCCCGCTCTGCACCCAGTTCATCAAAGCGCCGCCCAAGCCGAGGCTCAAGCTTCTCCTCCGATGCATACCAGAACAACGCATTCTCATTGCGCTCGTCAAAATCGCAACTCATCGCAAACCCGTAGTTATCAGTAACCAGTTGCTGCATATGTCCCAACGACAGACTGGCATCTATTTTAAAGCTTGTGTCTTCATTGATACTCATGGTGTCAGCAAACTCATCGGTAAGCTGCGGATAAGTTTCCAGTAACAGTGTTACCAGGCATTCCTGCCCCTCCTCCGACAAAGCCTGCTCTGCCCATATAAACAACGAATCCCAGAACAGTTCGTGTTTATTCGGTTTCTGCATACGCCGCTCGACCTCTGACTGCAGTGCCGCCAGATCAGCCGTTAACGCATCGATTTTGGTTTGCTGGTAATCGTGCTGTGTGTGCCAGTCGCTCACACCCGCTCGTTGTCGTTGCAGGTAGTGAACAAAACGTTCTAACGGTTCAGCATCTGTCAGCTTCACCGACCTGACACGTGCCAGCGCTGTTTCGCGCGCGAGTATCCAGTTGTTTAACAGGGTTGGGTGGTTTACCAGAAACGGCGCCATACCCAAACCAGTGGAATTGCCAATGCCGAGGCCTTTAGCCAGCGTGGCATCGAGCGTCACCGCGGTCTCGGGGCTGTCACACCTGGCCAGGTGCTCGACGATATCGATACTAAACTGCCGAATCATATATACCGCCAGTAGCTCGCCCTGAAACGGTGAGGCAAGCTCTGGCCGGTCAGCAACAAAGCGCCGATCAATCGCACCAAACTTACCGGAGCCATAAACTGCGGTGGTCCGCATCAGGTAGCCGGTTTCACCGAGTTGTTGTTGATCTGGTTGCTTACCCGCAGCCAGGCACTCGCGCACGTAGTTAAACAGCCGCACTGACCGATTTGCCCTCGACAGCGACAACTCTGACTCACTGATGCGTCCCGCCTCCTGCAGCGGTACGTTGTCGCGCAGGCGCTCTATATCTTCAGCGCCAGGCACGCCATCGTACAGCGCGAAGGTTGCATCCCAGGCTTCTGCAATAACGCGGTCACTGCGCAGCGCCGGATCCAGATCGTGCGCAAAAGCAATCAGGCTGTAGCTGCGTTCGGGGCCGGAGGCGGTATACACCGCTGTGCCAACACCGTTGCTGTCTACCTGCCATTGCGTTCTTTCAAATTGCCACGAGTCATTCACCAGACGCCGCAGCAACTGCCGCATAAAAGACAGTCGCGTCTGATGAAAGGACCCAAGCCGCGACAACCGCATCACCTGTGCAGGCGCACGCAACGATACCTGCGTCGCCAACTGTGTTTGTGTCTGCTCTGTTGTGATCATGCCTGCCTCACCGTGCTTTCGATCCAACCGTTTCTGACTTAGCCTGTACGTTTACGCCGGAGGGAAACTGTCAGCAAAGAACCGGAACCAGTTGTTACCCATAATACGGTTAACGTCCTCTTCGCTGAAGCCGACATCCTTCAACCCTGTTCGCAAGCCAGGAAAGCCGGTGTTGTCAGTAAACCATGGCGGTTGTGGCGGAAAACCCGCGTTGTCAGCGCTGCCTTCGCCATAGTCAATCTCTTTGGTCCAGCGCCCGACACGCATCCATTCAACCACAGAGTCAGGCTGATCCTGACACAGATCTGACCCGAAGCCTATGCGCTCCACTCCCATCATGTCGGCGGTGCGTGCAATCATTTGACAGAAACTCTGCAGAGAACAGTCACCGGCGCCAGCCAGATGATGCGGGTACATGGAAAAGCCGAGCATCCCGCCGGATTCTGCCAGTGCCTTTAACACCACGTCTGATTTATTGCGCAGTGCCTTATGCCAGAACTGCGGGTTCGCATGGGTAATGGCGATCGGTCGCTCAGACAGTTCAATTGCCTCGAGCGTGGAGCGCTCGGCAGAGTGAGACATATCCACCACCATACCGACACGGTTCATTTCCCGGATGACCTGCTTACCCATGCGGGTGATACCCGGATCATTTTCTTCATAACAGCCGGTCGCCAGCAGCGACTGATTGTTGTACGACAGCTGCATAAAGCGCGCGCCGAGTGTATACAGAATTTCCACCAGACCAATGTCATCTTCGATCGGTGACGGGTTTTGAAAACCAAATACAATGGCGGTTCTGCCCGCCTCTTTTGCGGCGGTGATGTCAGCGGTTGTGCGAGCGTGGCAGATGAGTTCAGGGAAGCGCTCAAACCAGCGGTTCCACTGCTCCATATTCAACACCGTTTCGCGAAAGTTCTCGTGATAAGCTATAGTCACGTGGACAGCGTCGACGCCGCCCGCGTTCATTTCGCGGAAGATTTTTTCCGACCAGTTGGCGTATTGCAAACCGTCAATCGTATAATTATCGGATCTATTCATTGTTTCACCAATGCGCCAGTCTAACTGGCGGCGTTGTAGAAGGTGCTGTGCAGTTAGTCAGGGTATTCGTTTATCGACACCTACTGCGAAAAGCCTGCTTGCATCCACCGACCGCAGGCCCACATCTCCCGCAGCAGCCAAGGGCGCAGTGTAGATCTCTGAAAGGCTACAGACCAGCACCACGTGCTGACACGTGCCGAAATTGTCGCAGCCAGTCAGCCCGGCCGGCCGCATGTACCAGAATAATGTATGACACCTAACTCTGACGACCTGTGGTTCCTGCCGCTTGGCGGGTGCGGCGAAATTGGTATGAACTTCAACCTGTACGGGCACGATGGACGCTGGCTGATCGTCGACTGCGGGCTGACCTTTTCAGACCAGTCTGCCACAGACTCGACAGCCGGCGCTGACAGCGCGCCGCAAGTTCCCTCGCGTGATGTGCAAATGGCTGACCCGGCTTTCATTGCCGAGCGCCGGCAGGACATCGCCGGCATGATCATCACCCACGCGCACGAAGATCACATCGGCGCGGTGCAATACCTGTGGCCGCAATTGCAGTGTCCCATCTTTACCACCCGCCTCACCGCCCACGTGCTGCGGCGCAAACTCAACGAAGCGCAACTTGACGACGTACCGATCACCATTGTCGACTCGGGACAGGTGGTCGACATCGGACCGTTCAATATCGAGTGGATACAAATGACCCACTCGATCCCCGAACCACACAGCCTGCTGATCAAGACTCCGGTGGGCAAAGTGTTTCACTCAGGCGACTGGAAGCTCGACGACGCACCGGTGGTTGGCCAGCCCTATGACCGTGATCGCTGCCAGTCGCTGCATCGCGAACACATCGACGCCATGGTGTGCGACTCGACCAACGCCACCGTGGACGGGCACACCGCATCAGAATCAGATTTGTATCGCGGCCTGAAGACTGTCGTCGAACAGGCGACCGGTCGGGTCGTCGTTACCTGCTTTGGCAGCAACCTCGCACGTGTCGCTACCCTGGCACGCATTGCCACCGAGACCGACCGTCACCTCGGCCTGCTCGGTCGTTCAATGATAGAAATGGTCAACGCCGGTCGTGCAACCGGCCTGTTGCAAATGGAGCAGCCTGGTGTTGACTCGCGCCACCTCGGCTATCTGCCCAGAGAAACCGTGCTGCTATTAGCAACCGGCAGCCAGGGTGAACCACGCACTGCCCTGCACCGGCTCAGCACCAACAGCTTTCGCGATATGGAACTCGAACCCGGCGATACCGTCGTGTTCAGCTCACGCGTTATTCCGGGTAACGAACAAACCGTCGAGGCGATGATTGCGCGCCTGGAAAGTATGGGTGTCACAGTAGTCACCGAACAAACCGCACCACTGCCCATTCACGCCAGCGGGCATCCGGCGGCCGACGAGCTGCGCACCATGTTCCGATGGGTCAGACCACGGCTGGTGATACCTGTCCACGGCGAACCGGAACACATGCAGGCCAACGCTGGTCTGGCCGACAGCAGCGGCATTGCACATCAGCTGCACGGCGTTAACGGCGATCTGTTTGTGATCGCCCCGCAAATCGAAATCAAACGGTCTTCAGTTGCTTCCGGCCGTCTTGCACTAAAGGGCAAAACACTTGCGCGAGTCTGACAAGACTGGTCACGATGACCTGACTCAGGGGTCGGTATTTCGCCATCTCATCGCCCTGTCGATACCCGCCGCGATGGGCATGATCTTCAACACCTTGTATAACCTGACTGACTTCTGGTTTGCCGGCATGTTGTCAGACCAGGCTCTGGCCGGTGTATCAATAGCCGGCAGCGTATTCTTTATGATCATCGGCATCGGCGCCGGCATGCAGACCGGTACAACCGCCATGATCGCCAATGAAGTCGGTGCCGGTCGTCACGACGGCGTGCGCAACTGGCTTAATCAGGCACTGGGGCTGGCGATCATCATCGCCATAATCTGCCTGCTGGCTGGCCTGTGGCTGGCCCCCGATCTAATTCGCTTTCTGGGTGCCGAAGCGGACGTCGAACCCGCCGCACAACGCTACGCCAATATCGTGCTGATCGGCAACATTACGTTTGTCATTGCGGCCGTCGCCACCGGCGCATTGATGGCACTTGGCGATACCAAATCAGCCCGCAATGCTCTGGCCATTGGTTTCTTCGCCAACTTTGTACTGAACCCGCTGCTAACCTTCGTGCTTGGCCTCGGTGTGGCTGGTCTGGCATTGTCTACGGTGCTGATCAAGGCGTTTAGTGCAGTGTATCTGCTGGCGGTGTTACGCAGGCGTCTTAACTACTCACCGCGGCCGGCGTTTAACCTCGGTTACTGGAAGGACCTGCTGCATCAGGTACTACCCGCCAGCTTCAATATGATGACCATCATACTGGGCGGCTTTATTACCGTGTCTTTTGTAGGGCGCTTCGGCAGTGACCACGTAGCAGGCTATGCTGTCGGGCTGCGCCTTGAACAGGTTTTGCTATTACCGGCGCTTGGCCTTAACAGCGCAGTCATGGCCATCGTCGGTCAAAACCACGGCGCCGGCCTCGCAGAACGTGTATTAGAAACCTACAAAAAAGCGCTGTTAACAGGCGTTGCCATTTCACTGGTGTGCATACCAATCATGGTATTCCTGTCGCCGCAGATGCTCAGTATCTTCTCCAGTAACCCGGATGTCATCAGCACCGGCTCAACCTATCTGCGCATTGATGCCATTGCGTTTTTTGCCTATGTGGTGCTGTTTATCAGTGTGGCAAGCCTGCAGGCAATTAAGCGCCCGCTGTTCCCGATGGTTCTGGGCATATGTCGTCAGCTCGTGATACCAGCATCAATTAATTACCTGCTGGTGGTGCAGTACGGCTTTCCGATGATCTCATTGTTCATTACGATTATATCCGTGGTGCTGATAAGCTCTGTGGTTTCGCACTGGTACACACTCCGGCAATTACGACCCACCGCGGCACTACCTGGCGCCGAGTCCAAAGTACCCTTGTAAGCACGGACTTCTGATACTATTCCAGCTCTCTCGAACTACTTCGGACCATGGCCATGCTGGAAAAATTTGTCGATGTCACAAGTAAAAACGGTCCTATCCCCTGTTACTTTGTCGCACCGGACGACCAACACGAATGGCCGGCAATCATCTTCTACATGGATGCGCCCGGCATCCGCGAAGAACTGTACAACATGGCGCGACGCGTAGCGAAACACGGTTACGCGTGCATCCTGCCCGATCTGTACCATCGCTACGGCCAGTTGCGCTTTAAAACCTATCAACGCCCCGAGTCAGCAACTGCTGTCTACCTCGCCGCCTACCATGGCCTGACTGACGAAGACATCAACGACGATACCGCCGCCGTAATCGGCTACCTTGATTCGCAGCCGCAGATACAACCCGGTGCCATTGGCAGTGTTGGTTTTTGCATGAGTGGTCGCTTTATCACCACCACCGCTAAAAAGTTTCCTGACCGCTTTGCCTGTGCGGCTTCTTTCTATGGCACGCGGCTCGTTACCGAAGACGACAACTCGCCACACTTGCACCTGAAAGGGATCACCGCCGAGCTGTACTATGGCTTTGGCACACTGGATAAATACACCCCGCCCGAGTACATACAAACCTTCCGCGAAGCACTTGACGATGCAGACCTACGTTATGAGATGGATGTATTCGATGGCGTCGACCATGGTTACGCGTTTGTCGAACGCGCACCGTACGATCCGGCTGCCGCAGAGTTGAGCTGGGATAAGGTATTCGCGTTGTTCGAACGCAATCTGGTGGAAGCGGATTCCTAATTCGCGTTGCGCTCAAACGACGCTTAGAAACCTAATAGCACCTAACGCTATAAAAGCGTCTGCTCAACGCTCCGGTTAAACACTGCCAGCGCGCCCTCAAAGCGACCAAACGTCAGGTGCTCATTGGCACCTGACTCAAGACCGGCCTGAATACTTTCACCGATGTCAAAGTCTTCATTCAGCGTCGTCAGTGTTATCGCATGGTTTTTAGCCCAGCGAGCCAGATCAGCCTCAGACTCCACCTGATCACTCGGCGCCAGTGTGCAAAGCCTTATTTGTGTCGAGGTCGCAGACAGCGGATCAAGTTGCACCCA
>CAYMFQ010000013.1:60710-66875 GCA_964389335.1 uncultured Granulosicoccaceae bacterium
AACCTGTGCTTACACCCCTGACTGTCATCAACCAGCCGCGTGCCTCGATGACGACAAACATTCAAAAAAGCATGCGCGTGTCCTTCCGTATCTCTGGTTACAAACACCGGCAACCCCGCAAGGTCACGCCGTAGAAAAGAACCCGGCTGTGGCAGCTCGCTGCTGTGTACAAGTGGCTGAGGCGCCGTTTTGAACAAACGCTCTCGCTCCCGCATAAACTGCTCAGCGCTGTAGTAAACATCAACCGGGTTGCGCTCCACCGCATCATCAAGAAACGCAGATTGCTTCTGCTGCAGCTCGATCAGTTCTTTGGCAAGCTCAATTTCTGTGCTTCTTTTCAAGACGGATGTGCCTTTGTTTTTTTCCTGTTTGCCGAGCGCTACTGTGTAAGTACTATTCGTTGCAACGCTTCAGCCGTTTGCTGCGCTCTGGCCTGCAAACCCTGATCATCAGCACTGCTGACCGGATGTTCAATGACCGCAAATTCATAGTCAGGCATGCCGAGCACCTGGCTCGTTAACTCAGCGGCGCTGATAAAATTAGTCGTCATCACTGCCACCGCCGGGGTACCTTCTCGCTCTGAAGCTATCGCGTCATGCAAACTGCACGACGAGCAACTGCCTCAGTCGCCAATACCGGTGATGGCCACATCCCAACCGGCCGCTTCTTCAACAATGCTGCGTTCAGCCGGTGCGCTGTAGTTAGACTTGCGCCGCAGCACCACACTGGCAACCTGCAACTGATCAACCAGTATGCGTTCAAGATGCGCAAAAAAACCTTTTGTACCCTCTTTGCCGTTTGAAATTACACCCACCGTGGCACCAGTCAGGCTTTGTAGTCGAGGCGCTGTTGTAAGCGTCTCGGGTGAAACTTCACTGGTTGGATTGAGTACCTGATAAGTCATGGTTGTCTCCGGATTAACAATCAATACAAGCGCCGACAGCGGCAGTAACCGCGCGACTTTTGGGGCCGAGCCACGGCGGTATCACCGCACCGAAGCCACCGGCCGGTCCGCCTGCGGCAATCACCAGCAAGTCTTCAGGGGACGGCAGTGCCGCATATTCCGTATCGCCGCGATCGCGCACGACAGAAGCTTTACCAACATCAGCCCATTCACGTCGATGCACGCGCGCGCGCTGATAAATGAACTCGGCAATGTCAGCTTTGCTCCAGCCGGCAGCGTGCAAATGGGTTCGATGCTGTGGTGCAATCACCACCGCGTAGTTGCCTGACCAGATCGAGTAATGACGCATGTTGGCGCGAATTTCGGCCGCGTATGTCTCGAGGATTTCCTCCGGCTGCGTGGTCCATTCGTTCATGATTTGGCGTGGCGCCCCGGCTGCCATAACAGTCACCGCCGAGGCCTCTTTGGGAATTCCACGCTGTTGTGCGAGTGGCTGCCAGTCGCAACCTTCTTCGTCTTCCGCAACACAAAAACTGAGTTTTCCCGGGTGCCCAAGTGTTGAGCGATCGACTCCACCCGGCCGCACATCAAGAATATTGATTAACCCCAAACGGATGGCCCTGCCAATCGCCGTGGTGGCCCTGTCACTTCCTCCCAGTGCACTGAAACCGCCTGATGCACCAATCTCCAGCCGCACATCGCCATTAATCACCATCAGCACAGCACAACCGCCGGTGCTTGAAGTAGCACCGTGCAACAGGAATTCAGACTGCAACAATGCCGTCCATGCACACACGACCACTGGAAAGTGCATTGGCAGACATCCGGCCATGACCGCGTTAATGGCTATTTTTTCCGCCGTCACTGCGCGGCCACGCACTGGCTCTACGCCGATTAGCTGATCGGGTGGCGTCAGCGCCCAGTCGAGACAGGCCTGCACGGCATCGGGCGTGGGCGGCACTATAGGCAGCCCATCCGACCAGCCGCGGCTGTGATAAAGCTCCTGCAACGCCGTGATGTCATCGACCTCGATGCGCTCCGAAGCGAGTGCCATAACCGATCTCCTGATTCACGAATGGCACCTAATGTAACAAGTGCAGGCAATATCATCCAATGCCAAAAGTTAAGCACTTTATGCACAAACGTAATATGCTGCCTTTATGAACACTCGGCAACTGGAAGCGTTCCGCGCCATCGCCCGGCTCGGCACGGTTACCGCCGCGGCCGAAGCCCTGCATGCATCGCAGCCTGCGGTCAGCCGCTTGCTGTCGCGGCTCGAACAACAACTCGCACTGCAACTCTTCACGAGGGATCGGGGGCGGCTTAGGCTAACGCCTGAAGGCAGCGCACTACTGACCGAAGTTGATCGACACTTCACCGGTCTTGATGCGGTTGATCTGGCTGCGCGCAGAATCGCCGAACACGGGCCTGGCAGCCTGCGTGTGATCGCCTTTCCGTCACTGTCGAGTGGCGTGCTGCCAAAGGCAATATCAGGCCATCTTGCTGATCACCCCGGCACCGCGATTACGCTCGATACTGAAACCACCGATCGCATCGTGGCACCGGTGGAGTCCGGTGCTTAAGATATCGGTTTCACCGCGGGCTCACTTGGCGATCACCGAAGCGGTGAGCAATATGCGGTGGAAACACAATGCATAGACAGCCGTAAATGGATTTGTGTTTTCGCCAAAACACACCGCCTTGCTAAACGACGGCATGTGAGCCTTCAGGACCTGGCGGGTGAACAGCTCATCGGCTTTTCCGCCGGTATGAGTCTGCGCTCGCACATCGACAAGCTTTTTAACGATGGTGGCATTCAGGCCAACTTTGCACTATCGGCACAAACAATAGAAAGTATCTGTGCGCTGGTGGAAGCCGGCTGTGGCAGTGCGATTATTCATCCCTATGCAATACACGTTGCACAACTGCGAGGACTGACGGCGGTGCCGTTAAACCACAACGCCAGACTCGACCTAGTCGCTGTAACACCACCGGCACACTCACGCGCGAAAATTACCGATGTATTTGTCGACCGGGTAAAAAGCCTTGCTGCGTCCGAATCACTCAAAGGCTCAAAGCGCAGCAAGCGTTAACAGGCTAACCGTCAGACAGAGTTGCCATTACATGAGTACTGCCACAATCAATGGCAAGGAGTTGCATGCTACTCATTCAGACACGTCAGCATATTACAGAAGTTACCGTTGAGCGTTATGGCACCAAACCAGGCCAGAAACTGATCGAAGTAATTCTCGTTATTGGCAAAGGTTTCGTTTTTCCCGGAAGCATCGGTGGTTTTACCCCAATAGCTCCCGCCTTCATAGAAAGTCTGCAGTTGACGGCTAAAGCGCTCGGCCAGTGCCACATCGCCAGAGCCAATCGCCGCACTAGCCCACATGCCAAGTGTCAGGTGACTGTGCTCATTGCGTGAGCGCTGGCTGTTACCACCGTTGAACTCAGTCCAGATATCCGTCGCAGGTACCTGCGTGCCATCAAGCTGATAAAAGTTCGCCAGGTGCGCAGGTGAGTTAGTCATTGCAGACGTACCACCGGCATTCGCCTGCTGCTGCAAAAACGTCATCGCATTGCCGAGAAACCGAGTGGCGCGGGACTCCTGAAACCACAGCGCATCGGTCGCCAGTCTCCAGTAAATTCGAATGCCATCCTTGTACATCGACTGCCCGTTATCGTAGGCGTTGTAGCCGGGCCCTTCAGCCAGCGTGTTCCCCCAGGCGTCAGACCAGTCTGCGACAAGACCACGACTATAACCCGAGCCCGCACTGATGGTTTGATAGCCCTGGTCAATCACCGCCTGCCAGTTATGATCTGCTCGTGCATCGAACTGCTGATACAACCGATACCAGGCTGGGGAAAAGTAACCGATGTTCGTCAGGTCCCGACCGCCCCAAAAGTTACCCGGGCGCAGGTAACGGCCACCATCGATCATGTCTGACCATATCAGGTCGAGCAGATCCTGCGCACGCGATGCATAGGTTGCTCCCTGCGGGCTCACATGTGCAGACCAGATGCCTTGATTAACAAGATGATCGGCGAATATAAGCATCATGGCGATGTCCTGTTCAGCATCGGTTGCCGCACCGGTACCGATGATGTTGCCAAACTGATCACTGCGCCAGTCGTAGAACCTGCCGTTCCACAGAGTGCGTTCACCGCCATCCCATATCTTGTTAAAGTAATTTTGATCGTTACTGTAGAGCGCTAAAATCATCCCGTAGCCAACACCTTCAGACACTGCATCACCGGGCTGTTCGGACCTGGGGCGATGCACCATTCCAGTGTTATACGGATCTACGTTGCGACGCTTAAGTCCATTCCATGTATTGCGAAGCCCCGCCGTCCAGTCATGCGACACGCGCGGCAACGCAGTGACACTAAACGGATAATTTCGTTGCGCTGAACTATCTCCCGCATTACCGCCGTTATCAGTGCCAGTGCCAGTGCCCGTAATGGGCGGGCACGACGTTCTGGATGCATCATCCCAGCCCCATTGACTCGTATCTCCGCCAGGGTAGACGCATGCACCAGTCGACACGTCATCATCGTTCACCACCACCTCAGTTTCCCCGGAGACAGGCGGACAACTTTGCCGGCGGGTTTCATCCCAGCCCCACTGGCTGGTATCACCATTAGGGTAAGTACAGTTGCTTTCCGCTGTATCTGTTGTCGGGTCATCAGCAGTAACCGGTGGGCAGGATTCCTTTTCAATATCATCCCAACCCCATCGACTGGCGTCATCGTTGGGGTACACGCAGTTCCCGGTTGTCGCTGTTTCCGGCGAGCCAGATGATGTTATTGGCGGGCACGATTGCCGATTGATTTCATCCCAGCCCCATTGGCTGACATCGCCGTTTGGATACAGGCAACTTCCACTGTTGCCTTGGTTCGCCTGTGGTTCCACCGGCGGGCAGGATTGCCTGACGGTGTTATCCCAGCCCCAGATACTGGTGTCGCCGTTCGGGTATACACACTGTGCCTGACTGACTGACGGCGTTGCCAGCGATAGAAGCAGGCAAACCATCATAGCGGCTGCGCAGTCTTTACAATGTAATCCAATCAATGCTGCTTTCCCTTGTCTGAATGTATGTCATTGCTCACATGATATCCAAACGTGCCACGTTTGTAGCTGAACGCCTATGGCATAAACTAACTAATTTTTATTTGCATGTACGATCGGTAATGACGATCCGGGCAAAAAGGACTTCGTCGCCTCGCGCCATATAGAATCAACGGAAGTATCTTCAGGGCTAAACCACAATTCGCGAAAGCCCATCAGGCGAAGGTATTAATTATGGAGCCCGTTTGAACACCGCCTGAGCCCAACTCCGATTCAATGGTTTCGCGCATTACATCTATCAGACCTTCTTCATTGCGGTCATAGGTTTCGAGCAACAACTTTTCCAGCAAGCGCTCGCTTTCATACACTGATTTGGAAAAGCGCCGACGACTTTGATCACTAATATCCAGAAAGCCCTCTTCCAGGCCGGCCATATCGAGCCCCAGCGCAGACAGTCTTTCCGAACCATACCGATCAACCAGCCCTTCAAAAATTGAAGTCATTGATGACTGTATTGACGCCCTGCCGATTGTCAGATCGCTCTGTACAATACGCTGCATTGACTGCTGAATCTTCCCCAGTGCATCTGCCGCGCGATAACCGCGTCTTTTGCGCACTGCTGGTGTTGTTGCTTCATAGACTTCACCATAAGCCCCCGTCTGTATGCCCATGGCCGCAAACAATCCGGTACAGTTATCAGCCAAAGTAAACCCCGCGTCGGCAGACGACAATTCGATCCGATACAGATCAAGGTTATCTGCAGTGACGGTACCTGTACTGACCAGTGACGCATTCACACCAGTGTTAGCTGAGTTAATGGCATTAACAATTTCATCCAGACTATCAGTGTCGACATCAATATCGACAACCTGGCCGTTTATGACAATGCTTCCCGATTGAACGTCGCTGTCGGAAAGCACGGCGGCTGTAATGCCAACCGCCAGATCATTGATACCTGAACTTCCCACAGGCTGATCAGACGCCCGCACCGCCACCGCATCAAGCAGCACTCCCCCGCCGTTTGAAGAGGCTTCACGAAAAAGGATTTCTGACTGAGCCGAAGATGCTTCCACTGTAAAGCTGTACATCTTCCAGTCGGGGTTGGCTACACTGCCACCAGTTGCTCCAATGGTATCGACCCTGCTGCCGTCAAAGAACACTTCAAAGGTATTTGATGCAAGGTTGTGCC
>CAYMFQ010000014.1:0-24258 GCA_964389335.1 uncultured Granulosicoccaceae bacterium
CGATCATATCCATGCCCGCCTCAGATGCGGCGATCGCTTCTTCTTCCCGCGCAATTTGTACAAATGCAATTTGCCTGACGTCCTTGAGTTCGAGCAACTCTTTAACAGTAAGACTAGCCATTGAGATTCCCCCTGCGCCTGGCGAGGAAAGCCTGGTGTGATTTGGCCGTGCCATCGTGGAACGAACCGGTCCATTTATCCCAGGGCATTTCCAGTCCGCCGTAGTTGCAGGTGAAGTAGCGATGATGCAGTTGATGGTGAAAAGTGCCAAGCGGCAGCACCAGTCTGCCGTTGTGCACAATTCCCTGATAACCGGTGTGGGTGGTGGCTGCCGACAAGGTGAAATACATTAGGTGAAACGCGATAAGAAACGGTGTCGAAGGCACAATAAAGTGTATGAGTACCGTACTCAGGTAAACGATATGCTCCACCGGATGCATAGACAGCCCTGACCACGGCCCGACATTGGTGTTGCGATGATGCAGTGCATGCACGCGCTGGTACAGTTTGGAGGTGTGTATTAAACGGTGGATCAGAAAGAAGTGGGTGGTTTCCCACATCGGGATCAACAACACCAGTAACACCAGCCACGGCCAGTGTTCAGGCATTGAAAACTGTGGTGCGTAACCATTGGCAAGCGCCCATAGCATCAGCGCTTCGTAAAGTGTCCAGATAGTGACGCCGCTGGCCAGCGTCCAGAACATGTTGTCACGCACCTGCGATCCAAAGGTAAACACCCGGTTCGACGTGGCGAACGGTCGCGCATCGTAACGACGTTCGTCGCCCTGTTTGCGGGCGATGTAGAAATACCAGTGCAGTCCGCCGGCAACCAAAGTCATCAGGAACAAATTACGGATAAAAATACTGGCTATCCAGCCAGGGCTGAATGCAGCTGTGGTATCCAGTGAGGGCTGCACAGTTACGCTGACAAGAATGGCCAGCAACAGAATGATGAGTCGCTCGGACACCGGAAACCAGCCACCCACAATCCACCTGGCAATCGGTCTGACTGCCGGTGGCCACTGAAAGTAGGGCGACACAGTGACTGGCAACTCCGGCGTGTAGTGCCACGGCGAGCGGGATTTTTTGCCGGGTGAAGAGTCAGCAGATTGCGCCACGAGTTGTGCTCCGGTTAGTTGCGGCTTCAGATTCCGAGTGCCACACATTAGTAGAACTGAAGCATAGCGCTGCAAATAGAGCGTTTACAAACCGAATTGTTTAACCAATGACTTAAATAATTTAGTCTATAGCCATGTTTCAGCATCTGCCCTCACTCAAAGCACTGCACACTTTCGAGGCCGCTGCACGGCATGGCAGTTTCGTTGCGGCGGCGCAGGAGCTGGCGGTCTCGCCGGGGGCGGTCAGCTATCAGGTTAAACAACTGGAGGAGGCATTGAGTACCCCGCTGTTTGACCGTAAAACCCGACAGGTGGTGCTGACCAGCAGCGGCGAAGCACTGTTCCGTACCGTGCACCGGCAGTTTCAGGAACTCGACAGCACCATCGCCCGCTTCGCACCGGAGCGGTCAGCCCGCGCACTGACGGTATCCGTTAGTACGTATTTTGTGACACGCTGGCTGTCGCAGCGCATGGGACGTTTCCTCACTGCGCACCCTAATATCGTCATCCGTCTGCAGCACTCAGTGAACGACCCTGATTTTCGGCTCGAAGATACTGATGTGGCAATTCGGTGGGGAGACGGCAACTGGCCGAACTGCCACTCGGAGTTGCTGTTGCCACTGCCAATGATTGCGGTGTGTGCTCCATCGCTGCTGCACGGCGGCATGGCGATAAAGCACGTATCGGATTTACAGCGTGTGCCACTGTTGCGGGATCAGGGGCTGATTGACCGCTGGGGCGAATGGCTTGTGCAGGCAGGCGCGCCAGACGTGAAGATAGATGGGCCGGTGATAGTTGATCCCAATGTTCGCGTGCAGTCTGCCATTGACGGGTTGGGTATCGTGCTTGCCAATCCTTTGATTCAGAATCTCATTGACGATCGTCGACTGTGTGAGCCGTTTGATACCAGACTGGACGGCTATGCGTATTACCTGGTGTATACCGACCGGGTAGCAAGTTCCCCGGCGTTCAACAGTTTCCGAACATGGTTGCTGACGGAATCCGGTCAGTAACAGATCGTCGTTATTTGCACAGGTGTCGATCGATTGCGTCGGTACCCTTCAGAGCTTGCCAACAGCAACTGCCAACGCCATCCGCCAACGCCATCTACCAACAACAGGTTAACCATGAAAGACACGCCTGCAGAATTCGGATTTGGAACCCAAATTCGAAAGTCACCTTACTTTGATGCCACGGTGCGGTGGGGAGCAAAAGACTTTTCGGTATACAACCACATGTATATTCCCCGAGACTTTGGAGATCCGGTTCAGAACTACTGGAATCTGGTTAACAAGGCCATTTTGTGTGATGTTGCGGTCGAGCGTCAGGTCGAGATAACCGGGCCCGATGCCGCGCGGTTTACCCAGTTGCTTACACCACGAGACCTCAGTCAGTGTGCCGTCGGGCAGTGCAAGTATGTACTTATTACCAATGCCGACGGTGGCATCCTGAATGATCCGGTGTTACTGCGTTTGGGAGAAAACCACTTTTGGCTGTCACTGGCAGACAGCGATGTATTGTTCTGGGCACAGGGCGTGGCGGTTAACGCCGGTATGGATGTCACGATCACTGAGCCCGATGTATCGCCACTGCAGTTACAGGGACCGCAATCAGGCCATGTTATGCAAAGCCTGTTTGGTGAATCAATCCACGACCTGCGTTACTACTGGCTGCGTGAAGTTGAGCTCGACGGCATACCGCTGGTTATTTCACGTACCGGCTGGTCAAGCGAGCTTGGCTATGAAATCTATTTAACCGACTCGGCCTTTGGCGATGATCTGTGGGAAAAGATTATGCATGCCGGTCAGCCGTATGGACTGGCCGCAGGGCATACCTCATCGATCCGGCGCATTGAGGGGGGCATGCTGTCTTATCACGCGGATATGGACAGAAACACTAACCCCTATGAACTCGGACTCGGGCGGCTGGTAAATCTGGATGCGGATATCAGTTTTATCGGACGCGATGCACTGGAGAAAATTAATGCAGAAGGTGTCAGCAGACAGCAGATCGGGCTGGAAATTGATGCGGAGCCCTTTAGTGGACCCAACACGACCTTTTGGCCGGTGCACACGAACGACGGACAACCCGTCGGCAAGGTAACTTCAGCGGTTTATTCGCCGAGGCTGGAAAGGAATATAGCCCTTGCGATGGTGGCAGTGGACTCAGCTGCGGTGGGCACTGCGCTTCAGGTTCAGTTGCCGACCAGGCATGCTGCTGCAACGGTGGTTAAAAAACCGTTTTATGACCCTGGTAAGAGTCTCGCGCGGTCCGCATGACCGTGCCGCAGGTGCAGAGTGAATATGTTTCCTATACTCCCTGAATAAGTACAGGATACCTTCACCTGCGCAAGCCTGCGTAACACCTGATCCATGGGTGTTTGCCGATCGAGGGCGGCGGTCCTGTACGAACCTGATAAAGGGGAGTTACAGTGAAAATGATCAGACACGGTTTATCGTTTGCGAGCACGATTGCGGCGTTGGTGTTGTCCTCGTCGGCGATGGCCTGCGGCGGGTTTTTCTGTCAGCTGACACCGGTGGTGCAAGCTGGCGAGCAGATTGTGTTCAGTCAGAGCGGCAACGATATCAGCGCGCTTGTGAGAATTTTTTACCAGGGGGATGCAGAGGACTTCAGCTGGGTAGTACCGGTGCCTGCATCACTTGAACTTGACGGTGGTGTCGACGTAGGTTCCGATCTGACTTTTACCGAGCTGGACGCGGCGACACAGCCGCAGTTTGTACTTGAGCAGCAGGGCGAAGCCTGTCCGTCGCCTGTCTTTGGAGGCGGCACCACTGGCGGTGTATCAGAGTCAGTGGCAGACAGTGCTAGTGGCGGTGTGAGCGTTGAAGAGACGACCGTCGGCCCGTTTGACGTGCAGCTGATTACCAGTGAAAACCCGGACGCTATGGCGAACTGGCTGGTCGACAATAACTACGACTTGTCTGATCGAGGTCGGGAGCTTATAGAACCCTATGTGCTGGACGGTATGAAATTCGTCGGCCTGAAGCTTCGCAGCGGTCAGAGCGCAGGCAGTATCCAGCCGGTTATTCTGCGGTATCAAAGCGAAAAGCCGATGATTCCAATCAGGCTCACTGCTGTGGCTGCGCAGGATGACATGGGGGTGCTTGTGTGGATTGCCGGGCCGTCGCGCGCGGTGCCGGATAACTATCTGCATGTGGTGCCAAACTACACGCGCCTGAACTGGTATACCGGTACGCGCAATGCCTACGCAAGTTATCAAACACTGGTAACTGATGCGATGGATGAAGCAGGCGGGCAGGGCTTCGCCACAGACATGGCCGGGCAAATTGATGATGAGTTACTGTCGCGACTGACCAATGCTGACAACCTGCAGGCGCAACTCGAGTCACTTGACCGCACCACAACCGATGCCGGCTTTATTGCGGGGCTCGCCAATCTTGCGCCCAGCGCGGCGTTCCAGGACGAACTACAACGTACACTGCCGCTGCCATCCGGAGAAGGCACATTTATCTATTTCGATGCGGGTCGACTGGCGCAGGTGTTCAACGAAGAGACACTTGCCAGTGCACGCAATACGTTGAGTGAAAGCTTTCAAAGTATTGAAATCGATCCTTTGAATGCAAGCGCTGTGCTGCTGCCGCAGGGCAGTTACCTGACGCGCCTCTATACAACCTTGTCCGCTGATGAGATGACTGTTGATCCGACGTTTGTGTATAACTCGCAGATGGGTGATCAGTCGCGCGAGCGGCGTGCAACACTGAGTGCGTTTTGTGGTGATAACGGCACAGAGTGGACACTGACACTGGGCGCCGGTACTGGTCGGGACGGCGAGGTCGTGATTGACGCCACCAGCGATATACCCATAGGGCCGGTGCCGGTTGAAGTGCAGTTACAGGATGCGGCGTTTACCGTTGCGCGCACCACGGCATCAGCGCTGCCGGATGTTACATCGCAAAACACGTTTAACGTGGTGGAGATTAACGGCGGTAGCAGTGGCAGTGTTACGGGCGTCGGAACAGGCAGTGGAACAACGGGTACCGGAACAACAGGCAGCAGCACAGCCGCTGTGAGCAGCGGCGGTGGCTCCGCTGGCTTTGGGTTGCTGTTTGGTGGAGTGCTGGCGGGTTGGCTGCGTCGACGACGCAGCTGTCAGCCGCGTTTCGGCTGACAAACGCGTTTTGTATTGCGTCTACACCAGTGTGACATCTTCAAAGTGGTGCAGTCTTGATGCGTTCGGCTGCAGCCCTTTGACGTAGTCGCGTGCGACGAAAAAGGCCGGGCGCCAGATCGGTTGAATAATCACAGCGTCGTTTTGCAAAATCTGCTGTACGTCTTTCATCGCTGCGCGTCGTTCCTCAACGTCGATCAGTGAATCTGCCTTGTCCAGTGCACGGTCGAATGCGTCGCTCGAATAGCCCGACTCGTTCCATGGCACACCGGTGCGATAGGCGAGGTTGAGGGTCATGGTGCCGAGGTTGCGATGGCCCCAGGTAGTGATGCCAAACGGCGTCGTCTTCCACACCTTCCAGTAGTCTGACTTTTCCATGATATTGACGTTCAGGTTAATGCCTGCCGGTGCTACCTGCTCCCGAATAATCTGACAGATCGACTGCTGCCACAGGCCATTGGTGTTGCCGCAGTCAATAGTGATATTCAGACCGGTGCCGTAACCTGCCAGCTTTAGCAGTTCACGGGCGCGTGCGTAATCCTGAGTCACGCGTGGCAGTTCGTAGTATTCGGGATGCATAGGACCGACATGGTGGTGCTCGCCAATACCGCCACGACCGTTAAATGCCTGTGAGGGAAACGCGGTCGGGTCAATGCAGGCCATCACCGCTTTGCGAACGTCGAGGTTGTCGAATGGTGGCTGGGTGACATTCATGCGTGCCACACCGGTGGATGACGATTTGATTTCGTAGACGCTGGTGTCCGGCAGCGAGTTGGCCAGGTCAAGCGTGCGCACGTCCATGCTATAGGCCATGTCGACCTGTCCGCGTGCCAGTGCCTCCAGCATTTTTACCGGGTTGTCTCCGGTATCGTAGTAGTGAATTTCGTCGAGCTTGGGCTGCGGCCCCCAGTAGGGCTTGCCACTGCGTTTCAGGATGGCTTTGTTGCCTTCTTCGTATTCGGCCAGTCGATAGGGACCAGTACCAACGGGTTCCTTGCTGAAGTCGCCGCCGAAATCGCGATGCACTATCGCCGCAAAGTAAGCGGCAAAGTTTTCCGGAATCGATAGCGTGGGCTGTGCCAGATGCAATCGGAACGTGAAGCGATCAACCCGTTCCAGTGAGCCGGCGCGCTTGCGCTTGGTGGTCGACCCGCCGTAGGTGACCGGTTCTGTCATGGCGCTGAACGCACCGAGGTTCGCAGAGCCAACGCTCGGGCTGAGCCAGCGGTTAACGTTGAACAACACATCGTCGACGTCGAATGAATCGCCGTTGTGCCACTGCACATCGCGGCGCAGGTGGAACGTCCAGGTTTTCAGATCTTCCGATGCGTGCCAGCGTTCGGCCAGTTTCGGCAGGGTGATGCCGTCGGGGTTAGACCAGGTCAGATATTCGCAGACATGGCGGGTAATGTTGGCCATTTCCGTAAATTCATAACTGGCCGGATCCACGATGGGGTGCACGGCCATCGCCACACGCAGGATTTGCTCGCGGCTTTGTGCCGGTGCCTGTGCGGCAGCGGTTGAAATAAACCCTTCACCGTCGCCAAGGATCTTCGATGCCAGCAGATAGGCGCTGCTGGCGGATACGCCGAGCAGGGTCGCGGTACGTAAAAACTGACGGCGGCTTTGGGGCTGCTTTTTAAGGTCAGCAACCAGCGCAGGCAGGGCTGGATGCGCCTGCCCGAGAATTTTTTTGTCTGTCATAAATCATTCGCATCATCGTGGTCGTGTGAACGCGCAAGTTCCTCTGCAAGCATTGCTGCGCCGGCGGTGGCAGCAGCAGCTCGTTTAAGGGCGCCTAGATCAGCTTTGTCTGCAGTGGCTTTGCTGGCGGCCTCGCTGGCCTCGGCAATCGCTGCTGCATCGCTTTGCGGAGAGCCACCGTCAGCTGACGGTGGTGGCAAAGCAGCTGCCTGGTCTGCAGGCGGGCTGTCCAGCTCGTCTGTACCAGGTACATGAACACGCACTTCCCGATGCGCAAAGTGAATTCCGGCCGCGGCAAGGTTGTCGCGTATTTCCTGATAGGCCAGTCTTCGTATGATCCACTGATCCCCGGGCTTACTGGTGAACTTGACCCGAATAATCAGTGCTGATTCTTCAATTCGATTGACTCCCTGTGATTTCAGCGGGAGCAGAAATTTTGATCCGTGTTCCGGATGTTCTTTTAACGCGAGTCCGGTTTTCTTAACGATTTTTCGCAGCTTTTCGACATCAGTGTGGTAGGGCACCCGAATCTCGAGTTTCATCGTTACCCAGTCGCGACTGTGGTTCTTAACAGTGGCCATTTCGCTGTACGGAATAGTCTGTACCGGCCCGAGGTGATGTCGCAGCTGCATAGAGCGAATTGATATCTTTTCGATGGTGCCTCGCATGCCGCCCACTTCGACGTATTCGCCCATACGAAACGCATCATCAACCAGGAAGAAAATGCCTGAGATGATGTCCTGCACCAGCTTCTGCGCGCCAAATCCAACGGCGATACCGATGACACCGGCACCTGCCAGCAGTGGTCCGATCTTGACCCCCATAACATAGAGCGCCGTCAGTACCAGGAATACAGCCAGCACTGCCGACAATACGGTGCGCAGCAGCGGCAGCAATGTTTCTGTGCGCGTGCCGCCCATGCCGCCGCCATCGAGTTCCAGTGCGGCGACCGGATCAATATCGGACTCCGGCATCTTGCTTTCCGCCCAGCCCTGTACGATTTCCCAGATTGCAAAGCCCACGACAGCTACGACCCCGAGCTCTACGATGATGTCGAAGATTTGCTGCACGATTGAGTTGCCGGTTAGCGTGCTGGCGGCCTGAAACCCCCACGCCTTGGTGACGGTAAATAGAGCAAATACCAGCAGTACAATGCGAAAGCCGGTCTGAATAACGTTAACAAAGCGCTCGCCTCTGGCCTGATTGATCGGTGCGGTAAACACGCGGTCTGCGATTACATTCTTGAGGATCAGCTGCACACACCGATCGAGAATCGGAAACGACAGCGTAATCCACCAGCAGATCGCAACGTTCGCTGCGCGTTCTTCGTTGTTCACAAAAATGTTAAACGACCAAACGCCCCAGATAACCAATAGCCAGACGCTTAAGCCGATCGGCCACAGTCGATACATGGTCGCTGAAGCTGGTTGTGCGGCAGGGTCGGGTGCGCCTTCCGGGTAAAATACAGCGTTAAAGTGTTTGCGTGCGGACCACAAAAAAGCAATGAAAGCAGCGTTGATAACAAACGTTAAAGAGACGATGCCGCCGCGAGTCAAAGACTTGTAGGCCCCCATGTGATCGAGGAAATCCAGCGCAGCCAACCCGAGTTGCAGTACGGCAAAAATAGCAAGAAGTACCTTAAAGCCTCGCTTTGCAGGTTTATCGGCAATGGGCATCAGCCGCAGGTTTGAATTGTTGGGGGACAGTATCGAACGCAAAACCGCGTTGAATAACAGTATTGCTGTCACCGCCCAGACAATGTTTGCTACCAGTTCGCGGCTGGGGTCAATTTTGTCAATCAGGTAGGTGAGCGTGGCACTGGCAATAAAATAGAAGATCGCGATACTCAGTAGTTCGAGCACCAGCGAAACGAAACTATACAGCGCTATCGAGACGCCATCATTGTTACCAGCAGCGCGTTGATTAAGTTTTCGCCGCAGGTTGGTGGGGCGCAGGATTAAAAATCCAAGCCACCCGAGCGCCAGTGTTATTGCGGTTTTAATTAACAGCGGCGTTAAGCCGGCCCAGCCCTGAAAGTTGGTGATGGAAAACCAGATCACCGACAACATTGAACCGACCAGCGGCAGGGAATCAACCAGCTCAAACAGATTTGATCGGAACTGCGCAGCACTTTCAGCATCGGCGACTGGCACCGGGCTGGCTGCGTCGGCAGTAGCATCGGCTGCGTGGGAAACGCTCAGCAGCAATGATAGTAAAAGCAGGGCAACAATGGCGCGGCCGGTATATCCGACCCAACTCGTTGAACACTTCATCCTTCTAATACTCTTCATTTGGTTACTCGTACTTCCCGCTACAACTTATTGCGGCCCGTGCGTCACTGCATGGCAACCTCAGCAATTCCTGCTATTCGTAGGGTTGCAAACAATGGCCACATTGTGGCGGAAATTTTTCCGGGCGCGGGCGATAACACAAACGCTGATGAAGCTTATACCTGCGTATTTCTACTGCTCAGGCGAAGTGGTTATCGACCGACTTCGAGACGAATCCTAGCAGAATTGATAATTCATCGCGAACAATAAACCGGCTGGCACATTACAGATGATTGTTTACGCATCTGTTAGTTAGTGTTTTTATGCGTTTTTATGGCCGCTATGCCCGGATGTTATACCGGTTGCTGCGGCGTTGCAGGTGCCTGGCGGGTGTGAGCAGTTTTGCAATCAGGCCGCAGCGAGTCGGCCGGGTGCAGGGCTGTTAGATGAAGTGTTAATGCGATCCATGACGGATGGAAGCGCGCTGGCTGGCACCGGCTTTGAGTAGTAGTAACCCTGTATATAGTCGCAGCCCAGCTCAACAACACTTTGCAATTGGGCCCGGGTTTCCACACCTTCAGCCACTGTGGTTATACCAAACGAACTAGCCATTAATATAATTGTGTTGACCAGAGAGTGTTGCGGGTCATTGGGGTCTAGCTTTTCTACAAACGAGCGATCGATTTTTAAGGTATCGAGGGGCAGATCCTCGAGATACCGCAGCGATGAATAGCCGGTGCCGAAGTCATCGATGGCGATTTGTATTCCACGAGCGCGCAGCTTGTCGAGCTTGGCAATCACACGGTCAACGTTTTCCATAGCGATATTTTCGGTGATCTCGAGTTCGAGATACCCGGCTTGCAATCCGCTGTGTCGCAGAGCATTGAACACGGCGGACTCAAAATCATCCTGTGCAAACTGCTGTGCCGATATGTTCACTGCTATGTGTAGTCTCGGGTAGCCTTTCTTTTGTAATTGTCGGGTTTGTTTGCACGCCTCGCGCAATACGCGTTCGCCGATACGCGTGATCAGCCCGGACTCTTCAGCGATGGGTATAAATTTGTCCGGCGGGATCGACCCAAGCACCGGATGGTTCCAGCGCGCCAGCGCCTCTACGGTTACCACGCGTCCGGAGTGAGGTTCGATTTGTGGCTGGTAGACCACAAAGAGCTGATCGGAGTCCAGAGCTTCGCGCAGATCAGATTCCAGCTGCACGCGCTCCCGGTACTTCAGAGCCATTTGCTCGTCAAAGCAGTTGATACGGTTTTTGCCAGTGCCTTTGGCCTGATACATAGCGATGTCGGCATTCTTCAGCAATTCATCGGCGGTTTCCCCATCGGTTGGGTAGAAACTAAGGCCAATGCTTACCGAGATGGTTATCTTGTAGCCATCTATATCAGCAGCGTGCTGCAAAGACTGGTTAAGGCGTGCGGCAATCACCATCGCCGTTTCGCGATCGGTGAGGTTTTGCAGTAACACGGCGAATTCATCGCCACCCAGGCGCACCAGCAGGTCGCCGTCGCGCAGGTTGGCCGTAAGCCTGTCGCTGACGTTGCGCAACAGCTTGTCACCAATGCCGTGTCCGAGCGTATCGTTTACTGATTTAAACCCGTCGAGGTCCATAAACAAGACGGCAAACCGCCCGGGCTTCCCTTGTTCACTGTCGATGGCATCGGCCAGTTGCTTTTCAAAGTACATGCGGTTAGGCAGCTGAGTTAAGCCGTCGTGATAGGCGTCGTGGCGTATCTTTGCAAGCAATGACGACTGGTATATCGCGATGGAAATCTGGTTGGCCGCTATCGTCAGCAGGTTTAGATCTGCGTCGGAGAATTTACGTTGATTGATATGCCGATGAATCGCCAGCACACCATAAGTATCCTGTTCGTGCACCAGTGGCAGATACAACGACGGGCCGATCTGCTGCTCACTGCGCCACTGCGTGACCGACTCAGCTTCTTGCTCACATGGTTCGCTGTG
Source organism: uncultured Granulosicoccaceae bacterium (assembly GCA_964389335.1). Classification (GTDB taxonomy): domain Bacteria; phylum Pseudomonadota; class Gammaproteobacteria; order Granulosicoccales; family Granulosicoccaceae. Next base: position 11,220 of record CAYMFQ010000014.1, read on the forward strand.
GCTGAGCACAATGGTGTTGCCAGTTTCCAGACAATGCCGAGCTGCGCTGATATTTGAGAGCTTGCCCCATGCACTGATATTCGAGCTGAGGTCTCCAGTTGTTGCGTCGGCGCCTGAACAACTGTCGTTTTCCGAAGCCTTACCAGCACAGACTGTTACCGTGGTCTGGTCGTGGAATAGTGTGTGATGACAACAGATCTTGCCGTCGGCCGCCTGCATGATAGACACCATCAGTGAGTCGGACAGACTAAGTACCATATCGGCACTTTGGCTCAGCACGTCGTCCAGATCAGACTTGCTGTGAATCAGCTGACTCAATTCATTGAGGGCGACGGTCTTGCCGAGTGTGGCCATCGTCGACTCGTGCAGCGAAGCATTTTCAATAGCGACTGTGGTCAGCTGCGAAATCTGCTCCAGCACATCTGCGTTGGCGACCGCTTTTTCGCGGTAGTGCAGATTGTCGCTGGCGAAAGTTACGTCAATGGTGCCGATCACCATGCGATCGCGGAATAATGGAATAGCCACGCAGCAGCTCATGGCGTCCAGTCCTTCAAGGCGATTCGAGTAACTTTCATAATTGTCGATGTACTGTACCGAGCGCGTGTCCCATGCCATTCCGTTGGCACCTTCGCGACGCGTGTAGCGAAAGTGACGGCCCTGCATCCAGTCGCCAGCGGAGCATACAGTCTCCAGATAACTACCGGATTCATGCACCATGTTGATCTGTACCAGATCGGCTTTCAGCAGCGATTTGATTTCCATGGCAATGTGTTGCAGCAGCGGGGTTAACTCGGTGCGGTTCACCAGTTCGACAGTGATCGAGTTGAGTGACGACAACAATTGATTGCGCGCCGACAAGCGCGACAGTTCTGATTCAACCGCCGGTTGTGTCAAAACGGGGGCGGGCATCAATGCGAGCTCAGACTGGCGATCACGCATGTCGTGTGTGCCGCCGGTTTTTGACAGGGTTGTCGTAACGATTGCGAAGACTCAGGTGTGCGGTTGCACGGGCGTCGATGGTGCCGCCGATATGGGTTTCGGGCAGGGTGGCAGGTGCGTTTGTGTGGCTGATGCTATCCAATGCAGTGCTTCATACTTTCGGATTCCTGTTGGCGGTGGTTGCCAAATCGGTGCCAAGTCCGGGGGCTGTCAGAGCAGCTGTAATGAAGCCCCGGCACTGCACGGTAGCCGGGGTTAGTTGCGGTGTGATCGTCGTGGCTGTGGCATAATTGCGGCTCTTCCCCGACTGCAGACGCTCGGAGCCAGCCAGTATGGCAACTTTGCTCCCAATCGTCGCCATATGCAGTTAACTCCGCATCAACGCAATCACAGGAATATTCGATGTTTGTGCTGTTTGGCGATAGCGCGCTGTCTGCTTTTCGAGTGCAACAGTTACTGCAAAAATGTCGGCAGCAAGGTGTTGACGTCAGTGAACTGCGCGCCGTGCACCTGTATCTGCTCGATAGTGAGCCTCCGGTATCGCAGCAGCAGCGCCTGCAGAATCTGCTGGGCGCCGGTAGCGCTGGAGATATGCGAATCGACCTGATGGTGGCGCCGCGACCCGGCACCATCTCGCCGTGGTCATCGAAAGCCACCGATATCCTGCGACACTGCGGCATTGCCTGCGAACGTATCGAGCGCGCCGTGGGCTGGCAGGTCCAGGGAACCACAGACGCATCACTGCAATCGCTGCTGCACGATCGTATGACGGAAGCGGTATTTGACAGTGTCGATGCAGCCGCCGAGCTGTTCAGGCAGCAGGCCCCGGCACCGCTGCAGCATATCGATATACTCGGTGGCGGTCGCGCGCGACTGGCAGAGGCCAACACTCGCTTTGGCTTTGCACTGTCCGATGACGAGATAGACTATCTCGTCGAAGGCTTCACGCAGTTGCAGCGCAACCCCACTGACGCAGAGCTGATGATGTTCGCGCAGGCTAATTCGGAACACTGTCGACACAAGATATTTAATGCCAGCTGGGAGCTAGACGGTGTGGCGGCGGACAGCTCATTGTTCGGCATGATTCGCGAAACCCACCGGGCACAGCCGCAGGGCACGCTGGTCGCGTACGATGACAACGCCGCTGTAATACAGGGGTTTGAGGGGGAGCGACTGTTTGCGGATCCGACGTCGCGGGTATACGCAACAACCGTTGAGCCTGTGAACATTCAGATTAAGGTTGAAACCCACAACCACCCGACGGCTATCAGTCCGTTCGCCGGCGCTGCCACCGGTGCCGGCGGCGAAATACGTGACGAGGGCGCCACCGGAAATGGCGCAAAGCCAAAGGCTGGTCTGTGTGGTTTTAGTGTGTCGAACCTGCGTATTCCCGGGTTTACCCACACCTGGGAGCAGCATCCAGGCAAGCCGTCGCACATTGCATCAGCACTGAACATTATGACCGACGGCCCGATTGGCGCGGCGGCATTTAACAATGAATTTGGTCGCCCGAATCTGGTTGGCTATTTTCGAACACTGGAAATGCCTGAATCTGCAGGGCAGTGGTTTGGCTATCACAAGCCGATTATGATCGCTGGTGGCCTGGGTAATATTCGTCCATGCAACACACATAAGAAACCAGTGCCGGTGGGCAGTGCCGTTGTGGTGCTTGGCGGGCCTGCCATGCTGATTGGGCTGGGCGGTGGTGCCGCCTCGTCAATGTCCAGTGGCCAGAGTGATGAATCGCTCGACTTTGCATCGGTGCAGCGCGACAACCCTGAAATGCAGCGGCGCTGTCAGGAAGTGATCAACAATTGTGTGGCCATGGGCGATGCATCACCGGTGTTGTCGATGCACGATGTTGGCGCCGGTGGGTTATCCAATGCACTGCCAGAGTTGGTGCACGACGCCGGTCGCGGTGCCGATTTCGACATTCGCAACATACTGATCGATGAAGCCGGCATGTCGCCGATGGAAATCTGGTGCAACGAGTCGCAGGAGCGTTATGTGCTCGCCATCGAGCGCAGCGAGCTGCCGGTGTTCGAGGCGATGTGTCAGCGTGAGCGTTGTCCGATGGCTGTAGTTGGCTATACCACCGACGCACTTGAGCTGAAGGTCAGTGATAGTCTGCTCGGCGACGACGTGGTGGACATGTCGCTTGATCTGTTGCTCGGCAAGCCGCCGCGAATGCACCGCAACGGCACCAGACAGCAGCGACAGTTACCGCCGATGCAGAGCGGCGATATTGACATCGCAGAGGCAGTTGAACGTGTACTGAGTGCGCCGAGTGTTGCGGCGAAAAACTTTCTGATCACCATTGGCGACCGCACGGTTGGCGGGCTGGTGCATCGCGATCAGCTGGCCGGGCCACGACAAATGCCGGTGGCCGATGCGTCAGTGACACTGTCCGACTTTACCGGCTACACGGGCGAGGCGATGGCGGTTGGCGAGCGCACGCCGCTGGCAATGATTTCGCCGGCAGCTTCCGGACGCATGGCGGTTGCCGAAGCGCTGACCAATATCATGGGCTGTGCAGTTGGCGATATTCGGCAGATAAAACTGTCGGCCAACTGGATGGCGTCGACCGGTGATGCGGCGGCTGATGCCGAGCTATTCGACACAGTACAGGCAGTCGCTCGTGAGTTGTGCCCGGCGCTCGGGTTGTCGATTCCGGTGGGTAAGGATTCGCTGTCGATGAAGTCAGTATGGCAGGTACCGGCGGCAGACGGTGCAAGCCAAACTACCGTTGCAGCACCACTGTCGCTCATCGTTACTGCATTCGCACCACTGGCTGATGTGCGACACGCACGGTCACCAGAGCTTTCCACAACGCCGGGCAACGCGTTGTATCTGGTTGACCTTGGTGGCAGTAAAAACCGCCTGGGAGGCTCGGTGCTGGCGCAGGTCTTTCAGCAGATTGGCAACGAGGCACCGGATATAGACTCGGCAACCGATCTGCTCGGGGTTTATAACGCGGTGCAGCGACTGTTGCAGGACAACGCCATCAGCGCACTGCACGACCGCTCCGACGGCGGCGCGTTCGCCTGTGTTGCAGAGATGTGTTTTGCCGGCAACTGTGGCGCTGAAGTAACGCTGCCATCGAAAAGCGCAACAGGTGTGCACGGTGCACTCTTCAGCGAAGAGGCCGGACTGGTTATCCAGGTAACCGAGCAGGGTGGGGCTGCAATCGCAGACGTGTTTGAGCAGCACGGTGTCAGGCATTGTCTGCATCGCATTGGTCAGGCGATAACACAGCCGACGCTAAGCATCGGTGTGGGAGATGCAGCGGCTTACAGCGAGGATGTCGCATCGCTGCGCACATGCTGGTGGCAGACCAGCTATCACATGCAGGCACATCGCGACAATCCAGAGTCAGCGCGACAGGAACTGGAACTGGTATCCAGTGACGACTCGGGCCTTAGCCCGGTGCTGACGTTTGTACCCGGTGACAATGCGTTGCAGCGCGCCGGTAAAAAACCTTCAGTAGCGATTTTGCGAGAGCAGGGCGTTAATGGTCACATTGAGATGGCAGCGGCGTTCACGCAGGCCGGCTTTGAATGTGTCGATGTACATATGACGGACATCATCTCCGGTGCGCTTGATCTCAGTCGCTTTAGCGGGCTTGCGGCGTGCGGCGGATTTTCCTACGGCGATGTACTTGGTGCCGGCGGCGGCTGGGCTGGTTCCATTCGCTATAACGAACGTGCTGCGGATACCTTCACAGCATTTTTCGAACGCAGCGACGTGTTTGCGCTCGGGGTATGCAACGGTTGCCAGATGCTGTCACACCTGCGCGACCTGATACCTGGTGCGGCGCAATGGCCGACGTTCCAGCGCAACCGATCAGAACAATTTGAAGCGCGTCTGAGTACCGTGTTGGTCGAGCAGTCTGCCTCAATACTGTTAGCGGGCATGGAGGGTTCACGGATACCGGTGGTGGTATCGCATGGTGAGGGACGAGTCGATGCCGATGCTTCAGCGATGCAAAGCGTGGTCAGTCTGCGTTATGTGGACAATAGCGGGCAGATTACCGAACGCTATCCGCTGAACCCGAATGGCTCAGTGGAAGGTATAGCAGGGTTGTGCAGTGAAGATGGTCGCTTCAACATCATGATGCCGCACCCGGAGCGGGTGTACCGCACCGTGCAGCACTCATGGGCACCTTCAACGTGGGGCGAGCACGGGCCATGGACAACCATGTTTAACAACGCACGCCACTGGGTTGATCAAAGCTAGAAGCCCGCACGGCAGGGCCTCATTAAGTGGCTTCTACCGCGCAGACTCGTGGCAGCGTTTTGCTTACAGAGGCCGCACGCGATCGTTGTTTACGTCGATATCGCTGTCGAGGTAGCGTCGTACCGTCGGTGCATCAATCTGTAAATGTCTGAGCGTGTTATACAACCACTGTGCCGTGGCGGACACCGCCTCTCTGTCGAGCTGTGAACCGATGATATGGTGATAGATACGATCGTCGTAGTCCTGCGGCGACAACAACACACTGATATCTGACTCATCACGTGGCGCCGCTTTTATCATGGCGAACGGTGTGCTGGTCAGGTCAGTGGTGTTTTTGCGCAGGTAGTGTTGCCACTGATTAACTCGAGCGCGAAACTTACCGGCAGTGTTGACTGCATTTTCAATGCTGGTGTCGTTGCTGATAAAAGCAGGCACCAACAGTGTCAGTTTGTGTGCAGAGATGGCAGCTGCTCTGAGCGCTGGTGTCATTGCGCTGAAGTCGCGCTGAAAGGATGGCCAGCTTTCATTCAGGCGTCCGACCAGCTGTGACGAGCCCAGCTCGTAAGACAGGTTCCTGGAAAAGTTAATTACCGAATCCAGTCGCTGCCAGTTGGTATTAACGCCGTCAAACAACGAACCAAAGCAGCGTCGGTAGTAAGGGTCTTCATCGAACAATTCAGAGAAGCGCAGCGTCTTAGCCAGAGCTTCGAGCTTTCTCAGATCGTTGTCGGTAATTAAACCGTTGTGTGTTTTCAGAATCTCGTTAAGTTGTCGTCGCGCGGTAAAGTAATGCGGGTTAGTCAGCTGTGAAGCCTGCTCGCGCAGCGCGATTGTCTTGATCAGGTGATGCAGGTTGCGACTGCCCGGTACCGCACTCAGATGAAACGATTCAGATGCGCTGGCAAGCTCATGGTCAATAGAAGCTGCCTGTATCTTGGCTTTTTGCAGCAACAGACGCGTGTCCGGATCAGCGTGCAGCGAAATTGCATGGTGTTGCATTTCAGGCGGTGCGTTTTCGATGCAGGTGCGTGCCCGATAGAGCTTTTGCAGCATACCGATGGTTTGACTGGCCGGGTCAATATGACGATTAAACTCGGGCATGTTGCGCAGTGTGTTTATTGACTGCAGCAGATGATCGATGCGGTCGGGCAGACGCACAATGTGCTGTAGTTGCCAGTGTCCAAGGCCGATATCAATTAGCCACTGAGCACACTTGCGTGTCTTGCTCAGTCGTTCACCTTCCAGATCCGGGTTGTTTTCGAGCAGCGCTGATACCGGTTCAACGGGTGGTGTACCAATGAAATTTAACAGCGCATGGTCGAGCTTATCCGGTTCAATAAAACGCAGCATGCGTATAGCGAGTTGCGAGTTAAACGATTCAGGTGTTACTGGCAGTGCTTTAAATTCAAGTCCGGGTCGGGTGCGCTCAAGCTCTGCTTGCTGTCGAGCGACCGGAGAGATATCTGACAGTACATCCGCCTGTAAACTGAACAGGCCAGTGTTGGCGCTAACCTGACTGTTCAGGCTGCTGTGCAGCTTGCGTCCGGTTGCACGCAGGTAGTCACGTAACTCGGCGGCGTCCTGAAACGGCTGAATAACCTGGTCGACATGACACTCGCAAGACTCTGCGATGTGCGGGTTCAGACGCAGTGCACCGCCGTTATAGCGAATGGCAAATGCACCTTTATGAGTTTTGCTGCGTATTAGGTCCACAGGTATAAGCAACAGTGGTGCGCGATGCTTGTTACCGTTGTCAGTGGTGGTTACCGCAAAGCCGGCAGCAATATAGAGTGAGTAGCGAATATCGCGGTTGCTGTCAGAGGTTTCGAGTTCAAGTTTGCGACAGCGCGAAATAAGCGTGGCCGCGTCATGGCGAGTGGCAAGGGCGCCGGCCGGGCTTGGTGCAATTTGGGTCTGTGGTTTGTCAGCCGGAAGCGCAGACAGTTGTAATTCTTTATTGCGAACTACCAGGTCGCGATAGGTGTCTACACAGGAGACAGGCAATAACCGGAGGTCTACGGTGTTGCTGTCCCATTTCTTGAGCTGAGCGCTGCGCAGTAACGCCGTCAGGCGCAGTGGTGCTTTACGATTGGCAGCTTTTGCGTTTTGTTGAACAGGCACGTCATCATTGAGCGGCAGGCTAATTTCAGCTTTGGATGTCATAGTGTCTCTGTAACCGGTTTCGAAAGCAGTGCTCGTATAAACAAGCCGCACTATAAGATTAGCAGCCCCGTGAAAAACAGCAGCCGGAAGTGCTAAAAATCTTTGCTGCGAGCGCCACAGGAAATAACCGCTGGTGGTAGTTTTGTGACACACGTTGCAGCGAGGGTGCGATGTATCAAAAATCGTGCTGATTTGGCGGTTTTGTCAGGGTGATGCGAAATTTGCCGTATTGTGCGCACTTTTTCCGCGCACTACCTTCGCCAACGCAAGAGATATAAATTTGTTAGATTATTGTGAAACAAAAACCCGCATGAATACCGAATAATACAGTTGGGGTAAGCGGTTATGAGTGCCACGCGATCTGCAAGCCTGGCAGACTCCCGGGTTCGGTTAATAAACAATTCGGCAGTGCCCTTGCACTGTCCGGGCGTCTGGCAACACTATTGAGAGAAATCAACCATCGTGATCATCAAGACTTCGAACAAAATCAAGAGTTCTGAAATCACCCCCGAGGATGTATTTCTGAAGCGTCGACAGTTGCTACAGGCAGCCGGTCTTGCGCTCGGCGCGACCACCGCAACGATGGCGCCGGTATTTGCCGCAGCTGCTGACGGTGCAGAGGGACGGAAACTTGACGGTGTGTCTGCGTGGCCGGACAGCACCACAGAAAAACAAACGCCATGGGAGCAGGCAACCAGTTACAACAACTTCTATGAACTCGGTACCGACAAGTCCGATCCGCAGCGCAATGCCAGCCGACTGGTCACCGAGCCCTGGTCAGTAGAAGTTAACGGCGAGTGCAATAAGCCTGGCACCTATACACTGGAAGATGTACTCAAGCCACATGCGCTGGAAGAGCGGGTTTATCGTCTGCGCTGTGTCGAGGCGTGGTCAATGGTCATTCCATGGGTTGGATTCCCGTTGGGTGATCTGCTGAAGCGATTCGAGCCTACCGGTAATGCTCGCTATGTGCAGTTTCAAACCCTGCATGACCCAAAGCGTCTGCCCGGACAACAGTATCCGGTATTGCAATGGCCCTACGTGGAAGGGTTGCGGATGGACGAAGCCATGCACCCGTTGTCGTTGATCGCAACCGGTATGTATGGTCGCGAGCTGCCGAATCAGTGTGGGGCGCCGTTGCGTTTAGTGGTGCCGTGGAAGTACGGCTTCAAGAGCATTAAGTCTATTGTTCGCATCAGCTTTACCGAAGACCAGCCTGATACCAGCTGGAATCTGTCGGCGCCGCGTGAGTACGGCTTCTACTCGAACGTTAACCCGCAGGTAAATCACCCGCGCTGGAGCCAGGCTAAAGAGCGTCGGCTCGATGGTGATGCAAAGGGGCTGGCCGCTCTGTTTGCGGACAAGCAGGAGACGCTGATGTTTAACGGTTACGCAGAAGAGGTTGCCGGCCTGTATACCGATCTCGATCTAAAGAAGAATTTCTAGGCGGCAGTTGCTGCCACCCTCTGATGCCTGCCATGACCCGCAGCTATGACACGCGCCATGAATACGACCGGTAAAATTTCAGCAACATCGAACAGCGCCAGCATGTTTCGTCTGCCGGCGCTGCTAAAGCCGACGGTCTTTTTACTGTGCCTGCTGCCGCTGGTGTACAACGTGGCGGGCGTGTTTCAGGGCACTTTGGGAGCCAATCCGGTCGAGGCAATTCTGCATGACTTCGGGCTGTGGAGTGTGCGACTGCTGTTGCTGACGCTATGCATGACACCGCTGCAAATGCAGTTTCGCTGGGGGGCAGCTGGCAAACTTCGGCGCATGCTGGGCTTGTTTGCGTTTTTCTATGCGTTGCTGCACTTCGTGGTGTGGCTGGTGCTCGATCAGCAGCTGAATATGTCTGACGCTCTGTCGGATATTATCGAGAAAAAGTACATCACCGTTGGCATGGTAGCGCTGGTAGGGCTGCTGGTGCTTGCGTTGACGTCCAACCGCTGGTCGGTGCGAAAGCTGGGGGTTCGCTGGAAGGCTCTGCATCGAGTGGTGTATCCACTCGCGGTGCTGACTATTGTTCACTACCTGTGGCAGGTCAGGGCCAACGATGTACTGGAGCCGGCGGCTTATCTGGCAGCGTTGCTTGTACTACTACTGTGGCGCTTTATCAGGATGCTGCGGCGCGGCTGATTGCTGTTGAAGTACACACGCTGGTCGGAATCGACCAGCGTGTTTTTAACCGTCTCGCGGTTATGTCATATCCTTAACGGCTTCGGCTTCTTCAAGCAGTTCCTGCTCACTCTCTTTCATCTTGCCGGCAATAAAGTCGTCGACATCGAGGCCCTGAACAATTTCATAGTCGCCGTTTTTGCAGACCACCGGGAAGCTGTAGATCAGGCCTTCAGTGATGCCATAACTGCCGTCGGACGGTACTGCCATGCTGGTCCAGTCACCGTCGGCTGTGCCGCTCACCCAGGATGCAATGTGATCGACCACTGCGTTGCCCGCTGAGGCCGCACTGGAGGAACCGCGAGCGGCGATAACCGCTGCACCGCGTTTGGCGACGGTCGGGATAAACTCTTCGCGCGCCCAGCTCTGATCGACCATGTCGGCCGCGGCTTTGCCGTTGACGTTGCAGTAGCTGATATCTGGCACCTGTGTGGTGGAGTGGTTGCCCCAGATCAGCATTTTCTGGATGTCGGTGACTTTGCAATCAACCTTCGCTGCCAACTGGCTTACGGCGCGGTTGTGGTCGAGACGGGTCAGCGCGGTGATGTTGCGCGGGTTCAGCTTCGGGGCGTTGGCCTTCAGGATGTACGCGTTGGTGTTTGCCGGGTTGCCGACGACACAAACTTTCGCTTCCGGGTTAGCCACATCGTTCATGATTTTGCCGAGTGTGCTGAATATCTTGCCGTTGTCTTTCAGCAGGTCGCTGCGTTCCATACCAGGGCCGCGAGGCTTGGCACCGACAAACAGCGCTGCGTCAATGTTGCTCAGTGCAGTTTTCGGGTCATCGGTGCAAATGGTTTCGGTAAGCAGCGGGAACGCGCAGTCGTCGAGTTCCATCTTTACGGCTTCAAGCACACCCATGGCCTGCGGGATTTCGAGCAACTGCAGTGCGACGGGCTGGTTCTGACCAAACATGCCTCCGGATGCAATTCTAAACAGCATCGAGTAGCAGATTTGACCGGCGGCACCGGTAATAGCAATGCGGACGGGGTCAGTCATGTATGGTCTCCTGAGGCTCTTGGATTGGGTAATGCGCTGCGCGGGTATTCGCGCCCGCGTGCTTTAAAGAGTGTTCGTACAGAGTGTGTTAACGGACGTTGTACAAATAGTGCGGGTGACGGATCACTGTCGAGAACTCCCCCAATAATAGCGTTTCCTGATCGAACTGTGGGGGAAATTGTGACGAAGTTCAGTTTCGTTTTGTTACACTGCAAGTGTCAAACCAGCAGGTCTATGAAGCATGAGGTGCCCCTTTTGCGGTGCAATGGATACCAAAGTAATCGATTCGCGACTCAGCGGCGACAATGATCAGATCCGCAGGCGTCGCGAGTGTCTCGAATGTCAGGAGCGCTTTACCACCTACGAAACCGCCGAGTTAAATTTGCCGCGTGTGGTCAAGTCGGATGGCAGTCGTGAGCCATTCTCTGAGCAAAAACTTTTGTCCGGTCTGCAGAAGTCTCTGGAAAAAAGACCGGTGGCGATGGACGACCTGCACCTTGCAATGAGCCGCCTGAAGCATCGGGCACTGGTTGCCGGTGAGCGTGAGGTGGCGTCGCGCAAGGTGGGCGAGTGGGTGATGGAAGAACTACTCAAGCTCGACCATGTTGCCTACATACGCTTCGCGTCCGTGTATCTCAGCTTCGAGGACATCGCATCCTTCCGCGAAGTCATCGAACGACTCGAAAAAGAACTGTCGCCGGAAGAGGCGCGCAGTCAGCTGGCGCTACTGCACGAGGATCGTGAGCGCATTGGAAAGCCACGCAGGAAGCAACGCGATTGACGGATGACCACAACAGCCTCGAACCGCAGGCGGCCAGTCACAGCGACGCAGACCGACGCCACATGGCGCGCGCGCTGGAACTTGCCGCGCGCGGTTTGTACACCGCATCACCGAATCCGCGGGTGGGCTGTGTGCTGGTCAGGAACGGTGAGGTAATCGGCGAGGGCTGGCATCAGCGCGCCGGGCTGCCGCATGCAGAAATAGATGCGCTGCAGCATTGCCACGAAAATCCGGCCGGGGCGACCGCGTATGTCACGCTCGAGCCCTGCGCGCACCATGGCCGCACGCCGCCGTGCTGCGACAAACTGATCGAAGTTGGTGTCGCGCGTGTGGTAATCGCCAGTATTGATCCCAATCCACTGGTGGGTGGCAATAGTATTCAACGCCTGCGCGAAGCGGGTATCGAGGTCAGCTGCGGGTTGATGGCAGATGAGTCACGGCAGCTTAACTGTGGGTTTTTCAGCCGTATGGAGCGGCGGCGCCCGTGGGTGCGACTGAAGCTCGCAGCCAGCATCGACGGTCGCACCGCGCTTGCGTCAGGTGAAAGCAAGTGGATTACCTCTGCACCGGCACGCGATGACGTACAGCACCTGAGGGCGCGTGCCGACTGCATTCTCACTGGTGCCGGTACTGTGCTGGCAGACAACCCGCGCATGTCGGTACGATTACCCGATCTTCCACTGGCGCACCGTCAGCCACTGCTCGCCATCGTTGACTCGAAAGCGCGCACACCGGCCACTGCCACCTTGTTTGATGCAGACAGAGAAGTGCTGATTTTTGCCCGACAGTCCGCGTCGCATCAGGCCACGGTTATCGCTGAGCACAGTGGCACAGCTGACGGTCGGGTGTGTTTGTCAGGAGTCATGCGTGAGTTGGCTCAGCGCGAAATCAACGAAGTACACGTCGAAGGCGGAGCAGAGTTAGCGGCCAGCCTGCTGACCGAACAACTGGTTGATGAGCTGGTTCTGTATCAGGCGCCACTGTTGCTCGGCAGCGATGCCAGGCCGCTGACTGCACTACAGGGGTTTGAGTCTATGCAACAGCGCATTGAATTTGAGTTCACCGATATTCGTACCATCGGACGCGATGTACGCGTTACGTTAACGCCGCGCTACCAGCAAAGCGGCTGACCCCACCAAACAACTTATTCAGGAATACCCATGTCTACCGTTGTCGTCGTTCGCAAGAACGGAGTGGCTTGCATTGCAGCTGATTCGCTGACCAGTTATGGCGATATGAAGTTATCTTCGACCTACGATCTTTACAGCGAAAAAATACAAACGTTCGACGGCACCCACCTGTCAGTGGTGGGCAGCGCGGCGCATACGCTGGTGATCGAATCACTGTTGCAGAGCGATGAGTTTTTTCCGGATTTTTCCGGTCGCCACGAAATTTTTAAAACGTTCTCTAACGTTCACCGCGAGCTGAAAGAAAACTACTTTCTAAATACCAAGGACGATGAGGATGACCCCTATGAGTCCAGCCATATCGATGCGCTGGCTATAAACGAACACGGTATTTTTGGTATCTACGCCATGCGTGAGGTGTACGAATACTCTCGTTTTTGGGCGACCGGCTCCGGCAGCCCCTATGCGATTGGCGCCATGCACGCGGTATACGAGCGCTATGACTCGGCAGAGACTATCGCTGAAGTCGGGGTGGCTGCCGGTGCTGAATTCGATAATGCATCGTCGCTGCCTTTTACCATGCGCACCGTTAAACTCAGCGACGATAGCTGAGTGCACT
>CAYMFQ010000014.1:24358-36053 GCA_964389335.1 uncultured Granulosicoccaceae bacterium
AGTTGCATGCTGCCTTCGTTAATCAGCCAGCGCCGGATGCTGTAGGTTCGCGCGCCGCTCTGATGCATGGGGTCAGCGTCGGCCAGAGCCTTTGCCGCCTGCAGTGATTCGGCGCGATAAACGATCATTCCCATGCCTTCCATCTGCTCGCCGGACAAATCCGACAGCGGGCCTGCAAACGCCAGTTTTCCCTGTGACTCCTGTTCCTGCTGATAAGCCAGATGGGCGGGCAGGTTATCTTTAACTGCCTCGGCGGAGCCGGCAGGTGTGCTGGTTACCACGTACAACTCGAGCGCCAGCGACCCGCGCTCCTGCGCAGCCTTTTTGTAGTCAACCCAGGCGACCATTGCTGTTCTCCATAATAAAAATCGATAATATTTGACTTTATCACAAATAATCGGCAAAACTGCTGGTTAGTCGAATCAGGTCTGGGACATGAGATACATCGTTGGTAATACCGCCGGTCAAAGCACCAGCGTATTTGCAGTGATAGAAAAGGAAGCGGTCAATCTGACTGCGCTTGATGAGAACGTCGGCGCTGATCTGATGTGGCTGATCGAGCACGGTCCCGACAGCATGCTGGCCTCAAAAATCGCCACGGCGCCACGCGTTGCCATCGACGATATCGTACCGGCACTGCCGGTTGCGAAGCCGGGAAAAATAATCTGCCTGGGTCTGAACTACGTCGACCATATCAAAGAAGGCGGCTACGACATCCCCGAGTATCCGGCGCTTTTCATGCGCGGCCTGAACTCCATGATGCCAGCCGGCGCACCGATGATTCGCCCGACGTGTTCGGAGCAACTCGACTACGAGGTCGAGTTGATGGTAATCATCGGCAAGGGCGGCAAGCACATCTCAGAGGCGAACGCACTTGAGCATGTGTTTGGTTACACCGTTTTTAACGACGGTTCGGTGCGCAACTATCAGCGCAAGACGCATCAGTGGACGCCGGGCAAGAACTTCGACAGCACCGGGCCGGTCGGGCCGGTTGTGGTGACGCCTGATGAACTGCCAGCCGGAGCCGCGGGGCTGAAAATAGAAAGCCGCGTTGGCGACGAGATACTGCAGTCGGCCAACACGTCAGACATGCTGTGGCCGGTAGACCGCACACTTGCCACTATTTCCGAATTTGCCACACTCGAGCCTGGCGATATGATCGCCATGGGAACGCCACCAGGTGTTGGGCACGCACGCAAACCACCGCGCTGGCTGCGCCCGGGAGAGGTGGTCGAAGTGGAAGTCGAGGGTATCTGCGTGTGCAGTAACCCGATTGTCGCCGAGGAAGGTTAGAGCGAATCAATGGCCGCATCTGAACAATCACTGGAATCACTTCGCGAAGAAGCACAGCGAGCGGTGCAGGCACTGCGCGAGCGCAGGACCACGCTCGACAGTGATTCCATCGACGTTATTTTGAGTGGCGCACGATCTCACTATGCATGGACGGACAAACCGGTCGCGCAGGAAACGCTCGAAGAGTTATATCGCATAACTGCTTCCGGTCCGACCAGTATGAACACCTGTCCGGCGCGGTTTGTTTTCGTTACCTCAGCCGAGGGCAAGGCGCGGCTTGCAAAGTCGTTGAAAGAAAAAAATGTCGACAAGATGATGGGCGCGCCGGTGACGGCAATCATCGCGTTTGACCTGGACTTCTGGAAACAACTGCCGGTGTTATTCCCGCATGAAGACCGGACCGGATTCTTTCGGGGTGAGGAAAAGCGTCAGTACAGTTTTGACACTGCGTTTAGAAACTCGACGCTGCAGGGTGGTTACTTCATGCTCGCTGCGCGTGCACTGGGTCTGGATGTTGGCGCGATGTCGGGTTTTTCCAACGCAGTTGTCGACGAGGAATTTTTTGCCGGCACCTCATTGCGTTCGAACTTTTTGTGTAACCTTGGTTACGCTGATGAAACCGCTTTGTTTCAAAAGCTGCCAAGGCTTGAGTTTAACCAGGCCTGTTCTTTTCAGTAGCACGTTACGGTCGTTACTGGCACGTCGCAGGCGAGAGAAACTGGTAAGTTTATGCTGTTGATAGCAGTCGCAGTTCCGCTGTTTTGCAGGTGGTAAGGTTGCCTGCAGTATCGTGTGGTATTGCCACGCGTATAACGAGGGCCAGCTACGATACTGGCGTTGCGCATCATATAGCGCTTCACATTCTGGAGAGGAAACTATGAGAAAGCTAACCATATCCGCACTGGTGACCTGCTGTTCGCTGATGGGTGCTATGTCCGCAAGTGCAACAGAAACCATCAAGGCTGTGGTGATTGACGGTTATCCCGCCAAAGCCATGTGGGTGCAGGAGTTCAGTAATTTCTTTATCCCCGAGGTCGACAAGCGACTGGCTGAATCGGGCAACTATAAAATGGATTGGCAGGAGAGCTACGGTGGCTCGATTGTTAAGCCCAAAGGGGTACTGGAAGGGATCAAACTCGGACTGGGTGATATTGGCATTGTCACAACTATTTTTCACTCATCGAAACTGCCGAGCCAGGCACTGAGTGCGGTAACGCCGTTTATTGCGCCGGATGCTCGGGCGGTAGCGCAGGCTATCGACGAAATCGCCAAAGAATTCCCGACCATGCAAAAGGAATTCGAAAAACAGAATCAGGTTTATCTTGCCACAGGTGTGGTTTTGGATACCTACCAGGTCTTTAGCCGCAACCCGATTGCTTCATTAAAAGATGTCGAAGGTGGCAAGGTTGCCGGAGCCGGTATGAACCTGCGCTATCTCGAAGGCATTAACGGTGCTGTGGGCGTACGCGGTGGTTTAACGGACTTTTATAGCATGTTGCAAACCGGTCTGGTGGATCATGCCATGCTGTGGCCGGAGGCTGCCAAGACCTTCAAGATTGCCGAAGTTGCACCGCATATGCTGAAGGCAGATCTGGGCGCGGTTAATTCAAAGACGGTTACCGTAAACGCTGACTACTGGAAGAAACTGCCCGACGAAGTTAAGCAGGTTCTGCAGGAAGTGGCTGTAGCCTATCGTGATCAGGTGGCAGGTGTTGCGATGGACCGTGCGGCGGCCAGTCGTGAAGCGTACGAATCACAGGGCGGTACCATCGTTGACATCGAAGGTGGTGATCGCAAGGGCTGGGCCGATGCTATGCCTAACATTGCCGCTGAGTGGGCTAAAAACCTTGATGACAAAGGCGAGCCCGGCACTGATATGCTGAAAGCCTATATGGGTAAACTGTCGAAAGCCGGACACGACCCGCTGCGTGACTGGGCAGCAGATCTGTAGTTTTAGTAGTTTTCGATAATACTCACTCGAGCCGGGCTGTCAGGTCCGGCTCTATCACTGATCGGACAACACTCTGAAACTCGCTCTCGAAAAGTGCAATGCCATTGTTGGCTCTGTGGCTACCTTTGCCAACGCCATTGGTACGCTGGTGGTGTTGGGACTGGTGCTGGTCGTCAATGTGGACGTGGTTGGCCGAGGCTTTTTTAACGCGCCGTTCCTGGGTGCCGTCGAAGTAGTTCAGTTTTCGATGGTGCTGATCGTGTTCCTGCAGTTGCCAGACGTGGTGCGCGTTAATCGGCTGACTCGCTCCGACGGTTTTCTTTTAGTTGCCGGTGGTCGCTGGCCCCGTCTTAGTCGATTTATTCGACGCGCCATTGATCTGGTGGCCGGTATCTTTATGACGCTGGTTGCCTTTGCCATCTGGCCTGAGTTTATCGAGATGCTTGAGTCGCGTGACTTCTTCGGCGTGCCAGGTGTGTTTACGGCGCCCTGGTGGCCGATCAAACTGGTGATATTCGTCAGCGCAGTTATGTGCTCGCTGTTGTTTTTCTTCAAGGCACTGCTGCCTGATTCACCAGTAGCTGCGCAGTCACCCGAAACCGATACCGGCGCATGATGCTGCAGACATGACCGACACTGTTACTGCAATGTCTGATGTTTCAAAGCCAGACCTGTCAAATCCTGAGTCGAAATCTGACAGCGCCACAAAGGCAGGTGTTCAATGAGTCCGCTTGAAATCGGTTTTGCCTCAGTCACTGCAATCGTAGTGCTGATATACCTCGGCGTTTATATCCCGATTGCTCTGGGTGTGGTGTCGTTCGTATCGATCTGGCTGATGCGTGACAACTTCACACTGGCGATGAACCTGCTCAAGATCGCTCTTAGTGACAGTGTTATGGAGTACACCTTTGCGACGGTGCCCTTGTTTACGTTTATGGGGTTGGTGGTGTCGAAAGCGGGGCTCGGCAGTGATATTTATGATGTGATGAACGCGGGCTTTCGACGCGTGCGTGGCGGCATTGGTATGGCAACAGTCGGTGCCAATGCCGTGTTTGCGGCGGTTACCGGATCATCTATCGCATCGGCATCGGTGTTCTCAACCGTTGCGGTACCGCAAATGCTCAGACTCGACTACAACCCGCGCTTTGCCGTCGGAGTCGTGGCAGGTTCATCGGTATTGGGGATGATCATTCCCCCGTCCGCGATGCTGATTATCTACTCTTTCGTTGCCGAGCAATCAGTTGGTGAAATGTTTCTCGCAGGTGTGATACCGGGTCTGTTACTGGCCGTTGCTTACATTGGCGCCATCTGGTTTGGCGGCAAGGTCTATCCGGCGTTTGTCGGCGGGCGACCGGCTGATGAATTCGAGCCGATGAGCTGGGGTGAGGTCGCGATAAAAACACTGCCGCTGGTGTCGATGATTGTGATTGTGCTCGGCGGTATCTACACCGGTTGGCTGACACCGGTGGAAGCGGGTGCAGCCGGAGCAACAATTGGTTTGCTGATCGCGGCATTGCGTGGACGATTGACACTAAAAACGTTCTGGGCAGCGCTGATCGAGACCGGCCACATCACAGCGGCGATTCTATTTCTGATTACCGCGGCATCGATTTATAGTCGCATGTTGGGCCTGGCTGGTTTACCCAATGAGCTGGGCGATCTAATGGCGCGGCATGAACTTGGTTTTGCCGCACTGATGGTGATCTATGTAGGGCTGATGTTATTCCTCGGCACACTACTGGATACAGCATCGATAATACTGATCGTGGTGCCGCTGTTTCTGCCACTAATCGAACCGATGGGGCTGAGCCCGGTGTGGTTTGGTATTATCACTGTGGTCGGTGCCGAGATTGGTTTGCTGACACCACCACTGGGTATCAGCTGCTTCGTTATTAAAAGTACGCTCAATGATGATCGCATCGCACTTAAAGATGTGTTTCTCGGTGCGCTGCCGTTCGCACTGGTGATGCTGGGTGTGCTGGTGTTACTGATTAACTTTCCCTGGTTAAGTCTGGCGATCATTAACTGATCGTTCAGGGATCAACATACTGTTTATCGTAGAAACGCACCGAACTGCCCTCGGGAGGCCGCTGCATGCGCAATGTAGACAAAGACAATATTACCGAGACGTTTCTCGGTTACTTCGGTGACGATACTGATCCGCGCCTGCGCGAGATTATGGTCAGTCTGGCCACGCATCTGCATAACTTTGCCCGCGAAACGCAACTCACGCACGAAGAGTGGACCAAAGGTCTCGATATTCTGCGGCAAGTTGGAAACATTACTACGCCGGAGCGAGACGAGTTTGTGCTGCTGTCTGATGTGCTGGGCCTGTCGTCACTGGTTGATATGATTAACTCGTCGGACGATGCAACGAATTCCAGTGTACTGGGGCCGTTTCATATCTCCGATGCACCGGACCGCGACATGGGCAGCGATCTGCGCGGCGACTACGAAGGCGAGCTGATACTTGTGCAGGGGGTCGTTAAAGCGACTGACGGTACACCGATTGAAGGCGCCACCATTGATATCTGGCAAACCGCGCCAAACGGACTCTATTCATCGCAGGATCCGGAACAGGATACCTATAGCTTCCACGCGCTCTTCACCACCGGTGCAGACGGGCGTTACTGGTTTACCACGGTGCGACCTGTCAGCTACACAGTACCGACTGACGGTCCGGTAGGAGAGCTACTGAACGCCACCGGACGTCACCCGTGGCGCCCGTCGCATCTGCACTACATCATCAAGGCCGATGGCTACAAGTCACTGGTTACCGAAGTGTTTCCGGACGACGATCCTTATCTCGACGAAGATACCGTGTTCGGCGTGCGATCAGACCTGGTGATGACCTACGTTAAGCAACCTGCGAACAGCTTTCCCGCCAGTGGCTTCGCGTTATCCGGTCAGGTTACTGATGACTATTCGCTGGTGGAGTTTGACTTAACGCTGGCGCCGGCTGCGTCGAGCTGATCACCCAGAAACACACCGGTCTGTCGGTAGTGATCAATCAGTGCGTCGACCGCGGCACTGGTGTTGCGGTTTATGGTGGCGTTTAAAATAGTGGTGTGTTCCGCCGCAACATCGCGGCTTGCGTATTGCACAGATTCGCCGGCGAGAAATCGGTAGCGAATGTTCAGATCGTATAGCTGATCGCAAAACTTAAGCAGTACCGGTGAGTCACAGGCCTGTAGCAGCATCAGATGAAACGCCTTGTGCAGTTGTTCTCGATCACGGCGTGCCTGCTTTAGTGTTTCTATGTCTTCACTGTTGGCGCTATGCCCGGTGCCGTTTGAACTCACACACGTGGTCAGCCTCAGACCTGCAAGCCTGGCATCAGCCTGGGTCAGCCGGTGGTGGCTCAGCACCAGTTGTTCCTCCCAGTCACTGTTGCCGTATTTGATGCTGTCGGTTAAAGCGATTGCGTCGAGATGGCAGCGCAGGGTTAGTATTTCCTGAAAGTTCTTGTCGCTTGCTGGTGCGGCACGAAAGCCACGCTGATCGATGCGCTCCACCAGTTGATCGGAGGTGAGCAGGCTCAATGCCTCTCTGATTGGGCTGGCACCGGCGTTGAGCTGGCTTTTGAGTGAGTCGACTTTTAGCCGCGCTCCCGGCGCAATATCGCCCTGAATTATTTTGTCGCGCAACTGCAGAAATACGCGGCGGGTACTGGACGTAGTCGCATCCTGCTCGGGGGTTACACTTGATTTGGAATCGCCTCGCATGCGGGTATTATACCGCGTATTGAATAATTGTTATCGCACATCCCGTCGTGTGCATCTCCGAACCGGAAATATCGTCCCATGCCAGCAGATGTGCTGCACAGTCCCTTTGGCGCCTTTGAACTGTCCAGATACCCGTCAACTCCTGATCGGTCATTGCGCGCGTGGGACGCCGCTGATGAGAATATCCTTGAGCATGTATCTACACAGCACATAAAGGATGCTCGCTTTTTACTGGTGAACGATACATTCGGTGCGCTCGCGTGTGCGCTGAATGAGTTCAATATCGACCATTGGTCTGACTCGTGGCTGAGCCAGTGTGCAGTCAAAAAAAACTATCGAAGCAACCGTCTGGCTGCAGAGCCAGGGTTTATCAAATCGATTGATGAGCTTGAAGGCACGTACGATTATGTACTGATCAAGGTACCCAAGACCACCGCTCTGCTCGAAGATCAACTGTCCCGACTACATGGGCATTTACATGCTGCGAGTGTTGTGATTGGTGCGGGCATGGTTCGACACCTCAATCGTTCGTCATTTCAGTGTTTTGAAAAGGTTTTCGGGTCTGTGCAAACCTCACTGGCGAAGAAGAAGGCGAGGTTGTTGTTCTCTGGTGTCGATACGTCGATTACACCGACTGTACGCAAACCGACCGAGTTTGTAGATGCCGAACTTGGCTTCCCGCTATATGGCTATGCAAATGTTTTTTCCAGACAGCGTCTGGACGCCGGCGCGCGATTTTTCCTCAACACTTTTGATCAGCTTCCCGCGGCAGCAAAGGTGGCTGATCTGGGCTGTGGCAACGGCGTGCTTGGCATTGCCTGTCAGCGATTACAACCGGCCGCGCATGTTACGTTTATCGATGAGTCCTATATGGCAATTGAGTCTGCCAGGCTTGGGTATCGACATCTGTTTCCAGACAACACGGCGAGCTTTGTTGTTGGCGATGGTCTGAAGGAATTCGAATCCGGCAGTCTTGATCTGGTTCTGTGCAACCCGCCGTTTCACCAGCAGCACACCATCGCCGAGCAGACTGCCACAACGATGTTTAGCGAGAGCCTGCGTTGTCTGCGTGACGGCGCAGAACTGTGGGTAGTCGCCAACCGCCACCTGCCGTATCGGCGCGTCCTGCGGCGTTTGTTTGGCCAGTGTGAACTGGCCGCCGCCGGACCGCGCTATACCGTCTATCGTATGGTGAAAGGGTGGTAAGGGTCCGGCTGTATCTGTGGCGTACCGCACGCTATCGGAAAATACGATGACTGATCGCTACATAAGCGCCAAACATGGTCGCTACTACGGTGCAGGTAAAAACCCGATACGTCTGTTGACCCTATATTGAAAGGATTCGTCTGGTCTGCGTAAGTTCGTGCAGCCGGGCCACGCGTGTGCAGTAATGGTGTTGTTGGTGTCAAGGGAGACCAAACCAAAGGGATTTGAACATCGTGACAAGCAAAGGATTGTCCCTCTCTACATGGGCGCTGTTAGTCGGAATGCTGTTCTGGCTGACGATGGCGCGTGCCGATGACACTGAAATATTCGAAGCCCACAACTGCGAAAAGTACCGCTTTGTATTTATTGTGGATAACTCGGGCTCTATGTCTCCAACCGAGTTTTTCCAAAGTAAATCAACGATTGACGCGGTAATTTCCGAGGTGCTGAACAGCGACCTCGGCGAAGTGGAAGTGGCAGTCGTGCAGTATGGCTCGAACAACAGTGGCTCGGTTCACACCTACAACGTCAGTATTCCCTTTACCAACGACGCAACCGTTGCATTAAGCTGGCAGCGTGCCTATGGCACCGGCGGCAATGTCAACAGCAGCTACTACCAGGATCATCAACCGGCATCACTTGCGGCTATGCGTCTCGACGATGTCTACGCACCGGGTGGTGCACTTGATATCACCGATGGCACCAACGTGCAGTTTGTGTTCTTTACTGACGCCTGGCGCGATGCGTCAGCGAGTTGGTGCTGTAGCTCGATCGTGGCTGATAGTTTTATAAGTATTCCGTCGTATGTGAAGCCAGGTTTCGGCGAGTATAACGCGCTGAAAGATGGCAGTGTTTTACCGCGTGGCCTGAAGGCGCAGTTCACGTTGTTGCACGTGGCCCCCGATGATGTCGATAAGGCTGCCGGTGCTGCCATCGCATCTGTTGGCGGTAACTACACTGACGCAGTTGAAGCCAACGTGGGTGATCCGGATGGTTCGCAGGTTACACCAAGGCGTTACATAGAGGGCTCACTGGAATCATCGGACACTGATTTAATCCTGAGCCTTATTCGCGAAGTGATTGACGATATCAAACAGGAGTCGAGTTTTACCACGCCGGCGCTTGCGCTCGATCAGTTCTCCAAGCTGAGTCATCGCGACGACGTGTACTTTGCGCTTTTTTCTCCGACCGGTACGCCGAAATGGCACGGTAACCTTAAAAAATACCACTTCTCCGGTGACCCGGCTGCAATCCTCGATCAAAACGGCGAGGTTGCCGTCGATGCTGCTACCGGTACATTTGTCGACACGGCGAAGAGCTATTGGTCTGACGTGGTCGACGGTGCCGATGTCAGTCGTGGTGGTGCCGCCGGTGAACTTGATGCCTATTCGCGACTGGTAGCCACCAACTTCGGCGACTCCGGTGATCTGTCGCACTGGTCCAACGCATTGCATGAGGACAACTACAACCTGAGCGGTGCCAACTTTGGCATTGATGAAAACTATCGCGACAGTGTGCTGCAATGGGCTCGCGGTATTGATGTACTCGATGAAAATGACGATGGCAACTACGCTGACACGCGTCAGCAGATTGGTGATCCGCTGCATTCAAATCCAGTGGTGCTTACGTACGGCGGAAACAGCAACTCTACCGAGTCAGTTGTCT
The DNA here is from genome assembly GCA_964389335.1 of uncultured Granulosicoccaceae bacterium. Taxonomy (GTDB): domain Bacteria; phylum Pseudomonadota; class Gammaproteobacteria; order Granulosicoccales; family Granulosicoccaceae. The sequence continues at coordinate 34,199 of CAYMFQ010000014.1, forward strand.
ACTTTGGCACCAATGAAGGTTATTTGCATGGTATCAACACGCAGGATGGTACCGAGGCGTTTTCATTTGTGCCACGCAGCCTGCTTCCAACAATTGGTAAATACTACGAGACTGCATCAGCGATTGCGGACAGCAAGGTAACTGCATCCGGCAAGGTGCGTCTGCGCAGCGAACTCAATGGCAAGGTGCTGAAAGCTGATTCGGCAAACAGCCTCAATACAGCAGACGTTGGCAGTGAGTGGGAAATTGATCAGATAGACAAGTACGGCAGCTGGAACCTCTACAGCATTAAGGATGCTGCAACCGGGCTGTTTCTTGCGCGCAAGAGCAATGGCGATGTGCACATGGTAAGCACTATCACTGGTGCGGCTACGTGGCTTGTTTACTATTACTCTGACGGTACGCAGTTGTTGTACAACATGGATGGCAGCTGGCGCAGACTGTACGTTAAAAACGATGGCACTCTGTCTACCGCCAGTGGTTCAACCACACCGTATCGCTGGCGCCAGGAGGTAATCCCCAGACCGCAAAGCCCGTTTAACATGCCTGCGGAAAAGCCCTATGGCATGGACGGCCAGGTTACCACCTGGATAAATGATACAGACCATGACAATGTTATCGAAGTCAGTGAGGGTGATACCGCTTATCTGTATGCCGGTATGCGTCGCGGTGGTCGCGACTATGTGGCACTCGACGTTAGTAACCAGAGCAGCCCGCAATACATGTGGACTATTGAGGGTGGCACGGGTGACTTTGCGGAGTTGGGCCAGACCTGGTCAAAGCCAACGCTGACAAAGCTGTGGCTTGCAGGGCAAAGCCGTACAGTGTTGTTGTTTGGTGGTGGCTACGACCCTAATCAGGACAACGTATCTGTACGCACACCTGACTCCATGGGTCGTGGATTGTTTGTGGTCGATGCCGAGACCGGTGCACTGTTGTGGCGGGCCGGCCTAGATGCCGAGGCGACCAGAACTTTTGCTGAAATGAAGTACAGCATACCGGCGGACCCTGCGCTGCTCGACCACGATGGTGACGGTCATACCGATCAGATATACATTGGTGATATGGGCGGACAGGTATGGCGCTTTGATGTTAATGCGGACGCAGGGTCAATAGCGGATGCAATCACCGGTGGTGTAATCGCCGACCTGGCAGGCGATGATGAACCGAACAATCGACGCATTTACTCGCGCATCGATGCAGTGCTGGTGTCACTTGAAGGCACGCGTTATCTGTACCTGTCTGTTGGTACCGGGTTCCGCGCACACCCGCTTGATGAGACGATTGAAGATCGTTTCTATGTGCTGCGTCAGCCCGACTTTACCGATGTGCCGGCGGGTTACGGGTTTATCGACACGACGCTTGGGTCCTACCGTGCAATAACGGAGGGCGATCTGTTCGACGTGACCGACAATCGTATACTGGAAGGAACCGTTGAAGAGCAAAAGCTGGCCAACGAGGCACTGAGTAGCCTGCAGGGCTGGTACCTGCGACTGGTAGAGCCGGGTGAGAAATCACTGTCACCGTCACTGACTGTCGACTACCAGGTGCTGTTTACTACCTATATTCCGACTGAACCGTTGCACGCCTGTTCGGCTTCGGTTGGGCAGGCGCGATTCTACGCGGTGAATCTGCTCAACGGCGCGCCGGTAGCAGACCTTGACTACGATGCGAATGGCCTGGTTGAAGATGCGAAAGATCGCTACAAGACACTGCTGCGCCCGGGCATACCCACGCAGCCGTACGCGTACTTTCCGGACGGCGAGCAACCTCGCATACTGGTCGGGCCTGAAGAGGTGCCGGACATCATGTTTGGTGAGTTGCTGCGCCGCCTGTACTGGACTGAGCTGCCAAG
>CAYMFQ010000014.1:36153-66803 GCA_964389335.1 uncultured Granulosicoccaceae bacterium
CGGACATCATGTTTGGTGAGTTGCTGCGCCGCCTGTACTGGACTGAGCTGCCAAGTTTTTAATAGCCGCCAACACGGGTGATAGCTGGCAGCGCGGGTAACAGCTGGCAGCACGGGCTTAGCGATTGAGCATGTCGCGATAGGCGTCTGCATACCGCTGGCCCAGCGTGCGCAGTGCGGGTGCGTCAAAGTGGTGACCATCCGCTTGTGTACTTAAATCCGATGCGGTGACACAGGCGCTGTACGGATCGCTGTCGCGGTTCAAGCCATTAAGTCTGTTATTCACAGGAAGTTGCGCGGTTTCGCCACAAATAAACCGGGTAGTGGGCTCGGCCCATGGCTCGGTGCGCAGGTAGTATATGAGCGTATATAGCGCGTCGGTGTAGGCCTGGGTGTCATTGGCATCGGTCTCCCCCTGATGCCAAAGCACACCATCGATGTTTGATTTGTGTGGCAGCTGGTTGATCGCGTCGGTCACTTTCGCTGCGACTTCTCTGTAGAACGACCCACCGTAGCGCCAGTGGTCGATCGCCATGCCGGGTGCAGTAACAAGTACGAACCCGACGGTGCGATTCGGATTGTTTTCGGCGAACCTTTTACCGAAGTGAATAGCAAAGTTGTTGGATGGATCGCCTTCCGGGTGTGTACGCGGAAACCAGCCTCGGTCCCACACCTGTTTCAGGCTTGCGACCTGCCAGCCCTGATCGGTAAACGCGAATGCATGCGGGTGAGGCTGATCCAGAACGGCATCGTAGCTTGTGCCCGCACCCAGCGCGTTCGACTGGCCCGTAATCAGAATCAGATCGGTAATGTCTGCGGGCGTGCGCGCTGAAGTTTGTGGCGCGATGTTCTGATTGTTTCCTTCGTCGCTATTATCAACGACATTGTTGTCAATGCTGCTGCTGTCAACGCTGCTGCTGTCAGCGTCGCTACTGTTATCCGGGTTATTGGCAGTTGTGTCGTTGTTATTGTCAGATGTGTTTGTCTGTTCTGATTCCGCTGGCGCGCTGGTGTTGGTATCAGTATCGTCTGTGGGTGGACTGACAGGAGCGGGTGTCGGGGCTGGTTCCTGCACTGGCGCTGATGCGGTTTCTGACTCAGTGGCAAACACGTGCAGCGGTGTCGTTGCATTCATTTTAAAGCTGGCGCAAAACCAGTTGCCCTGGTGCGGGTCGCAGTCGGCGCGAGGCTCAGTGCATTGCGCGGCGTAGATCACCCGCGCCTGCGCCAGTTTCGGCGCATGGACGATACAGCCCAGGCCATCTATCTGACGCGCGTGAGCGGTGTGCAAAGGTAAAAAAGCAGAGGCGACGGTGAGCATTGCAAGCGTCGTTATCACCGCACCGGTCCGGATTGAAAACCGCATTGTTTCTCCCTGTGTTTATACGGAGGGAGTTTCTGCGTTACTTCACAAAACTTTCGTGAACTAATTCTCAAAAAATCAAATAAACGTGAACTGTTTCCTGATTATTCAGCAATGCATTAACGATCGGACGGGTACCAATACAGCGGTGCGGACTGTTGTCGGTCGATGATCAAAAAATTATTGGCAAAGGCGCGGTAGTTAGCGCTCCACTGGCCGTCGGGCCACTGTATGCGAATGCTCGCACGCTCGGCGACACCCAGTCCAACGTGAATAAAACCACTGCTGCCGGATGCGTGGCCACCACCGACGCTGACAGTGCGAGTGCGCGTGGTGTTGCCTGACTTGACGGATATCTTTGCACCAATTGCATTGCGATTGATGCCCGATTGTTTAAGTGCAATTTGCAGCCAGTTGCCCATCGGTCGGGGCAGTGCGCCTTCATCGGTTGTGTAACGCGCACCGGTGTTGCGAAACAGACTGACGTTCGCCTCGCGATTGACCACGATAATGTCGAGCTGACCGTCGAGGTTCAGATCGACCATGGCACCGCCGCGTCCGCGGGTAGGCTGCGCAATGCCTGCGACTTCTCCCGCTTCCACAAAGTTGCCATCGTGATTGCCGAGTAACAGGTTGTCCGGGTCGTGGGCGGCAAAGTCTGGCATCTGTTCAACGTTGCCCTTGGCGATAAACAGATCTAGCAGTCCATCGTTGTTAACGTCATTAAACTCTGCATGCCAGCCGGTTGAAGGCTTGAGGTCGGTGCCGGTGTAGGGGCGGTGAGCGGTCGCGCCTTTTTCCCATGCTATATCGCGGTACTGTGGCCAGGCGTTTTCGTCAAATACATCGAGGTCGAGTTGCTGTAGTTTTGTATCGCCCATCGAGGTCAGCGCGTACTCCGGATAACCATCGGCGTTCAGGTCCGCACTGGCAATGCCCATGCCCCAGATTACAACCGGTTGCCAGCCGTCGCGCTTGCCATACAGTCTTGGTAACTCGCCACTGTTGAAGTGCCACAGTTGTTCCTGACCACCGCGATAGTACTGACGATCATTGGTGATGCGCAGTGATGCAGTGCCGGATCGGTTCCAGTCAGTGAACAGCATCGACAGCGCACAGTAACCCGGGTCCAGTTCAATGGTATCGGTGTAGAGTGGCTGTGTTAGCGGGCCACGCGGTTGCGGTGCCGGTCTGAGAAGCTGATGGGTATCACAGGTGCCCCATGGCGAACCCGGTGCTGTGCGATCGACATAGTTTCCAAACACCAGTGTCGGGTAGGGTTTACCCGCTTCAAAGGTGGCACTGAAAGCGGTAGTCCAGGCGTTATTAGCGGGCAGTCTGAACGGCTCGTAAGCGGCGTCAAACGTGCAGTCACCATTACCCCGTAACAAACGGTTCTGGCCCACACGCAATAGCGCCAGATCCATGTGGCCGTCGTTGTCAATGTCGATAGGATAGGCGCCGCTTACCTTGCGTGGTGCGAGTGCGTCTGATCGGCTAAAGCTTAGCTCGCTGCCGGCTGTGCTGTTATTGAGATAAAGCGCGGCGGGCTTATCGCCACCGGCAATGAATAAGTCTGGCTTGCGATCGCCATTGCAATCAAACACCGCGACACCGCCACCCACAAAGTATTCCCACGGCCCGCTGTATTGATGCGCCACTCCTGCAGCTGATGCCTCTTCTGCGAACACCGGCAGATCTGCAAAAAAACCGGGCAGGGGAGATTCAACCGTGGATGCGATTGCACTGGTGCCGCAGAGATACCATGCCGAAATTGCACCCAGTATGGCTGCGCTGGCTGGCAACTTTTTAAGCAATGTATTTTTCACTGCTGTTAGTCCAGCGGTGCGATCAGTGTTTTTAGAAAAGCGATGAGAGACTGGCGATCATCTTCAGCTAAAGACAAGTATTGGTCTCGCGATGCGCGTCCATCGCCGCCATGAGCGCTGATCACTTCATGCAGCGTGACCAGGTTGCCTCGATGCCCGTAGGGTGCGGTGGAAGCGATGCCCCATAACTCGGTGGTGCTGAACACATCGCGCTCAACAAAGCGCTGTGCCAGTAGTTCGTTCCCGAGTGTTGCAACTTCCTGATCGGCAATTTTGTGTCGTTTTAGGTCGCCGTATAGCGGTACCAGAACATGCCCGTTTTCATCTCGCGGCAGGTCTTCTATCCACGGTAATAGCGCCAGATCATAGCTGGTGCCATGCGCGTCTTCTGATTGCCGGCGGGTGCCGGCGGCATCGTAGGGGCCGGGATCGTGAAACACTGTGGAGCGCAGTGGCAAAGCAGGGATGTGGCAAGCCGCACATCCGCTGTCTCTAAAGACCTGCTCGCCTTTTGCTGCGGCCTGTTGCCAGCGCGGATTGTCTGGAATATTTACTTCCGGTTGCTGCAGTGTGGCCTGCCATGCCACCAGCGCGGTAACGTCGCCTGCGCTAATTTCTGCGCCGACATTGTCTTCGTCAAAGTCATCTGTGCCTGTCCAGCGTGCACCATAGCGCTCAGTGGCCAGCATGCCGTGGTGATGGTTAAGTGCGTTGATAGTGAATTGCCGCAGCGAAGTAATAACGCCTTTTTGGCTAAACGGCCTGATGACCAGATCGGCATCAACACCGTCGACGTTGTCGAGATCGGCAATACCGTCGCTGTGCGCCACCAGAGAACCAAAGTTAACACCTTTGCTGTGCAGCGCGACGGTGACAGCTTCACCGCTGCTGCGTGCTTTGGCCAGACCGTCGTTGCGCAGTTGTTGTAAGTCGGCTGTCATCTCGCGAGCCAGCAGTTCAATCAGACCGGCACCAAACAGATGGTTGGTATTGCGCTCGTTGGAAAACTGCGGATCGGTGTTGTCGAAGTCGGTGTTTTGAAAACCTTCAGAGACAAACACATTGGTCACGAAATCGCCGGCGCCACCAGTTATTGGCTGGTTGTGGCAGGCCGCACAGGAACCCGCGTCAAGTCCGGAAGTGCGTGCGAAGCGATTGCGTGGCGGGCGCTTTCGCTTAACCGGAATAATCGCTTGTGTAGACATGGGTCTGCCAACACCGTCTGCTTCAGTAAACTGTGCGCTGAACAGATGCTCACCGAGTTCAATAAGCTGTGTGAGTTGCTCTTCGTCAAGTTCTCCGCTGAACTGCTCTTGTGCTACCGGTTGCACAATAGCCCGCTCGCTCCATGGGTAAGTTTCAGCCGGCTGGCCGGCTGAAGACTCTGTTGCAGCGTGGGTGGCTACAGTTGCGCACAGCATCCATGCAATGCACAGTGATGTGCACAACGCAGTGCGTCGATTGTGTAGTAATGACTGAGTTAACAAGTGCATTGGTATAAAACCTGAAAACTGTTTATAGGCGTTTCTGAAAGTGGTACGCAGGCACGTGATGGCACAGGCAGCATGGCTCAGGCATCCATCTGTGCAGCGCTGTAAGCAAAAACCTGACTATCGACAAAGCTCAGGCACTGCATGGCAGCCCCTTGTCTTATCAGCTCGTTTTCACTGTCGCTGTCGTGCACTGAGACTATATCTTCCGCTGCCAGGTTGCCGGCATGGCGCAACCGTTCGTTGATGGCGTCTGTGACATACACCGCTACAGCCGGGTCTAGCCCGACCAGCCGGGTCGGGAAGGAATCAAAAATCGCAAACAGATTGGCAAGCCCGTGACCAATCGCCGTGCCCGCTTCACGCAGTGCCTGTCGTTCAATGCCATCGGCCGCCTGTGCGGCGTTGAATATTTCCTGCATGGCAGCGCGGTCTATCGATGCGTCGGTGAGTTGGTCAGTGGGTAAGCCCTGTACGCGGCGCCAGATGGCGTAGTCGGCTGCATAGGCTTCTATACAGCCGTAGTTTCCGCAACGGCACAGTGGGCCATCAGCAGCGATTTGCATATGTCCGAGTTCAGTTCCCGACGAACGTGAGCCGGTAAGGATTGAGCCGTCGTGTATAAACCCGAGTCCGATACCGTAGGAAATCAGCACTGCAGCGAAATTGCCTTTGTGCTCACTGTTACCAAAGCTGCCATTGACCACCACTGAGTTCTGGTCCCGAGGTTCAGTCGCCGTCTGTGGCAGACCGCTACCATATAGTGCACTGGCGATCATGTTGCAGTCGTTGTCGACGCTCACGTCGATGCCAAAGCGCGCTTGCAGATGACTGCCGAAGTCAATGGTTTCAGACGGCGACAGTGGTGACCACAGCAACGTACCGTTATGTTTGGATACCTTGCCCTGACACGCCACCGTGATGTGCTGCAGCCGTGAGGCAAGATGTTTCGGCACGCGACCAATCGCTCGCTGCAAGGTGCGGGTGACCTGTGTTAACAGTGCCCGGGCGCTAAGCGAGTTGTGTTTGATGGCGCTTTTTACCCGTGCTATCAACGCGCCTGCGTAGTCGAACAGGCTTACCTCAATGCGGTCAACGTTGATGGTGATGGCAGCGACCATGGCAGCGTCGCCAATCATTTCCAGCACTACCTGTGGCCGGCCACGACCGGCTTTGGCTGCGGTGGCCACGGCACCATTGTTTGGGGTTATCGATGAGAGCGCTGCAGCGTTGCAGCGGATCTGATTTTCTGTGGCCGGTGCTGAAGCCGGGTTCGACTCCACGATGATTCGTTCTTCAAGCAGTGCCGCTGTGACCTGAGTGATAGTGGCCGCGCTGAGTTCGGTGTTCTCCACCAGTTGCTTGCGTGACTGACTTCCGCTCGCTCGCAGGCTTGCCAGCACGCGTGCGCGGTTGGCATATCTGAGTTCGTCGGATCGGGTGATGGTGGCCATTAAAAATAACTTGACACATCTTGCCGCAAGAGTCACTATTTTTTTGAGGCTAAAAATAATAGGGGCCTGATCTGCAACCGACCTGTACCTGCGCAATGCCGTCATCTTTGATCGTTGTCGCGGGTGTAGTGAAAGATGCGTGTTGTTTCGAAGCTGTCGCACAGCGGGTTTTACAGACACCGGCAAACTATAGAAAGACTCATTCATCTTAAATTCGACGAGGAAATCTCTATGAAGAAGACTCTACTGGCACTGGCTGCATCATCGGTGCTTGCTGTGACTGCTGCACCGGCAATGGCACAAGACAAAATCATCGGTGTCTCATGGAAGGTGTTTCAGGAAGAGCGCTGGAAGCGCGACGAAGCGGTCATCAAGGAAATTGTTGAAGCCGCCGGTAACAAGTACATTTCAGCCGATGCGCAGGGTTCTGCCGGTAAACAGTTGACTGACATTGAGTCACTGATTTCCCAGGGTGCAGACGTACTGATGATTGTACCGTTCGACTCTGAAGCAATTCTTCCAGCGGTGGAGCAGGCTTCAGCTGAAGGCATTCCGATGATTGCCTACGACGTTCAGATCGAACACCCCGACTCACTGTACGTAACCTTCGACAACGTTGGTGTCGGTCGACTGATGGCTCAGACAATGCTCGATAGCGGCCAGACTGAAGGCAACTTTGCATTCATTAAAGGTGATCAGGGCGATCCGAATGCGACTTTCCTGTTCGAAGGCATCATGGAAATTCTGCAGCCAAACATTGACGCCGGCAAAATCAAGAATGTCTGCGAGAACTTTACCGATGGCTGGAAGCCGGAAAATGCTCAGAAAAATATGGAGCAATGTCTGACTTCGCAGAATAACAACATTGATGCAGTCGTGTCACAGAACGACGGCATGGCTGGTGGTGTTGTGGCAGCACTGGAAGCTCAGGGTATGGCTGGCAATGTTCCGGTCACCGGTCAGGACGGCGACCTTGCAGCAATCAACCGTGTCGCACGCGGCACACAGCTGGTATCTGTCTGGAAGGACTCTCGTGCGCTGGGTAAGGTCGCTGCAGAAGCGGCACTGATGCTGGCCGACGGCAAGTCTATGAGTGACGTTCCAAACACTGCACCGTTCTCAGGCGGTAAGCGTGGCGTGGAAGTAACTTCTATCCTGCTGCCACCAACACCCATCACCAAAAGCAACATCAGCACTGTTATCGATGCAGGCTGGATTGCAAAAGAAAAAGCCTGTGAAGGTGCTCAGGACGGCGTCGACGGCTGCTAGTTTGGCCGTATAGGTAAGCGTTACTTTCGCACCTGCAACGGGTGCGAAATATTCAAAGCCGGGTTAGCGATGCGCTAACCCGGTTATACCGAACTCATTTGCGGAGGACACAAGTTGGCCGAACAGCAACAGGACTTCAAAGAGAGCGCTGTCGTGCGTTTTCTCAGAGCGACCGAAGTCGACACAAGGCTGCTGGGCATGATTGGCGCCCTGATGCTTATCTGGATCGGTTTTCATTTGTATGGTCACTTCGTCAATGGGTTTGGCGCGTTTCTGACGCCGCGTAACCTGTGGAATCTATCGGTACAAACGTCGTCTATTGCGGTAATGGCCACCGGCATGGTGCTGGTTATTGTCACGCGCCACATCGATCTGTCGGTTGGTTCGCTGCTGGGTTTCACTGCCATGATCATGGGGGTTATGCAGGTGTGGGTGCTGCCAAAGTTTTTAGGACTGGGACACCCGATGATCTGGCCCATCACTGTGGTGGTCGGCGTGGCGTTTGGTGCCATGATTGGCGCGTTCCAGGGTTTTCTGATTGCGTATTTGAGTATCCCCGCATTTATCGTAACTCTTGGCGGTCTGTTGATATGGCGTGGTGCATCCTATCTGGTGGCACGCGGTGAAACGATTGCGCCGGTTGATCAAACCTTTGCTTTGATAGGAGGCGGGCCTTACGGCACCATCGGGGCCACTGGCTCCTGGATACTCGGAATCATCTGTTGCATTGGTATTATCGCGCTTCTGATCAGTGGCAGAAGGCAGCGTATCCGCTTTGGTTTTCCGACTCGACCCATGTGGGCCGAATGTCTCATTGGCGGGCTTGGTACCGCCATAGTCATCGCCACGGTAATGGTGATGAACGCCTATCCATGGCCCAAGGGAATTGTCCGGCGCTATGCGGCGGCCAATAACATCGAAGTACCTGACGGTGGTCTGTTTATATCGCATGGCTTCGCGATACCGGTACTGGTGGCGATCAGCGTTGGGATTGTAATGACGTTTCTGGCCAATCGAACGCGCTTTGGGCGTTATGTATTCGCCATCGGCGGCAACCCGGAAGCAGCAGAGCTGGCCGGTATCAATACGCGCCGTATGACCATGATGATCTTCGCGCTGATGGGAGCGCTGACCGGCATTGCCGCAGTTATCGCCAGTGCGCGACTCAAGTCAGCAACGCTCGCACTGGGTCAGTTTGATGAACTCTATGTGATTGCCGCTGCGGTGATTGGCGGTACGTCGTTTGCCGGTGGTATCGGTACGATATACGGCGCCATACTCGGCGCGCTGGTAATGCAGTCTTTGCAGTCCGGCATGGTATTAATCGGTTTTGATTCAGCGATACAACAGATGGTCGTCGGTGGTGTACTGGTACTGGCGGTGTATCTGGATAACCTGTATCGCAGAAACTCGGCTTAACGGAGACAATCATGACTGATGCCAGCCGCGCAGCCGATAGCGCAAAAACTCCCCTGGTGGAGTTGAAAGATATATCCATTTCCTTTGGTGGTGTACACGCGGTTGAAAAAGCCTCGTGCGAACTGTACCCGGGGGAAGTAGTCGGGCTGCTGGGTCACAACGGTGCCGGTAAGTCCACGCTGATTAAAATATTGTCTGGTGCCTATACACGCGACAGCGGCACAATCTTCGTCGATGGCAAAGAGGCTACCATCACCAACCCGCGTCAGGCCAAGGGCTATGGTATCGAAACCATCTATCAGACTCTGGCGCTGGCAGACAACGTTGATGCCGCGGCTAACCTTTATCTGGGGCGTGAGTTGCTGACGCGCTGGGGCACGCTGGATGATGCAGCCATGGAAGCTGAAACACGTAAAGTTATGAACCGGCTCAATCCGAACTTTACGCGCTTTAAAGACCCGGTTAAGCAGCTATCCGGTGGTCAGCGTCAGTCTGTTGCGATTGCTCGTGCAATACACTTCAACGCGCGCATCCTGATCATGGATGAACCCACTGCCGCACTCGGGCCTGCGGAAACCGAGCAGGTCGGGCAGTTAATCCATCAGCTTAAAAATGATGGCATTGGCATATTTTTAATCAGCCATGATATTCATGATGTATTTGATCTGGCAGACAGAGTGGTGGTGATGAAAAACGGTGCGGTGGTTGGCACAGCACGCACTGAAGATGTCAGTAAAGACGAAGTGCTCGGCATGATCATACTTGGCAAATGCCCACCTGGTGCGACACCGGGTCCTGGTGCATCAACGGATTGATCGACAACACGTAACAGTTATCAATGAGGCTGGTCGCATTCGTACCAGCGACGAGAGGACGCAAAGATGACGGGTTTTTTTGGTGATATTGGTCGTATTGAATACGAAGGCCCCGACAGTAAAAACCCGCTGGCATTTCGTTATTATCAGCCTGATGAAATCGTCGCCGGTAAGCGTATGGAGGATCATCTGCGATTTGCCGTATGCTATTGGCATACCTTCACCTGGCCGGGTTCTGATCCGTTTGGCGGGCTCACGTTTGAACGCCCGTGGTTTGATGATTTAAACCCATCGTCAGATCCAATGGCCAATGCAAAGCAAAAGGCCGATGTCGCCTTTGATATGTTTGCAAAGCTCGGCGTGCCGTTTTTTTGTTTTCACGATGCAGACGTTCGACCGGAGGGGCAGTCGTTTGCAGAAAATACCCGCAACTTAAATGAAATCGTCGACTACTTTGAACAAAAGATGTCCGATACCGGAGTACGGTTGTTGTGGGGTACGGCAAATTTATTTTCCCATCGCCGTTACATGGCCGGTGCTGCCACCAACCCCGATCCGGATGTGTTTGCGTTTGCCGCAGCTACAGTAAAGTCCTGCATTGATGCCACTCATCGTCTCGGTGGTGAGAACTATGTATTGTGGGGTGGACGAGAAGGGTATGAAACACTGCTAAACACCAGCCTTGAGCGCGAGCTTGATCAGCTCGGTCGTTTTTTATCGATGGTGGTCGAGTACAAACACAAGATTGGCTTTAAGGGCACGATACTGGTTGAGCCCAAACCACAGGAACCAACCAAGCACCAGTACGACTATGACGTTGCCACCGTTTATGGTTTCCTCAAGCGCTATGGTTTGGAGAACGAAGTTCGTATGAACATCGAACAGGGCCATGCCATTCTGGCGGGCCATACTTTCGAGCACGAACTGGCGCTGGCAAATGCACTGGGCATATTCGGCTCCATTGACATGAACCGCAATGACTATCAGTCCGGCTGGGACACTGATCAGTTTCCCAACAATGTGCCGGAAATGGCACTGGCCTATTATCAGATTTTGCGCGCTGGCGGTTTCACCACTGGCGGAACTAACTTCGACGCCAAGCTGCGTCGTCAGTCGATTGCGCCGGACGATTTACTAATTGCACACATTGGTGGTATGGACTGTTGCGCCAGAGGACTAAAAGCAGCAGCCGCCATGATGGACGACGGCGAGCTCGATCAGTTCGTACAGAAGCGCTATGCGGGCTGGGATGCCGGCGCCGGTTCTGACATCCTCAGCGGTGGCGCCACACTCGACAGCCTCGCCGCAACGGTCGAAAAAGATAATATCAATCCCGCGCCGGTGTCCGGTCGACAGGAGTTGCTCGAGAATATCGTTAATCGTTTTGTCTGAGTGTTCGGGTGGTATGCTTTGCGTTACTAACTCCGGAGCGCGGTGATGGCAGATCAGTACGACTATGTGGTTATCGGCAGCGGCGCTGCCGGCTCCGTGGTTGCGGCTCGCCTGGCTGAGTCGGGCAGACACCGCGTGTGTGTGATCGAGGCGGGCGGCGACGACCGCAGGCCATTTGTTACGATTCCGGCGGGCTTTGTTAAGAACCTCAACAATCCAAAGATCATGTGGCAATTTGGCAGCGTTGCCGGTGAAAACACCGGCGGGCGCAGCGTGTATTTGCCACAGGGAAAACTGGTTGGTGGATCCACCTCTATCAACGGCATGATTTACAACCGCGGGCAGGCAGGTGACTTTGATCACTGGGCATCACTTGGTAACCCAGGCTGGAGTTATCAGGAAGTGCTGCCGTTTTTTAGAAAATCTGAAACTCGACTGGCAACTGACTCGCAGTACCGCGGCAGTCTCGGTCCTTTATCTATCAGTGACCCCGATCAGTCACATCCGCTGTGCGATGCGTTCATCGACGCCGTTGCTGAGTCGACTGGCGCACCAAAGCACAACGACTACAACGCTGAATCGCAGCGTGGTACCGGTTATTACCAGCGTTTTATTAGTAAGGGCCGACGTCAGACCACAGCGCGTGAATTTCTACAGCCAGCCATACGACAGGGTAAAGTCGATCTGCGTGTAAACACGCCGGTAACCAGACTGCTGACCGAAGGGACACGCGTTACCGGTGTCGAAGTGGAGCGCAACGGCCGCGAAGCTGAAGTCATCAGCGCCACGCGAGAGGTGATCCTGTGTGCCGGTACCATTAACAGCAGCCGTCTGTTGCAGTGCAGTGGCATTGGTGATGAGCAGTGGCTAAAACAGATTGGTGTTGATGTTGTGCACCACTTGCCCGGGGTTGGTCAAAATTTGCAGGACCACTACTTTGTACGGCTGGCAGCACGACTGTCGAGTGGCAATGTCACGCTGAATCAACAGGCGCGCGGAGCCAGGCTGCTGCGCGAGATTTATCGCTGGGCAACGAACAAGCCCAGTATCCTTTCGTGGACTCCTTCTATTGCCTATGCGTTTTTAAATTCCAGCGGCGATGCCAGCGAGCCCGATCTGCAGTTTGTATTCAGCCATGGCAGCTATCGCCCGGGAAAAGTCTACGAACTTGATCGCTTTCCCGCAGTAACCTGCGGCTTCACACAGCAGCGTCCGCGCAGCCGCGGCTACACCCGCATCTTGTCTGCCAACCCCGGCGACACACCGGAAGTTCAGCCCAACTATCTGGTGGATGATTACGATTGTGAAGTGGCGGTGCGCGGCATCCGCATGGCGCGCGGCTTTTTGCAAAGCCCACAGTTTGCACCGTGGTTTGAAAATGAAGAAGTGCCGGGTAGTGCGCTCGACAGTTATGACGAGTTGCTCGACTATGCACGCCAGACTGGTAACACCGGATACCATCTGGTTGGATCCTGCACCATGGGGCCTGGCACTAATCCAATGGCAGTGGTTGACCCCGCACTTAAAGTGCATGGCATGCAAAGCTTACGTGTAGTCGATGCGTCTGTGATGCCAACCGTAACCTCCTCCAACACCTGCGCCGCCAGCATCATGATTGGCGAAAAGGGCGCCGACCTTATCCTGCAGGCAAGCTGACAATTAGCTGATCCTGTTGCATTGCCGGTCAACAGGCCGGCGGATTCGATAAGTCGTTGCGCTTTTGCGAAGCCCGGCGATTAAATTTACATCTCTTTACCTGAACACAGCGCGGGTTTCTTCCCAAGTGAGTACAGTACTGCGGATACTTGAAAATGGAGGTGCCAGCGAGTTAATCGTTGAACTTGAGTTATGAATGTGAAATTTGATGAATTACTGAGCGGGAATTTTGCCAGTGCCGCCAGCCGTGGTCTCAGTGAAATACTGGGGCGCGGGGTAGACGAGGTTAGACCGTTAACAGATAAGTCCGTCGACATCGTGCTTGATCACTTTGCAGAGCACGCAGACGATTCCGGTGTCAGAGAGCGCCTGTACGAAGCGGTTAAAAACAGCGACGAGCGCGTCGCAGATGATCCGAATATTAATTTGCGTGGCCGTGACCGACAGGCCACGCTGGTCGCCGGCAACAATAAACTGACCGACATCGTCGGTAGTGCCGGTAAGAATCGTATGGCGGAAAAGCTGCGTGCAACCTCCGGTCTGTCGAATAAAGAAGCCGAAGATGTGCTCGGCTATGTGTCGCCCGGTGTGCTTGGCGTTCTGAAAAAGCAAATCAGCAGTGGTGCTGTCGCCAACAGTGCAGCAGGATTGTCCGGCTTGCTGGCCAGTCGGTCCGCTGGTACCGCCGCAAAGTCGACCGGCAACAAGGTCGCCGCTGTACAGAGTGGTTCAACAGCCAGCGGTTCTACACAGAGCAGTGCTGCGAAGACCGGCACCACACAAACTGCGGCTGCACAACCCGCGTCTACTCAGGCGGCTTATGCCGGTGGCACTGCTGCCACTGCATCGCGCGAGTCCGAGACCTCCTGGTTTGCAAAGTTTCTTATTCCGTTTTTACTGCTTGGTGCACTGCTGCTACTGACGCTTAAGTACTGCAGCAATGCCAAGGAAAGTCGAATCGTCGCAGCAGATCGCGATAACCTGCAATCAGAACTGCAGGGCGCGCGCGAGCAGGCGGAGGCTTCAACAACACAAATCAATACACTGCAAACCGATGTCGATGCGGCAAAAGCGGAAACGCTTGCGCTGACTGAAAAGGCAGACGGCCTCAGCGCCGAGCTGGAAACGGCAAACGCCAATGTAGTCAGATTGCAGGGTGAAGTTGACACTGTAACTGCAGAGCTGGAAGAGGTTCGAGCGGTACCCACTGAAACCAGCGAGTTGCAGGGCCTGCTGGCCAGTGCAACCGCGGAGCGTGACACATCGTTGGCCACGGCCGAATCGTTACAGGCTCAGCTTGATTCAGTCAGTGCCGAGCGCGACGCTGCGCAGCAGGAAGTTGTACGTCTGCAGGGTGAGCTCGACACCGCACTTGCCACGTTGGAAACCAACCAGGAAGAGATGGCGCGCATCAACGAGCTAAGGGCAGAGATCGAAGAGATTACTGCCAATCGTGATGACACGCACCAGCGCAATATCGAGTTTCAGGCGGCCAACACGGAGCTGCAAAGCCAGCTTGATGCGGTACAGCCGACCATCGATGATCTGAATGCTCAAATCGAAAGCCAGCAGACTGCCAGCGCTCAGCTGGAACAGACGGTAGCAGATACCAACAACGCGCTGGCGGAAGAGCAGGCAGCCAGGCAAAGTGATGTTGCAGCGCTGGAAGATGCTAACGCCAAAGCGCGTGAAGAAGCCGCCGCTCTGGAACAGCGTATCGCCGATCTGAACACCGAGCTTGAGTCCACACAGGGTAAGGTGGCTGACGCCGAATCCATACTGTCTCAGCGCGAAGAGGCACTGGCGACTGCTAACACCAATCTCGACAATGCCAATGCGGAGATCGGTTCTCTGACTACGGAGCGCGATGAACTGCTTAACCGTCGCGACGCCCTATCAGCGCGTGTGAAAGAACTGATGGACGAAAAGGAAGTTGTGGTTGCAGAAACCGTTGACCTAAAAGGTCAGATAGAGACCCTGAACGGCAATCTCGAAAGTGCCCGAACATCTGATGCCGAGTCCCGCGATCAACTTGGATTGCTGAGCTCGTCCATGAGTGGACTGCAGGACAAGCTGAGCCTGGTGACCGGTGCGCGTGACGAGGCTTCCAATCAGGCCACACAACTGCGCGGAGAAGTGGCTGATCTGAAGCAAACGACTATCAGCCTGAACGCTGATCTTGAGCGCGCACAGCAAGAGCACGACGCTGCAATGACGGCTATGCAGGCTGAGCGCGATGCTGCACAGGTAAGTCTCGATGAAACCAAAACCGAGCTGACCGCCGAGATAGATACATTGACCACTCAGCGCGATGAAGCACGCGCTCAGGTTGAGCAGGTTAGTGCCGAACTCGAAGGTCTCAATGCCGAGATGGCTGACGCCCGTGCCAGCATTGACGGACTGCAGCAACAAACCGGTGAGTTGCAAACGTCGCTGCAAAGCGAAGAGACAACCGTCGGCGAGCTGGAAACCCAGGTAGCCTCACTGACTGAAGCCAGAGATGCACTGACGAGCGAACGCGATCAGGCTATGGAAGAGGTTGCCAGTCTCAATGCCCAGATCGAAGCCAGCAAACAGGCGTTGCAGGCAGAGCAGGCATCGGTTGCTGACTTACAGTCAACGGTTGCCTCGCTTGAAGAGCAGAAGTCATCGCTGACCTCAGAACTCGACGGTGCGAACGGCAACATGTCTGTGCTTAGCAAAGAGCTTGAGACCATTCAGGGTTCACTGCAGACAGAGCAGGGCAATGTTGAAGAGCTAACCGCGACCATTGCGGCGCTGCAGGAAAATAACGCCACGCTGACCGATGAGCGCGACAACACCAGCACACAAAATGAAGAGCTGCTGAGCAACCTCGATGCGCTGCAGGCAGCGCTGCAACAGGAGAGAGGCACAGTCAGTGAGCTGCTTGAAAAAGTGGAGGCACTCGAAGCATCTAACGCGACGCTGACCGGCGAACGCGATGGTGCTACTGATTCAGTCGCCTCTCTGACCGAGCAGTTGAATAAACTCGAAGGTGCACTTGCCGCAGAGCAAAACACCGTGAGCCAGTTGAACGGGTCTGTCGCTGATCTGAACGGCGTTGCCTCCGCCCTGACCGGCGAGCGCGATGAAGCTCTGAGTGATATCGCACAGCTGCAGGATCAGTTGGCAGCCTCGACCGAGCAGCTTGATTCGTTGAGCGGTCAGCGCGACTCTCTGCAGCAGCAGATTGATGACGCCGCGGCGCAGTTACAGCGCGAGCGGGACAGCACTATGCAGGTTCGTGCTGAAATCGAGCAAAAGCTGCAGGCAGTCGGCATCGACACTACCGCAGCCACTGTGGAGACCATCGACAATGATCGCGCCGTGGCAATTACGCTGGGTTCCGGTCAGCTCTATCAGGTGGGCAGCGCCACACTCAGCCCGACTGGCAACAAGCTGATGACAGATGTGGGTGCTGTGGTTGCCGAATATCCGGATTGGCGGATCGATGTCGAAGGGCATACTGATTCGCAGGGTATCGGTGCGGAACTACGCAAGCGGTATCCGACCAACTGGGAACTGTCAACGGCCAGAGCGTCAGCCGCGGTGCGTTTTCTGAACGCGAGGTCCGGTGTTGATGCGGCGAAACTGTCAGCCAGGGGGCTTAGCGATACCAAGCCACTGGCGAGCAATGACACCGCTCAGGGCCGCGAACAGAACCGGCGAGTTGATTTTATTCTGCGCCGACCATAACACTTATAAGCGGTTGAACAGTTGACGGCGGGTCCGATTATCGGGCCCGCCGTTTTTTATGCCGGTAACTTTTTCAGCACCTGGCGGAAGGCATCGGCAAACACGTCAAATTCGGCGTTGCTGCCGAGCCCCACTCGCACACAGCGGTTAAGCGGAGCAACTCCGGGCATGCGCATAAACACATCCAGTTCGGCCAGACCCGCGATCATCGCCTGCGCCCGCTCGGTACTGCCAAGGTCGACCGCCACAAAGTTGGTGAAGGAAGGTTCGGCGTACAAGTCCAGTTCTGCGGCAAAATTCATCACACGCTGACGACCCGCTTCGGCAGCTTGCCTGACTGATTCCAGAAAGCCATTGTCCTGCACGGATGCCAGGGCGCCAATCTGTGCGATTCGGTTAATACCAAAGTGATTGCGGATCTTGTTGAAGCCCTGAATGATGTCGCGATGGGCAATGGCGTAGGCGATACGCTGGCCGGCCATGCCGTAGGCTTTGGAGAAAGTGCGAAAACGAATAACGTCAGGTTTACTGGTATCAATGGCGGGTGCGATGTCGTCGACCGCAAATTCTATGTAGGCCTCATCGAGTGCCAGAACCGTGTTGTCGGGCAGTGCATCGATCATCGCCTGAACCGTGTCTGCGCTGTGCCAGGTGCCCATCGGGTTGTCGGGGTTGGACAGATAAACCAGCGGCGCGCCAGTCTCACGGGTTTTCGCAAGCAGCGCTTCCGGGTCTTCATGAAAACCCTTGTACGGCACGGTTACCAACTCGGCACCAAAGCCCGCGACATGATAGTTGAAGGTCGGGTAGGCACCGTGCGAGGTGACGGCCTGGCGACCAGGCTCCAGCAGCATGCGCACGGTTAGCCCCAGCAGTGTATCGATGCCTGCGTCGACACAGATCTCATCGATATCTACGTTGTGCTTTGCTGCCAGTGCAGTGCGCAACTCGAAGTTCTCAGGGTCGGCATACCAGCTGTTCGGCACAGCCTCGCGCATTGCGGCGATTGCCGCTGGCGAGATGCCAAAAGCGCTCTCGTTGGCGCCGATTCTGGCGCGGAACGTTTTGCCGCGCTGGCGCTCGATGGTCTCGGGCCCGACAAACGGGGTTGTCGCCGGCAGCTCTGCCACCAGGGAAGTAAATGGGATAGGCATGTTGGTTCCGCAGCTATCTGTCGAGTATTTGCACGACCCGCTCGGCGATCGCAAGCGATGATGTGAGCCCCGGGGATTCTATCCCGTAGAGGTTCACCAGGCCTGTGACACCGTGGTCGGCCGGGGTCGAAATCTGAAAATCAACTTCGTCGTCAGTATTGTACACAGCCTTTGGTCGCACGCCTGCGTAGTCAGGTACCAGTGCGTTGTCCGGCAGCGCCGGCCAGTAGCGTCGTATCGCGCCGTAGAAGCTGTCGGCTCTGGCAGGGTCAACGGCGTAGTCAAAATGGGTATCGGTGGTGTCGAGCCACTGCACATCGGGTCCAAAGCGCGCCTGTGTCGCATGGTCGAGGGTCAGGTGCACACCCAATCCACCATCCACCGGGGCCGGATAAATCAACATCGTGAATGGCGCATTGCCCTGCAGTCGAAAGTAGTTGCCCTTGGCGAAGCGAGGTCGCGGGATGCTTCGTTTTGGCAGCCCGGTTATGGAGGCAGCCACCGATACGGCGTTCAGCCCGGCGCTGTTGATGACTTCATTGCAGCGCAGTCTCATGGCATTGCTGCTTGACTCCAGGGTGCTGTCTTTCACATCGACACACAGCTGGCCATTGTCAGCAACGTGCAGGTTGTCCACGTCAGACTGGCAGACCACGGCACCACCGTGCTGTTCAATATCCGCGACGAGACTGACCATTAGCGTGTGGCTGTCGATTATGCCGGTGGACGGTGAATGCAGTGCGGAGGTGCAGTGCAGGCCGGGTTGCATGGCGCAAGCGCTGGCGCCGTCGATCTTCTTAAGGTCGGTGACCCCGTTTTTAGCGGCGCGTTCGGCCAGTGCATCGAGTTTGGTGTCTTCCTGTTCGCTCGTTGCCACAATCAGTTTGCCAATTGGGGTGGCGTCGATGTGTCGCTCGCGTGCGTATTCGTACAACAGATCACGGCCTCTGACACAGAGCTCAGCTTTTAAAGACCCGGGTGTGTAGTAGATACCTGCGTGTATGACTTCGGAATTGCGCGAGCTGACGCCCTGGCCAATCGCCTTGTCCTGTTCCAGTACAAACACCTCGCGGCCAGTGCGGGCAAGTGCTGCGGCGCAGGCAAGGCCAACAACGCCGGCGCCTATTACTACGGTTTGCGCAGTCGATTCATCCATTGATTCAGGACGTCGCACGCATAAAGTTGTTGTACAGAATTTCCGAGTTTTTCATAAAACCGGGCAGCTGATCGCTGGCGGCCGACAGCATCTTCGGCAGTGCCTCTTCACCGAGCGTATTGATGAGCGCCTGGCGGTATGCCGGCACCTGCGACCAGGTACTGACGGTATCCGGCTCGACTTCCACGTGGTACTGCATTGACCACGCATTGTCTCCGACGCGCATCGCCTGATTGGCGCAGACATCCGATTCAGCCAGTATGGTTGTGTTGGGTGGGCACTGAGTGACCTGCACAGAGTGCCATTGCAACGCTTGTTGTGTGGGTGGCATGTCGGCAAAGATAGGGTCGGCAATACCGGCTTCGGTCAGGTGAACATCGAGCACGCCAATTTCCGGCGGCGATAGTCGATCACAGCGACCACCGAGTGCGTCAGCCAGTAACTGGTGGCCGAGGCACAGGCCGAGGTAGGGGCGTTTGAGTTCGGTGACCCACTGACGAATGGCTTCTTTTTCGGCAATCAGCCAGGGGTGCTCTTCGGTGTCCCACACATCCATAGGGCCGCCCATTACCCACAGCGCGTCAAAATTATCGAGCGCGGGGATTGGCTCGCCTTCGTCGAGTTCCACGGCGTGCCAGTCGATGCCGTCGCGGCGTAAATACTCACGCAACTGCCCGGGGTGCTCACAATCGATGTGTTGAAAAACCAGTAGCTTCATATACATATCCTGGTGAGCCGTCTGCCTGCCCACGTTTGTGCTGATTAACCGGTAATGCGCTGTACCCCGGTTGTGGCATATCGTGTGTTACGATTCTTCGCGTTTGGATGCGCGTAGCGCTGTAGCAAGAGCATTGCAGCACCACACCTTAACTATTGAGCCCACAACCATGACAGACCGGCAGTTGTTTCGCACGCCCAGTGACCGCCTGATTCAGGGCGCGGCGGGTAGAGCGCAGGTCGTCTCAGTGGATTTGTGCCGCAAGTCCGCCTAGCCAGAAAACGCACAACCACCACGCATGCTGCAACCATACGAATTATTTGTCGGGCTCCGCTATACCCGTGCAAAACGTCGCAATCATTTTATCTCTTTCATCTCGCTAATTTCCATTCTCGGCATTGCGCTCGGGGCGACGGCGCTGATCACCGTGATGGCAGTGATGAACGGCTTTGAAAAAGAGTTGCGTGAACGCATCCTCGGGGCGGCCTCACACGCAACCATTACCCTGTACGAAGAACCAATGCTCGAGTGGCAGAAACTGGCGGATGCCGCCACCGAGCACCCCGAGGTAGAAGGGGCGGCCCCCTATGTTGAAGGGCAGGTGATGGTGGTTAAGGGCAAGCAGGTAACCGGCATTGTTGTGCGCGGTGTGTTGCCGGACAAAGAGCCACTGGTATCCGACATTGGCGACAAGATGGTTGCCGGCACATTGCCTGATCTGCAACCCGGTTCCTTCGACATTATTCTCGGCAGTTCACTGGCGCAGTATCTGGGCGCAATAGTCGGCGATAAAATCACGGTGATTACACCGGAAGCGAGTGTGACTCCAGTCGGCGTGTTGCCGCGTATGAAGCGCTTTAACGTTATCGGCATCTTCGAGATTGGCATGTTTGAGTACGATCGTAACTTCGCGCTGATGCATGCGGATGACGCGTCGGTTCTGTTGCGACTGAATAAAGGCTATACCGGTGTGCGGCTGCAACTGGAAGATATGTTCGCGGCCAGAAAAGTTGCTTACGATTTGGCCGAAAAGGTCGGCGAGGACTACTGGGTCAGTGACTGGACACAACGCCATGCCAACTTCTTCCGCGCAGTAAAGACCGAAAAAACCGTGATGTTTGTGATTCTGGCGCTGATTGTTGCGGTGGCGGCTTTTAATATTGTCAGTACGCTGGTGATGGTGGTCACCGATAAGCAATCCGCCATCGCCATACTTCGCACGATGGGGGCCTCGCCCGGGTCCATCATGCTGGTGTTTCTGATTCAGGGGGCACTGATCGGTATCATCGGCACGGTGCTCGGTGTGATCGGTGGTGTATTGCTGGCGCTTAATGTGGAGACACTGGTGCCTGCCATTGAACGGCTGTTCCAGACCCAGTTCATCGATCCCAGTGTTTACTATATCAGCGTGCTGCCATCAGAGCTCGACTATACCGACGTGTGGCGCGTAGCGCTGTTGTCGCTGGTGCTGACACTGCTGGCAACGCTGTATCCAGCCTGGCGTGCAGCACGCACTGAACCGGCAGAGGCACTGGCGTATGAGTAACACCGATGCGGCATCACCGCTGGCATTGCAGGCGCAGAACATTGAAAAGGTGTATGGCCAGGGGCATCAGCGTGTCGAGGTACTGCACAACCTTAACCTGAGTGTCGCGCGCGGTGAGCAGGTGGCGATCATTGGCGCGTCCGGCTGCGGCAAGAGTACGCTGCTGCATTTGCTGGCCGGGCTCGATAACCCTACCAGTGGTAGTGTCGAGCTTGGCGGGCGGGATATCTTCGCACTTGGCGCCTCAGCGCGTGGCAAGCTGCGCAATGAGCGGCTCGGTTTTGTGTATCAGTTTCATCATCTTTTGCCTGAGTTTTCGGCAGTCGAGAACGTAGCTATGCCTTTGCTGATCGGCCGGCGTGATCCCGCCAGTGCGAAAGAGGCAGCGGCTGAGTTGTTAACCCGAGTGGGCCTCGGCGAACGACTGACGCATAAGCCCGCCGAAATGTCTGGTGGCGAGCGGCAGCGCGCCGCAATTGCCAGAGCACTAATCAACAATCCGATGCTGGTGCTGGCTGATGAGCCAACCGGCAACCTTGATGAAGCGACTGCCGGTACGGTGTACGAGTTGATGCTTGAGCTGAATCAGGAACTCGGCACGGCATTTATGATCGTCACCCACGATACCCGCCTGGCTGCACGCATGCAGTCAATCTATAGGCTGAGTGGCGGTCAGTTGCATCGCGAGTAGCGCTTCGGGTAACGGGTTTCTATGTACTGAGTGTGGTGGTAATCTGCTGCCAGTTGGTCGTAGTGAGTTGGCAGTTCGGTGGTATTCAATATTCTGGCGTTTGTCGCCGGTCTCTCTCTGTTGTATCGGTTGCCGTCTTTACCAGCACCCGTTCCCTTCTTTGCCGTTTTAGTTACTTTCTGGTTTTGCTTGTTCTGGCTGCGGCGGAGCGTTTATCTGCAGCGCGCTTTGTCCGCGCTGTCAGTGCCGCTGCTGTGCCTGTCGCTTGGGTTCGGCTATGGCTGGCTTGTTACCCATCAGTTGCTGCAACAGCGCCTGCCCGAGGCGTTGTTTGAAAATGATGTGCAGGTAACCGGCAATGTTGCCGGTTCTGCTGATCGCAACGGCCGCCGGCTGCGATTCCTGTTTCGAATTTCCAGTACCAACGCAATAGAAAACCCGACAGCGGTGTCTGGCGCACTGCTGCGGTTGAGCTGGTACGGCACCGATGCACCAGATCTGCGCGAAGGAGATCGTCTGGTGTTGCAGGTTAAGCTCAAACGACCGGCGGGGTTTATGAACCCGGGCGGGTTTGACTATGAAAAATGGTTGTTTCAGCAGCGCATTGTGGCGACGGGTTATGTGAAAGATGCCGACAACGCACTGGAACTGTATGAGTCAAACGCTGATCGTCGTGGGGGATCACTCAGAGACGGCGTAATCAGCCGCATCCGCATGGCGTCTGAGCAGCGTCTGCATCAGGGCCTGATTCTGGCGCTGGCCGTGGGTGAACGAGGCGAAATCGAGCGTGAGCAGTGGCAGCGCTTTATCGATACCGGCACCAACCATCTACTGGCGATATCCGGCCTGCACATCACACTGGTTGCCACAGCTGCAGGATTACTGATCCGGCTTATGTGGCGCTACAGCAAGTTGCTGCAAAGTGTTCAGCGCGAAAAAATTGTGGTTTGTACGGCAGCACTGGTAGCAATGATTTATGCGGCCATGGCGGGGTTTGCGGTACCGACACAGCGCGCGCTGATCATGTTTATTGTGCTGGCTTTTTTCGTCCTGCAGAAGCGCCATCATCGGCGCTTGTCGGCACTGTCGATCGCGCTGCTGGTTGTGTCGTTGTGGAATCCACTGTCAGTATTGTCGGCGGGCTTCTGGATGTCGTTCTGTGCGGTTGCGGTGTTGTACCTTATCTATTCGTCGGTTCCGCGAGACGACTGGCGACAAAAAGCTGCTACCGTATTGCGCGGCCATCTGATGATTACCATCGGTTTGTATCCGGCAACAGTGCTGTTGTTTCAGCAGGCTTCACTCATTGCACCGGTGGCTAACTTTTTCAGTGTGCCGCTGGTCGGGCTGATCATTACTCCCATTGTTTTCCTGTGTACATTACTGTCGCTGATCAGTGTTGATGCGGCGGCAGCATTGTTGATACCGGTTGACTACCTGCTAACAGGTTTGTCGTGGGTGCTACAGCTATTGGCTGATCTGCCTCTGGCCATCGTTCGCACCGGAACTGTACCAATGCTGGTGTTATTACTGGTATCTGCGGCAGCACTGCTGGCTCTAACACCGGCAATGGTGCGAATTCGGTGGCTGGTGCTGCCGCTGGTATTACCGCTGCTGTTTTTACCGCCACAACGCATTCAAAGCGGTCACTATAAGGTTACGTTTCTGGATGTTGGTCAGGGTACGGCTGTCGCTGTGCGCACCGCTAATCGAGTGCTGCTTTACGATACCGGTGCGCAGTTTTCCAGTACCTTCAGTGCAGCTGATGCGGTCATCATTCCGTACCTGCAATCGTTGCGTATAAATACACTGGATGCAGTGGTGGTATCGCACAGTGACAACGACCACAGTGGCGGGGTGGATGAAATCACCGCACAACTGCAGGTGCGGCAGTTGTGGCACTCGCAGCCGTTGCCGGTCAATCTGCAGCCACTCAATTCATCAATGGCAACGGAGCAATGCCACGCCGGTCAAAGCTGGCGATGGGATGGTGTGCACTTCGAGTTTCTGCATCCATTGCCGGGTTATAACGGCAACGACAACAACTTATCGTGTGTGTTGCGAGTGACTGCAGCCAGCGGTCAGGTCACGTTACTGGCTGGTGATATCGAGCGCGAGGTAGAAGCGCGGCTGGCACCGACCCTTGAGCCGGTGGATATTCTGCTGGCGCCGCACCACGGCAGCAGTTCATCTTCGAGTGCTGTTTTTGTCGATGCGTTGCAACCCGATTATGTCGTCTACACCGTTGGATACAACAATCGTTTCGGCTTTCCCAAAGCCGAGGTCGTCAGTCGATACGCGGTTATTGACGCCGTACAGTTGAGTACCGCCAACGGCGGCGCAACCACTTTTGCGGTTGGCGCCGGCGACATTCGCGTGGGTCGATATCGGGCCGACAACCCCAGGATCTGGCGGCGTGTGCCAGATGATGTTTCTGATATGACTGCTACACTCAAAGCAGGGATGTAAACAAAGATACAACGGCGACTGTGGCCTGTGGGCCCGGCGTCGGATTGCCTGTCGGAACGGGCGCAACATTCACACCCGGGGTGATCGACCTGTGCTTGAAATTGTAACTGCCGGCGGCTGGCTTATGCTGCCGATTCTGATTTGTTCTGTGGCTGCGATGGCGATTATCGCCGAACGCCTGTGGAGCCTGCGCGAGAGCCGGGTCGTGCCGGGTGCGCTGGTAAACCAGGCGCGACGCCTACTGGCACACGATCGCATCTCTGATCATTCTCTGGTCGAGTTAAAGCAGCACTCCCCACTGGGTCGAGTGCTGGCAGTTGGTATTGTGCATCGGGATCAGTCGCGTGAGTCCATCAAAAATGCGGTTGAGGAAGTGGGTTCGCATGTTGCGCATGAACTGCAACGATTTCTAAACGCGCTCGGTACGATTGCAACCGTGACACCACTGCTTGGCTTGCTCGGAACCGTTATCGGTATGATTCAGGTGTTTACCCGAATCACCAGTGCCGGTGTCGGCAACCCGACTGAACTGGCTGGGGGTATATCACAGGCGCTTATCACTACCGCCGCCGGACTTGCCGTCGCAATACCGGCGTTAATGATGTATCGCTACTTTAAGGGGCGGGTAGAGGGGCTCATCGTTGGCATGGAACGCGAGTCGATGAAACTGATCGACGCTATCAGGCCGGCCGGTGGTGAAGGTGGTGCACGGTGAGATTCAGCGCCCCTGCCATTGAAGAGATCGATCTCAACATGACGCCACTGATTGATGTGGTGTTTTTACTGTTGATCTTCTTCATGGTTTCAACCACGTTTCAAAAAGAGACTCAGCTAAAGATTCAGCTGCCACAGGCGTCTGAGCAAAACTCCATCGAGGCGACCAGCAGTATTGAGGTGGTGATTAACTCACGCGGCCAGTACTTTATCAACGGACGCGAATTGGGCGACAACCGTATTGTCACAGTGCGCAACGCTATTAACCGTCTGGCGCGTGGCAAAAAGGATACCCCGCTAGTAATCAGAGCAGACGCGCTGGCACCTCATCAATCTGTCATTACGGCAATGGATGCCGCAGGTCAGCTGGGTATGGTAAAATTTTCTCTCGCCGCTGCCCGCAGTCAGTAACAGCCCGGCCCTGTTTGGTGGTATCAGGCTCGCACTAAATGCGGCTCAGCTGAAGGCTCCATACAAAGCACGCGGCTGCTTCTGAGCATGGAGTACTACCACACACTACGCGCACGAATCACCGGGTCGGTTGCAACACCCACCGCCGGCTGGCTGGAATAAATTTGAGCAAGTCCGCTTCGGCTCGCGCCGACTCATTCACTGTTTATCGTCGACTGGTCAGTTACGTCAAGCCTCACTATCGGCAACTGGCGCTGGCGGTAGTTGCGATGGTGGTATACGCCGCGTCCAGTACCGGGTTTGCAGCACTGATGCAGCCAATGCTCGACGGCAGCTTTGTCGAGCGCGATTCTAACTCCATCATGTTTGTACCGGTCATGATTGTGTTCGTGTTTTTGTGTCGTGGTGTTGCCGGGTTTGTTTCAACTTATCTCATGGCGTCGATTGGCTGGTCAGTCGTCACGCGTATCAGGCGTCAGTTGTTCGACAAGTATCTGGAAATGCCTACGTCGAGCTTTGATACCACATCAACCGGCGATCTAATCTCGCGCGTCACGTTTAACGTTCGCAATATTGCAACGGTTGCCGCTGAATGCCTGACGATTCTGGTTCGCGACACCTTAACTATTGTTGGTTTGTTGTGCCTGATGGTTTATCACAGCTGGAAACTGTCACTGGGTTTTTTGTTACTCGGGCCGCTGGTGGCGACCATAATCTATCTCGTCAGTGGGCGTTTCCGTCGCATCAGCCGCGGCATTCAGGAATCCATGGGCGATGTGGCCAGTGTTATCGAGGAAGCGGTAGAGGGGCAAAGACTGGTAAAAGTGTTTGGCGGTCAGAATTACGAACAGACTCAGTTTGAAGCGGTTAACCAGCGCAATCGCAGCCAGAACCTCAAGCATACAATTACCGCTGCGGTAAGCTCGCCATTTATACAGTTTATGATTGCTATCGCACTGGCGCTTATAGTTTATCTCGCGTCTTCGGGTGCGCTGGTCGGTCAGATATCGGTTGGTGTTTTTATGTCGTTTATTACGGCAATGATGATGCTGTTCGCACCGCTGAAACAACTGACTATGGTGAATGCAAAAATTCAGGCAGGAATCGCCGCGGGTGAAAGTGTATTTGAAATACTCGATGCCGATTCCGAGGCTGATACTGGCACAAAAACACTGCAAAGCAAGTCAATCGGCTTTGAGTTCAGGCAGGTCAATTTTTCTTATCGCAATGATTTACCAGTGTTGAAAGGGGTTAGCTTTAGTGTCAGTTCGGGTGAAACAGTAGCTCTGGTAGGTGGCTCCGGTAGTGGTAAATCAACTATCGCCAATCTGCTGCCACGGCTTTACGATATTAGCGATGGCAGCATTGTGATTAACGGATGCGACATTCGCGAGTTCACCTTACAAAGTTTGCGTGAGCACATATCGTATGTGGGGCAGGATGTCGTATTGTTTAACGACAGTGTGATGGCAAACATCGCCTACGGCCAAATGCACGGTATGTCTCGGGAACAGGTGGCCGAGGCGTGTCGCAAGGCACATGCGCACGAGTTTATCGAAGCGCTGGCAGAGGGTTATGACACGGTCGTCGGAGAAAACGGCGTTATGCTTTCCGGTGGACAACGACAGCGTCTTGCAATCGCGCGGGCTATTTTGAAAGATTCACCCGTGTTAATTCTCGACGAAGCCACCTCGGCACTCGATACTGAATCGGAGCGTGCGGTGCAACAGGGTCTGACCGAACTGATGCAGAACCGTACCACACTGGTTATTGCTCATCGCCTTAGCACTATAGAGAACGCTGATCGTATTCATGTTATGGATGAGGGCAGTATTGTCGAAACCGGTACCCACGCAGAGTTGCTGGCAAAGAATGGCTACTACGCCTTTTTGCACAGTGGTAATGGTGATGCGATTACCACCCGTGTGGCTGCCGATAACAACAAGCCGCTGGCTATGTAGTGAATCGGCAGGCCCCTCGTTACTGGCAAACCCGCAACGGCACAGCACTGCTGCTGTATCCGCTCTCGTTGTTGTTCCGTTTATTGGCTGCGTTGCGCAGGCAGGGTTACAACCTGGGTTTATTTAGTCAATTTACTGCACCCGTGCCGGTGGTTGTGGTGGGCAATCTAACCGTCGGTGGTGCCGGTAAAACTCCACTGGTCATGTCGCTGGTCGAGCAACTGCAGCGGCGTGGCTGGCGTCCGGGTATCGTCAGTCGTGGCTATGGTGGTGAGGCCTCACAGTCGGCAATGTTGGTAACGGCGAATACAACCGCAGAGCAGGCTGGTGATGAAGCGCTGATGATGTCAAAGCGTACCGGTGTACCGGTAGCGGTCTGTGCCCGGCGTGCAGCAGCGGTGTCATTGCTGACCAGCCAACACGATTGCAACGTTATTGTGTGTGACGATGGTTTGCAGCACTACGCGCTCGCTCGGCAGTTCGAGTTATGTGTTATCGATTCACAAGCGGGTGTCGGTAACGGCTGGTGCCTGCCAGCGGGTCCTTTGCGTGAACCGGTCAGCCGTTTAAAGAAGGTTGATGCGGTTGTCTACAGTGGCGGCTTGCCCGAACGCCTGAGCACAGGTTCCGGAGTATTCGCAGCACCGGACAGCACTTCTATTTTTAAGAAACTGTCGCGCTACCGCGGTGCTCCGATGCAGGGTGCATATCAGCTGCGAGTGGAAGCCGTGGTTAATCTGAGCAACCCCGACCGTATCGGTTCGCTGGCGGATTTTTCGGCTGATAACGTACATGCGGTGGCTGCGATCGGTCGACCCGACAAGTTCTTCCAGCAATTGCGTTCAGCCGGGCTCGACATCACGGAACATGCGTTTGCTGATCATCATCAGTTTCAACCGCAGGATCTTGAATTCGGTGATGACAACGCTGTGTTAATGACCGAAAAAGACAGCGTAAAGTGTGCGGCATGGGCGCGTCCCAATCACTGGTATGTGAAAGTGGTGGCGGAGCTGGACAGTGGCATTGTGGATGCAGTGCATGATGGAATACATCCTCTGCTTAAAGAATGAACAGAGCAGGCCGGGAGACAAAAACACCGTGAATAAAAACGATGCCGAGCCGCAGCAATTTACTGTTGTGATACCGGCCAGATACAGCTCCAGCCGGTTTCCGGGTAAGCCACTGGCGCTGATAGATGGTGTGCCAATGGTAGTGCGCGTGTTTCAACGGTGCCACGCCAGTGGGGCCGAACGCATCATTGTGGCAACTGACGATGAGCGCATTCGCGATGTCTGCGAGGAAAACGGCGCCACCACCGTGATGACAAGCGCTGACCACGTCAACGGTACCGACAGGCTGGCGGAAGTGTCTGCGCTGATGCAGTGGACAGACGATGACATCATCGTCAACGTGCAGGGCGATGAGCCATTGATTCCGGTTGCCATCATCAGGCAGGTCGCACAAAACCTGTCGCGTTTCCCCGATGCGTCCATTGCAACACTAGCCGCCCCTGTTGACGATAACGCGGACTATTCCGACCCGAGCGTGGTTAAGGTGGTATTCGATCAGCGTGGTATGGCGCTGTATTTCAGCCGTTCACCCATACCCTGTGATCGCGACAATGTTCGGAAACAGACGGTGCCTGCGTTCCGGCATATTGGTCTGTACGCGTATCGGGCCGGGTTTCTAAGGCGCTATGCAGATATGCAGCCGTGCGAACTGGAAAATCTGGAAAAGCTTGAGCAACTGCGCGCACTTTACTACGGCGAGCGCATCCATGTGGCAACAGCGGCGGAGATGCCAGGCCCGGGAGTGGACACACCAGAGCAACTGGCCCTGGTTGAAAGCTTAATTCAAAACGGTGGTGCATCGTGACACTAAAGTGGAAAGTCGAAGGCGAGCGCACCGGCTTTGCCGGTTTTTTCAACCTGCTGATCTACCGAATACAACACGAGCTGTTTGCCGGTGGCTGGAGTCGCACAATTGAGCGCGAGGTGCTGCAGCGTGGCCATGCAGCTGCGGTGATCCCTTACGATGCGAGCACCGACTCGACGCTGCTGATTGAACAATT
The DNA here is from genome assembly GCA_964389335.1 of uncultured Granulosicoccaceae bacterium. GTDB lineage: Bacteria > Pseudomonadota > Gammaproteobacteria > Granulosicoccales > Granulosicoccaceae. The sequence continues at coordinate 65,448 of CAYMFQ010000014.1, forward strand.
CAGAGCCGGCGCGATGAATAATCCGGCTGGCCCGTGGATGCACGAGGTTATTGCCGGCATTGTCGACGAAGGCGAAACCGCCGAAGACGTCGTTCGGCGCGAAGCAGTGGAAGAGGCGGGGCTGCACCTCAATGAAGTGCACTACATCAGTACCTACTACCCCAGCCCCGGTGGTAGTTCCGAAACGATTGCGCTGTACTGGGCACCCTGTGATCTGAGTGATGCCGGTGGATTGTTTGGACTTGAATCCGAAGGTGAAGATATCCGCGCCAGCGTTGTGCCGATGCAGCGTGCAATGGCGATGCTCGATGCCGGTGAAATCAACAATTCTGTGACGATGATACTGTTATTGTGGTTTTATCGTTATCAGCAAAGTCTTAACAATCGCTCCTAAGTATCCGACTTACCGGCATTTCTTTGGCACTGTTAGAAATGTTCCTCAATTAGCACCGTAAATTTGGCAGACCACACGCCGTTAGCTTGTTGACAACAATAAGCATAAGCCGATTGACGTCATTCAATTGGCAATACGTGGTGAGTGGAGCAAGGTCAAATGTCAGACAATGTGGATCTGATGGTCGTGGGTATGGCGCCGGGGCTATCGGCGGAAGAGCTATGCAAGCGCCTGGTTGAAGAATTCAAGCAGCCTGCGGACGCATTCGACGCGCTGCTGACGGCGGCAACTGGTGCGGGGCCGGCATATGCGGCACAATCGAGTGTTGATACCGACACTGCAATAGAGGGCAAGCTCAAGCTTGAGTCGCTCGGGCTGGTTTGCAATATTCCGGGCGTTACTGATCTCGATGCGGCCAACAGCGCATTGGATGAAAACGAATCTGTCGATGTCAGTGACGTTGAAGAGTTCGATGTCAGTTTGCAGGACGACGATAGCGATTTAGAAAGCGCATTTGAAGACATCGACAGTGCTTTCGAAGTTTCGGATACCAACGAGTCTGAACCAGATGCCGCCGATATCGGTGGTAACGACGACATTGCTGACGAAAACGACCTGTCCTTCGACGACCTGGGCGATCTGCCGGAACCAACGGCGGAAGCATCGTCAGAGCCGACTGACGCGGTAGAGGATTTCTCTGACTCACTGGACTTTGGTGATGAACTCGAATCACTGGCAGTCGCTCCGGCTTCCACGAACGACGATGATCCGCAAAGCGCAGAACAAGTAGAAAGCGCCGCGGAAGAACTGGAATCTGCCAATAACGCTTCCGATTTTGACACGGCACTCGAAGACCTTGGTGCAGAGTCAGATGAGATTGCTGATACTGAAGCAAGCGCTGAACCCGTTGAAGACAGCATTACCGAGGAGCCGGTTGCCAGTGTATCGCTGGACGACATAGA
>CAYMFQ010000015.1:0-39454 GCA_964389335.1 uncultured Granulosicoccaceae bacterium
CTATTTCACACAATTTTGTTTCAATTGTTTATCAATTCCGTTCCAATTGTGCGACCACGTCACGCACGAGCAGACCGTTGTGTTGTGCGAAGTTTTGCATCGCGCTTTTGCCGCCTGCGGCGTACAAGGCCACGGCTGCCAACAGCTTCCCAAGCTGGCTCGCGCTGCTATTGTCAAAGGAACAATGCGCGCCGCCGCTGAGTTGGGCTAACTGTCGAAACGCTTCCGATGCGCGAATGTCGTGGCCTTCCTGAAACAGGAATAATGGCAGATTCACGAGCTTCAGTTGGCCGGCCAGTTCACCAATCTTGTCGATGGATTCTTCCATGCTGTCGCCGACGTATACCAGCGCATCAACGGGTTGTTGTTTTGTTTCCTGCAGTGCGTGTTTTAGCACTCTTTCAATTTGGGTACGTCCGGCGAGACATGTGACGGATGTCATTAATCTGAGCAAGTCGATCGGGTTGTTGAGCCACTTTGAAGATTTGCACTCGTTGTAGCCGCGAAAAAAAACCAGTTGTATGTCGAGTTCGCCAACGCCGTTGGCTTCGGTGAACATTTTGCCCTGTAGGTCACAGGCCATATCCCAGGTGGGCGAGCGACTGGCGGTGGCATCCATGGCGAATATCAGCCGCCCGGGTCGTTCTCTGCCGGGTACGGTCGGGAATTTCTCTACCTGGTCGAGGAAGGCATCGATATCACCGGAACCCGCCTGTTTTGAGACTGCTTTGTTGTTACTGGCCATAACTGTGTCCGGAGTGGAGCCGCTTAGGGAATACGCCCGATGAGCGGGCAATGCAGAACAATACTAACAATTTCAGTACACTGCGCCCTGGCTCCCAACAAACTGACACTGTGCGACTGATTTTTCTCATCATTCTGTTCGGCGTGGGGTATTTGCTGTACCACCTCTACCTTAAAAAATTGCTGAAGCAGGGCCCAAAGGGCTATATAAAGCCGGCGCTGCTGGTGCTTTTCGCGATTGTGTTGATTGCCGTCGCGACGGGCCGGGCGAATGCGATTTTCGCGCTGATCGGCGGTCTGATTGCGGCGGCCTGGCGCATGGCACCGCTGTTGGTGCGCTTTTATCCTCAGATTCGGCAGATTCTGGGGCAGTTTGGCTTTCGCCCGGGGGGCAGCACGGGCTCGTCCCGCGTATCGACGGCAACGCTGGAGATGACGCTGGACCACCAGACGGGCAAGATCGATGGCGAGATTTCCGTAGCGCCGTTCGCTGGCCGTATGCTCTCATCTTTGTCTGTACCGGAGCTTAAGCAGTTGTATCAGTACTGCCATCAAAATGATCCAGAGGCGATGCGGTTGCTGGATGCTTACATCAACAAGGAGCATCCAGATTTGCGCGGTGATGCCAATACTGGCGGCTCGCAGGCGCCACCAGCGGAAATCGATGGCGCAATGACAACTGAGGACGCGCTGGATATTCTGGGCCTGAACCCCGGCGCGACGCGCAAGGAAATCACCAGTGCCCACCGCAAACTGATGTCAACGCTGCACCCGGACAAGGGCGGCAGTACGTATTTGGCGACGCGCGTGAACCAGGCCAAGGATCGGTTGCTGGCGGAACTGGAGCAGTAAACCAATGAGAGCAATACTGGCGATCCCGCTGAACGGTATTTTGCTGATGTTCTACAACGCGATGATTCTGGCAAGTTCGCAGGAGAATTACCTGCCGGACGCCGTGGTCGCGAGCTTCAAGATTCCGTCTTCAGGCGCCACGCTGACACTGACCTGGAATATTGTGTTTGTGCTGATCGGGATCTGTATTCTGTTCGTTGAAATTGTCAAATCAACCAGATCGACCCAGCAAGCGCTGCTCGATCACATTCTGTCTCTGGGCGTATTCGTGGTGTTTTTGATTGAGTTGCTGATCTGGCGGGAAATGGGGTCGGCAACCTTTCTTATTTTGACGCTGCTGGCGCTGGTGGATGTTATTGCCGGTTTTACGGTATCACTGGCGACGGCGCGACGGGATATCTCTATTGAGGGGTAACCGCCTGCGCCGCGGATTCCAGCTCTCAGGCGATAACGGCGCGCAGGTCGTAATCGTCTGATCCGGTAATAGTGACCTCGGCAAATTCGCCAACCTGAAGGGAATCAGACGCTTCGACAATCACGTTGCCATCAATTTCCGGAGCGTCTGCGCTTGATCGGGCAATGGCATTGCCGTTTTCATCGATTTCGTCGATCAGCACCTGCTGTGTGGTGCCAATTTTTTTGGCCAGTTGTTCGCGGCTGATTTGCGCCTGCAATTCCATAAAGCGGTGCCAGCGCTCTTCGGCAACTTCCTCGGGCACCGGGTCAGCGAGTGCATTGGCGGCAGCGCCTTCCACCGGTGAATACTGAAAGCACCCCACTCGGTCGAGCCTTGCATCGCGCAGGAAGTCGAGCAGTTCTTCGAATTCGTCGTCTGTTTCGCCCGGGAAGCCAACGATAAATGTGCTGCGCAACGTGATGTCCGGGCAAATGGAGCGCCACGCTTGTATACGATCGAGGTTTTTCTCCGCTGCCGCCGGCCGCTTCATGGCCTTCAAGACACGCGGACTGGCATGCTGAAACGGTATATCAAGATAGGGCAGGATTTTACCATCGGCCATTAGTGGCACGACATCATCAACATGCGGGTATGGATAGACGTAGTGCAACCGTACCCAGATACCGAATTGCCCGAGCGCTTCACACAACTCCTTAAATCGCGCCTTGACGGGTCGACCGTTCCAGAACGACGTTGCGTAGCGAGTGTCCAGTCCATAGGCACTGGTATCCTGCGAGATCACCAGTAGCTCTTTAACGCCAGCAGCTGCCAGCCGTTCTGCTTCACCCAGCACGTCGGCGGCCGGCCGGCTCACCAGGCGTCCGCGCATTGACGGAATAATACAAAAGCTGCAATTGTGGTTGCAGCCTTCGGAGATTTTTAAATACGCATAGTGCCGCGGCGTGAGCTTGATGCCTTGCGGAGGAACCAGATCAATGTGTGCATCGTGATCTTCTGATGGCGGCAGCTGATCGTGCACGGCCTGCATCACTTCTTCGTAAGCCTGCGGTCCGGTAACTGCCAGTACTTTTGGAAAGCGTTCCTGTATGTCAGCGGGCTTGGCACCGAGACAGCCGGTGACGATTACCCTGCCATTTTCATGCAGTGCTTCGTCGATTGCCTCAAAGGATTCTTCAACTGCGCTGTCGATAAACCCACAGGTGTTAACCACCACCAGGTCCGCGCCCTGATAGTCGGGTTCAATGCGGTAGCCCTCGGTCCGTAGCTGGGTCAGTATCCGTTCTGAATCGACCAGCGCCTTCGGGCACCCCAGACTAACAAACCCAATTTTTCCGGCTTCTGACATTTACTGGTTTTTCTTTTCTAGTTGATCGAGCTCTTTTCTGAAGCGCGCTGCATGCGTGCGTTCAGCCTTGGCCAGTACGTCGAACCAGTCTGCGATGTCGTTATGACCTTCGTCTCTGGCCTGCTGAGCCATCTCGGGGTACAGCTCTTCGCTTTCGTAGTCTTCGCCGGCGATTGCACTAATGAGATTTGCTTCGGTACCACCCATAGGTGAGCCGGTGGCGGGATCACCACAGCTTTCGAGATACTCGAGCAACCCTGCCGCATGACCGGTTTCTGCCTCGGCAGTCTTTCGAAACATGCTGGCGATATCCACGTGCCCTTCGATGTCTGCTTTGGAGGCAAAGTAGACGTAGCGTCGGTTGGCCTCAGCTTCCCTGGCAAACGCAAGTTTCAGATTCTGTTCTGTTTTACTGCCTTTCAGCGACATTTGAGTTTCAAAGCTTTGTGGGGGTTAATGGTTTCGCTTCAGCCCGCCATTGTACACACCAATTCACATTTTTGTGGCTGCGGTACGTCTGCGTTTTTGCGAGTTGAACATTTCGTTAAAGCTATCGACTAACGCTGCCGATAACCCCGCCGGTGTGATTGAACCACTACCACACCTATATAATTAGAGAAAAATCGCCGGGCCAGCAGTTAGCTGCGCAAAGCGGTGAACAAAACTTTTGGGGAACACTATGACCATCAGTAGCGAAGCAGAATACCAGGCAGCCATGGAACTCTTCCGTATCCATCGTTTTGACCCGGACCGCTCAAAGCACCATCCGCTGCAGCGCAGCCTCGAGTTACTCGCGGCGGCCGTTGAGAACTACAAGTACATAAGCAAGGACGTGCGTAAAGCCGCCTAAGCCTATAGCCCTGGCCCGGGTACTGTACCCGGGCCAGCGCCTGTGCACTATTTGCCGGCTGTTTATTGCGTCTCTGCAGTTTCCCGGCCTGGCAATCTACCGTGTGCCATTTCGGGCAGATCCCCTTCCAGTCCCATTGCCAGTTTAATGCACTGACGATTAAGCGGACTAATGTGCTGTGTCGCATTGAGTGCGAACCGCCGCGCCAGTCGAATAGCCCCCTCCGGTAATACACCACCTTCTATGTCTTCGGGCTGGAAAGCGCGCTGTATCGTGTGCAGAAAACGAATCATCATTTCATTACTACCCTTGCGCCAGCGCTCGTAGCGTCTGAGCACGCGCAACGCGCCTATATCGTGTTGCCCCGCACCTGCCAGCACCTCAACTAACGCGGCGGCGTCGAGCATACCGATGTTGACACCCTGCCCTGCCAGTGGATGAACGGAATGGGCGGCATCACCAATAAGTGCGACTCGTGGCTTTACATAGGCATCGGCATGTTGCCAGCTTAGCGGGAAGCTGCCCCGTGCCTCCACTTCTGCAATGCTGCCAAGTTCGGAGGGAAACTGTGTATGAAACGCGTCGATCAATTCGCTGTCGGACAGTGTTTTGAGCGTTGCGATAAAGTCCTCACGCTGATACCAGACAAGAGATGCTCGATGCCCGACCAGCGGCAGGTACGCCTGCGGCCCATCGGCAGTAAACCGCTGCCAGGTTATATCCTGCTGTGGCAGTTCAGTGGCGACCGTTGCCACAAATGCATGCTGATCATAAGCCTGACCCGACGTGGTAATGCCAGCCAGTTGCCTTACTCGCGAGTTAGCACCGTCAGCCGCCACCACCAGCGCGGCGGATAACTCGTCGCCATTGTCCAGAAGTACGGTTGCTCCGTCTGCGTCAGTGGTTAATTCGGTAATACTGGCAGGGCACCGAATGTCGACACACTCTTTTGCGCGCTCAAGCAGCGCGTATTGAATGACACGGTTTTCAACGATGTGGCCAAGCTGCGCCCGGCCAATAGAGTCACTGTTAAATTCGGTGGAAGCGTCAGCCTCCCAGACACGCATGCGCGCGTACGGACAAACGCGCATCGACTGCATGGCAGACCATGCGTCAACCGTCTCAAACATCCGCTGTGTTGCATGGCTAATTGCCGATACGCGCAGATCGTGTTGTTCGCGATCAAATGCCACCGGCCACTGGCGCTCTACCAGCACAACATCGAAACCACACTCGGCCAGCGCCACTGCTGCCAGAGAGCCAACCATGCCACCGCCAACCACGATGATATCTGTCGAGTGCATAGCGCTGTAAGTCTCTTCTTCTTTGCCGGTTGTCAGGGTACCGAAGAACGAGTGTGTTTACTCGGTCGAACCCACCTGTGTTCCACCTGCCGACGCAAGCTCGGTTCGTTGCCAGCCACTGCCGTCGCGCTTTAACTCCATGGTGGGCCAGAAGTTATACTCAGGTTTCACACTGACCACCGAACGAAAGCCATTCATGGTAACGACCGTCAGGTTCACCGCAGTGTCCGGATCCTTCCCTGCGATTTCGTTAATCATCTCGTCAATTGTTGTCACCGGTGCACCATCGACAGCCACAATAAACCGGTTGCGATACAAGCGGTCCTGAATCGACGGCGACCCCTGCAGTGTACTGCTGATAAATAAACCATCGGTGACGTTGCCGCGCTGAAAAGCCAGTTCAAAGTGCGGCTCCTGAATCAGTGAGCCAGCCCACAACAACGCCCTTCCGGTACCCTTTTCCTCGTAGGTCAGTGTCGTGACATCGACTTCGACGACAGCACCGTCGCGCAACACGGTTGCCACAACGGCTTCTTTTTGAAAGTGACGTTCAAGCTCTCTGAAGGTGGTTGATATCTGACCGTCAACTGCCAGCAGAATGTCTCCGACCAGCAACGGACTTTCAGCACCGCCCACCACCTGTCGCACAGCTATAACTCGGCGATGCTTGGCTTTGGTAGCCGCAAGCTTTGCCAGCCATTCGTTATTCAGGCCGCGCTCCCGTGCGACGTCAAGCGGTCTGTATTCGAACGCAGCCGGCGCCAGATACAACGGCTTGTCTGACAAGTACTGCTGCACGATATCGTTAACCACAGCGGCAGGCATGGCCCACTCACCTTCTTTTACGTCGTCGCCATCCTGATAGGCAAAGCTCTGCCACAGCGCCTGTACGGTGCCGCTTTCATCAAGCAGAGGGCCACCGAGTGTCGGGCCGATCAACGAGGCGCTGACAACATCGACCGGCACCTGCTGAAAGCGTGGCAGTTGAGGTGTGTCAAAGTAAAGCGTCACCTCCGACAGGTTGGCTACTTTTTGTTTGCGCACGGTGCCATCACTGCGATAGCCAATCTGCTCCAGCGCGTGGTCAACGCTCGGGAAGCTATCCGCCAGTGGCAATACCGGTATTTCAATATCGCCCAGCAGTTCAGTGTCGTACTGCAACAGTGCAATGTTGTGTAGCGGATGCAGGAATACAACTTTCGCAGGAACTTTGTAAGTTGAGAAAAATGTCATCTCAAGGTCGCCAAGCTCCACTGGAACGGTATTGCGATCAGTAACAACCAGCCCCCGCTCTGCATCCACAATCAGCCCGACACCACTAAAGCTTTTTGCATAGACGTTATCAACCGCATAGGGAATATCAAACGACAACCGCACCAGTGACATGGCAGTTTGCTGAATCAGTGGATCGTCGTAGTTTGGCAACACGGCATCAGCAAGGCTTTGGGTCTGATTGTCGTCTTCCGTGATGTCGATATCACTACATTGCCAGAAACGCTGATCGTCTCGTTGACCGCACTCACGGGCTGCAAACCATTTGTCGTTGACATCGACGGTGGCAATGGACGATGTAAACTCACGACCTGGCACTACATACCGAAGTCGCCACTCGGCATCAGTCTTTCCGCTGGTCAGCTTCGCAAGTAAATCGTCGAGGTTGTTGATGGGTGTTCCGTTGATTTCGGTAATCAGCGATCCACGAGCAACGCCTGCGCGTGAGAACTCGTAACCGGCACGCGACACCATCACACCCCGCTGCGGAAGATTCATACCGCGCGCACGCTGCACGGAAATGTCGTGCAGGATGGAATCACCCAACTCTACCAGTTGGTCGGGCTGCAGTGCCTGGAGGTCCTGTACTTCCAGTTGCACGGTCTGCTGCTGACCGCGGCGCACAATGGTGACTTCCAGTGTCTGTCCAATTGATCCGTCGAGTGTTTCTGCCAGCGGAATAAAATGCGTAACGTATTCGCCGTTGATGCGGAGCAATATATCTCCTTCCTGCAGCTTACCCTCGGCAACACCACCAGGCAGGATCTGCCGCACCAGCAACATACCGTTGCCCTGCGGAAACTCGCGCTGTACCTCGGCACTGATCTCGGGACTGAGTCCAAGACGACTTAACAAACGATAAGGGTGTTGCTCAAAAACTGTTTGCACCGTACCTCGGGCTACCGGCTCACCGGCCTGCAGTTTTTCCAGCGCATACTGAATACGATCAAGCGGTAAAAAGAAACTGCTGGCAGTACTGCTGTTAGCGGCGGCGTTAAGTGCGATCACTTCGCCAAGACGATTCAGCACAGGTGACCCGGAAGAGCCACCGGATGTTGACGACGCTGCCTGCAAATAAAAGGTGTTAAAGTCGTTGTGGCCGTAACGTCCGTAGTTTGGTGCTCGGCGATCGGTACGGGCGATGGTACCGGCCAGAATGGATAACTGTTCACCGCCATCACTGCCGATCACGCGTATGTCAGTGCCCACTGTGGCTCCGGCTGCGTTGAGCTTCAGGGACACGGGCTGGTTGCGCTTCAGGTCAGCCGGGTTATAACGCAGGAACCCAAAGTCGTGCACCGGATCGCGATACAATGGCACAACGTCCACGCGTTCGAGGTTTTGAAAGGTGGCGTTGATGGCAACCGGGCCACTGCCCATAACGTGGCGATTGGTCAGAATAATGCCGCGCTCGGCGTCTACCACAAAGCCGGTGGCTGAGCTGACGCCCTGATTCGACTCTACATAGTCTCTGACATAGGACACCTGTAGCGACACTACAGACGGCACACTTGCGCTAAGTGCCGCTGACCAGGCCGCGTCAGGGCTTTGTGTCAGCGCCGGTTGTGAATCGTTTTGTGCATGGGCTCCGGACACACTGAACAACACTGCTGTTGCGACCGTTGCGGCAATGATCGTAGCAAAGCGCGCAGAAACAAGCGCAGGGTAGATCTGTAAATATTTTGGCAATTCACTGGTCCGGGGTTGGGCTCGGAAACTAGAGCCTGTCAAAAAATTCAACAACGTATCAATTCGAGTATAGCCTTCATTACGAAGTTCAAATAGCCGTGGCGAACTTCAATTCGCCGTGCTCAACTACGCAATGGCGCCTGCTACGGGCAACAAGTTTCGAACCGCATCGAGCCAAACTGACCGCTGTCGTATAATTAATGGTGATGAACGAGCGCAATAACAACGAATTCCCGATCGAGTGGCTGCGCCACACGTCGCCGTACATCAATTCGCATCGTGGCAGCACGTTTGTCATCTGGGTCAGTGGCACTCTGTTGCAGGATAAAAATTTTGCAAACCTGGTACATGACCTGACGCTGCTGTGCCACCTGGGGGTGCGTCTGGTGCTGGTACACGGCATGCGCCCACAAATTGACGCGGAGCTCCGCGCCCGCGGGCTTGAACCGCGCTTTGGCCAGCCTCTGCAAATGAACCTGTCAGCTAACGAATACACCGTACGCATCACCGATAACGATGCGTTACCGGCACTGCAGTCGGCGCTGGCAACGATTAGAAGCACAATTGAATCCGCTTTCTCTACCGGCTTACCAAATACGCCCATGTCAGGTTCTCAGGTCACACTGTGCTCGGGCAACTTTGTAGTGGCACGGCCGTTTGGCATACGCGATGGCATCGACTACTGCCACACCGGCGAGGTCAGACGTATCCGCAACCGTCAGATTGAACATATTCTCGACAAAGACATGGTGGTTTTGTTATCGCCAATCGGCTACTCCCCGACCGGCGAACAATTCAATCTGCACTCCGAAGATGTGGCCACTCGCACGGCGATTGACCTGCGAGCTGACAAGCTTGTGTTCCTGCACGAAGATGCGCCGTATTCCGGCAACAGAGAAGAGGCGCAGTCCGAGCGCAACCCCGGTCTGGCAACCTCGCACAACGGCCGGGAGATTTCAGCCAGCGCTGATATGACTGACTACTCGCTGCCAGCTGCCCTGAAACCCTTGCAGCAGGTGGTCGATAATTCTATATACGCCTGTCGCAACGGTGTGCCGCGCTGCCATATTGTCAGCACCGGCAATGGTGCACTAATGGAAGAATTGTTTACTCGCGATGGCAGCGGGTTACTGGTGTATTCGGGTGGCTATGACACAATTCGCCAGGCAAGCACACGGGATGTTTCCGGCATTATGGCTCTAGTCAGACCACTCATTGATCAGCGCATACTGGTGCATCGGTCAGAGCAGGATCTCGAGCGCCACATCAATGACTTTTACGTAGCCGAACGCGACGGCAGTGTTATCGCCTGCGCAAGTTTAACGGTCTATGATGAACAGGCAGAGCTCGGTTGCCTGGCTGTACACCCCGACTTTCGCGCGAGCGGCAAGGCCGCTGAAATGCTGCAACACCTCACTCGGCTTGCGCGGCAGGCACAATGCACCACACTGTTTGCGCTCACTACACGGAGTGGTGACTGGTTTCGAGAACAGGGGTTTGAGCCCGATACACTCAACAACCTGCCGGCATCACGCCTGTTACAGCATGACGCAAACGCACGCGGCTCGAAGATGTTTTCACGTACGCTGACGTGAGCATTGCACTGAGCGGCTGTTGTTGACCGAGCTGTTGTTGGCACAGAACGGGAAGCCCGGCTCTGTTAATACGGTACGCTTAGTCGCTACTATCGCGTGCCTGTTGTGCCATCAGCATCAGCAATTCATTTACCGCCGTTAAACGATCGACCGGATCGTCCATCGACAGCAGCTCGTGGCGAATTTCGGCCGACATCGGCAGTAACTCGACAAAGCGACTGCCGAGCCACAGCGCATCATCCAGCGCCGGTTGCTGATACTCGATCGTCGGTCCGACTTGCTCCAGAATTTGCTGCATGGTGTCCTGCAGGTGTTGCAGTTCAGGCGGCACCGGCGCATTAACCTCTGCCGGCAACATCTCCACTTCGCCAGTGAGCAGACCCGATTTGCTTTTAGTTGTGTCGATGATGCGAAACTTTTGTTTCCCGAGCGCCGAGATCGTCAGCAGTCCGCCATCATCCTGATCCCAGTCCACTATCTCGACCATGGTGCCGTAGGCCAGAGGCACTGCCGGAGCACCGACTTCCGCGCCTTCCTTGATAAGGCAAACGCCAAAGCCGGTTTGCTTCTTAAAACAATCGCGCACCATATCGAGGTAGCGTGGCTCAAATATGCGCAAGGGCAACAGGCCACCCGGCAGTACAACGCTCGACAATGGAAAGAGAGATAGTTGCATAGCTAATCGCGTGCGAAGACCTGTTAACAATTTATTGCGGGCTCGGCCAAAAAAAAGGCCGAACAGTGTCCGGCCTTTACCATACACCAGTTACCGCACCAGCGAACTACTGTTGATGCAGAATTACTTCAACACGACGGTTCTGCTCTTTACCCTCGTCGGTATTGTTATCAGCGATTGGGTTGTACTCGCCGTATCCGGTAGCAGAGAGTTTATCCGCCGCAATGCCACTCGAGCTGCTCATAAATCGCACCGCTGACGCCGCTCTTGCAACAGACAGCTCCCAGTTGCTTTTGAAGGTTTTTGCGAGCACCGGACCGATCGGCACATTGTCGGTATGACCTTCCACGCGCACATCGTAGTCCGGGTAACTCTGTACAATCTCACCGACGACTCCGAGCACTTCCTGCCCTTCACCGCTCAGTGTGGAGCTGCCAGTGCGGAACAGACGACCGCTGCCGACGCGAATGCCAATGGAGTTATCGTCTCTGATAAACACCTCGGCATTATCGACATTGGCCACGGCGAGTTGCTCACTGATCGAGTCTCTGACGCCAGCCGCCTGCACACTGGCCGCTCTGGCCTTGTCTTCGTTTGACAGCTTGATGGCCATGAGCTGATCGATTTCAGCACGAGCACTTTCGAGCAGATTCTCTGCATCACCCAACTGGGTGCGCATGTCATTCATGCTGTCGCGTGCCTGATCTCGCGATTGTGCCAGTTCAGCCAGCTGATCGTTCAGCGCACCGATCTTGCCTTCAAACTCACCAATCTGCTGCTCCAGCGCTGCAGCTTCCTGTTGCTTGGCTTCCGCATTTTGCTGCGCGTCGGCAAGCTCCTGACGCAACCCGTCGGCCTCGCCACTGACCATGGCCAGTTTTTCGTCGGTCGCTTTTGCTTCATCTGTGACACTGGCGATGGCTTCGCGCTCTTTGGTCAGCGCATCCAGCAGGTAGTTGCGCTCCTGGCCAAGTGTGTCACTCGCCGCTCTGAGATCGCGCAACTGCTTTTCAACTTCAGCCACCTGCTCTGCTGACTCAGCCTCGGCCGACACCGCACCGTTCAGCTTTTCATTGAGCTCAGCCAACTCGCCTTCAAGGCTACTGACACGCTCGGCGGAAGCCGCCTGAGCCTGCTCGCTTTCGGCGGTCATCTTCTCGCTGTCTGAACGCAGCTGTTCAAGTTCCTGCTCAAGCGCTGCGACGTCTGTGTCGCGCTGCTGTTGCGCGCTCTTCAGTGTTTCTTCAAGCTCGGCAATTTTTGCGTTACTGGCTTCGCTGGCCTCAGTGAACTCGGCTTTATTCTGGTCGCTCTCCTGGGTCAGGTTTTGAATCTGCCCCTTCAGACTGTTGAGCAGCCCTTCCATTTCGCCAATTTCCGACTGACGTACACCGAGATTGCTCTCCGCTGATTCCAGATGGCTTTCGAGCTTGTCGCGCTCTGCTGCGATAGCATCTCTGGCGCTGGTCATATCAGCCAGGCGCTTCTCAAGCGCTTCAATATTGCCGTCAGCCTCAACTTTGGCTGCACTGGCAGTTTCGAGATCAGTGTTGAGTTGTTGCTTTTCACCCTCAAGCTCGGCCTGGCGCTGCGCTGCCGCTTCATTCTCGGCCTGCAATGCCTCAGCCTTCGCTGTCAGCTCGTCGAGTTGTTGCTGTGCCTGCTCGATTTCGCCTTTGACAACTTCAAGTTCTTCCTGGCTGGCGCTGTTTTGCTTGATTAGATCACTGCGCTCTACACTGAGTTCTTCGATCTGGCCATTTAAGTCAGCGACCGTGGCCTCAAGCCCGGAGATTTTCTCTTCTGCTTCCGCCTTGAATGCTTCCGCCGCAGTGTCGAGTTCATCCCGCTCGCCAGTGAGCCTGGCAATACCTGACTCGAGTTCCGAGATCTTGCTGGCGCTGTCAGCGGTTATCTGCTGGTTTTCCGCACTGAGCGAATCAACCTGACCCAGTAACTCATCGCGTCTGGCTTCCAGCGCAGCTACCTGACCGGTCAGATCATCAACTCTGGTTTCCAGATCAGAAACCTTGTTGCCACTTTCGCTCTTGAACAGGTTGAGTGATTCGGACAGATCGTCTCTGGACTGCATCAGCCCGGCAATCTCGGCACTGCTTGATTCGTTCAGGCTGCTGATGTCGTTTTGCAGGGTTTGGTTTTCGGCAATCAACGCATCGCGTCTGGCAGTCAGCTCATCGACCTGATTGGTTAGGCTGGTAACCTGCTCTTCCAGGCCGCCGATTTTTTCATTGCTGCTGCCACGCAGCGCCTCAAGTGACTGCGACAGCTCATCTCGTGAACTGGTAAGACTGGCAATCTGCTCGCTGCTGTTCGCACTGAGCTCATCCACTGTGCCTTTCAGCTCATCGTTCTCGGCAACGAGCGCGTCGCGCCTGGCAGTGAGGTCTGCAATTTCTGTATTCAGATCATTGACCTGAGTTTCCAGACCACTGATTTTCTCGTCGCTCGAACTGCGCAATGCGTCCAGTGACTGCGACAGCTCGTCACGGGAGCTGGTTAGTCCGGCAATCTGCTCGCTGCTGCTCGCATTGAGGTCCTCTACCGTGCCTTTCAGCTCATCGTTTTCCACTACCAGTGCATCGCGCTTGGCAGTGAGGTCTGCGATTTCTGTATTCAGATCATTGACCTGAGTTTCCAGACCACTGATTTTCTCGTCGCTCGAACTGCGCAATGCGTCCAGTGACTGCGACAGCTCGTCACGGGAGCTGGTTAGTCCGGCAATCTGCTCGCTGCTGCTCGCATTGAGGTCCTCTACCGTGCCTTTCAGCTCATCGTTTTCCACTACCAGTGCATCGCGCTTGGCAGTGAGGTCTGCGATTTCTGTATTCAGATCATTGACCTGAGTTTCCAGACCCGAGATTTGCTCCGCGCTGGCAGACTTGAATGAGTCAAACTCCGAATCCAGCGCCTCAGCTTTCTTGTGCAGCTCATCGCGTTCCTGAGTGACGAACCCGAGCGACGATGTCAGTGACGACAGTTTTCCATCACGGCTTTCAAAGCCCAGCGCCGATGTTTCCTTCAGACTGCTGAGCTGTTGTTCGATATCGGTTTTCTCAGTCTGCACAGCAGCAAACTGTGTTTCGAGATCACCCAGATTGGCGTTGAGTTCGTCGAGCTGCGCCTGTTTGTCGGCAATTTCGGCGCTCAACGCATCCTTGTCGCTGGTCAATTGAGCCACCTGATCGTTCAGACCGGAAACTTCACTCTCTAGACCGGCATTTGCCTGCTTCAGCGAATCAAAATTTCTGACGCCTTCGCTGCCCATCAGTGTTTCCACTTCGGTGGCAAGCTGCTGCTTTTCCTCGTTGAGCCCGTCCAGTCGAGCCAATAGCTCATCTCGTTCTGCGGTAACGCCTTCGTGATCCGCCAGCAGCTGCTGTGAGCGGCTTTCGATATCTTCGATGCGGGTGGTGAGTTGATCACCGGCACCGCCAAGCACTTCTACCTCGGCCTGCAAATCGGTCAGGTACTGATTCATCTGCTCAGAGTTGCCAGTCGCCTGGTCACGACTGCGCAACGCAGTAATTTCTTCAACTGCCTGCGCTTTTATCGCTTCCAGTTCTTCAATTTGCGCAGTTTGAGAGTCGATGGTGCCCTGTAGCGAATCTATTTCCTGCTCCAGCGCAGATTTAGCCTCGGCCTGTGCCTGCAGTGCCTGGGTCTCTTCTTCTACCGCCTGTTTGGCAGTCTCGGCAGCGGCATTTGCTGATTCGACCGACTGTTTGAGGGAGGCAATTTCAGCTTCATAGGACTCAACTTTGGAGCTGGTCTCGCCGAGCGAGCCCTGCAACTCCATGACTTCTGCACTGAGCACAGTGCGCTCCTGCTCCAGACCACTAAGTTGCTTATTCTTGTCGGCGTTATTTGCCCACATGCCGACAATGCCGAGCCCAATGAGCCCTGCAGCGCCGTACTTTACGGACTTTCGAACTCTGGGCTCATCCGGCAGCAAGTGGCGGTCTCGAATATCTTCGTTTGCGCCCTGCGGATTATTTTTCTGATCTACCATGGTCAATCCCCTTGGAATTCATACCGGCCTTAGCGCCACTGAGGCGAGGCCTGCTCAACTTCATGTGTTCTGTTTATGAAGCGTTTATTGCCAATCTGTCATTTGCTCAATTATACGCGAAAACGCCTTCAAAGCTCGCCAGCGGACCTCTAAATACGTAAAAATGTTCAAATTATTGTCAATTTGGCTCAGCAAATTGACACTACACCACGCGCCTGAGCTTAAACTTTTGCCCGCTTGCCCGACACGCAGGAAAGTCTGCCAGCACATCGGTAAGTCGATTACGCATGGTGGCTGGCGACCCGGGTTGATCCAGAAAGGCACACACACTGTTGCCGTACGCAGGTTGTGTCAGCTGATAACGGATATCGTCGAGCGACCCGAGCGTCTGGCAGTAGGCAGCACCCGCCTCACGCATTTGTGCCGGACTTTCAAAGTTCATCACCAGCACGCCGCCGGGCCGAACCAGTCTGCGCAACTGACGAAACCAGGTGACACCGGCGCCACGGGCTTTGACCGGCTCGCCATTCTCCTCAATAAAAAGATCTTCGATCACCACATCAAAGCGTTCACCGCGGTAACTTTTTACCCACTGCACGGCGTCGGCCTGTTCAAGCACGATCGATGGGTGCGGCGTCAGAAAATGCTCTCGAGCGATTTTAATATGCATCGGATCAAGCTCAACACCGACGATCTTGCCGGGGCAAAGCAGTGTCGTGAACGCATTGATTACCGCCCCACCACCGACACCAAGCACCAGCACGCGCTGAATCTTGTCGGGCTCACGGAATAACGATGGCAGAAACAGTAAATCCCACACCCCGTTTGACAGCGGGCGTGTCGGGTTCCACTGCGAGTGGAACACACCATCTTTGTACAGGCGCCGGGACTCACCCGCCAGCCTCACCTCGTAGTGGCAATTGTTTTGCCGATGCTCCCAAATTACTGCCATCAGCGAGGGCTGCCTGAAAACAGCATGTGCATGTGTCGAACTACCTGCAAAGCTGTACCGCGTTGCTGTGGCGGCGGCGCCGAGATGTTAAGATAGTGGGTCACGCTCTCGATTAATTTCCATTGAATATTCATCTTAAAGCGCTTGGCTGCCGCTTGAATGAAGCCGAGCTTGAAAGCTGGGCGATGCAGTTTCAACAGGCTGGTCACAGCCTGGTCACCGACGTTCAGGACGCCGATCTTACGGTGCTGAACACCTGTGCCGTGACCACCGAAGCCGTTAAAAAATCACGCAAGCTGATCAACCGCATCCGACGGGAAAACCCAACCGGCAAACTGGTGGTTAGTGGTTGTATGGTATCGACCGGAGAAACCGGCAGCGCGGCTGAGCTCGGTGTCGACATGCTGGTCGACAACGCCGATAAAGACCAGCTGGTTAACCGCGTTAATCGTCACTGGCAAATACCAATCATGCCCGAGGGCGCCACCCTGCCAAACGAATCGGCGTTGTTTGCGCGCAATCGTCAGCGTGCCTTCATAAAAATTCAGGACGGTTGTCGCTATCGCTGCAGCTACTGCATCGTCACTGTCGCCCGCGGCAGCGAACGCAGCCGGAGTATGGCCGAAATCCTCGATGAGATAAACGCTTTGGAACGACAGGGAGTCAACGAAATTGTGTTGACCGGCGTGCACGTCGGCGGCTACGGCTCGGACATCGACAGCGACCTTTATCAACTGGTGCGCACGATCCTCAACGAGACATCACTGCCGCGAATCCGCTTTGCATCGGTTGAACCATGGGATCTGGGTGAGAATTTTTTCAGTTTATTTGAAAACAGCCGACTTATGCCGCACATGCATCTGCCGGTGCAATCCGGCTCCGACAGTGTACTGCGTCGGATGTCTCGACGTTGCCACACAAAGGAGTTCAGCGCGCTTGTCGAGCACGCCAGAAGCTCAGTTCCCGGGTTTAACGTCACCACTGATATTATCACCGGCTTTCCCGGAGAATCGGATCACGAGTGGCAGGAAACACTGCAGTTCGTCAGCGATACCGGTTTCGGTCACATCCATGTTTTTAGCTACAGCGCCAGAGCCGGCACCAAAGCGGCAAATATGGCGGAGCAGATAAGTGCGGATGTTAAGTCAGCTCGCAGCAAAGAGCTGATCGCACTGGCCGATTCGCAGCGCCAGGCGTTTCTATCGCAACAACTAGGCAAACGGTCACAGGTTTTATGGGAAACCTGCAGAAGTAAGAATGGCGAGATTCTGGCGTACGGTTACACCGAAAACTACGCACGTGTTGCTGCACGTGTTAACGAGACCGAACCATTTACCAATTCGATTAAAGCCTGCACGCTCGGAGATGTACATGACAGCGGACAGCATCTTTGGGCAACACCAGACAGCCTAACCACGACACAGCCTTGATCCACAGGTACCAGCATAGTCGTATCCCCTTACCGAACCAATTCACCACGGTGTAAAACCCCACGATACATCGCGGTGATAAACCGGTTCACTCCAGGTCTGGTGTGAAAGTCGCAGAACAAAAGCCATACGCCGGGCGCACTGCATTCATTCCGCTTACCCCTCGCTGTTATGTGGCACGTTAATCGTAATACTACTATCAGCCATAATGCCGATTTCGATAAATTTTTAGCCGTTTACGTTATACTCAGCATTGTCAGCAGCAACTCTGCAAGCCCTGGCCGGTCTAAAAATACACGGCCTCTGACAATACCCGCGCAAACATGCAGCGGGGGCTACATTCGTAAGCGGTGATATCCACCCTTCCATGACATTTTTTTGGCTTCCAGATCGGGAATGACCATTAGCTAGAGGCTATCTATGCGCGAACTCCAAGACATCGATCCGCAGGAAACACGAGAGTGGCTTGAAGCTCTTGAGGCTTTGATCGAACACGAAGGGCCCGAACGGGCGCACTTCATCCTTGAAGCACTGATAGATCAGTCGCGCCGCTCAGGCACCAATCTGCCATACAGCGCATCGACCGCCTATATCAATACCATTCCACCGCACCTTGAGGCTAACAGCCCAGGTAACCACGAGTACGAACATCAGCTGCGTTCAATGATTCGGTGGAATGCAACAGCGATGGTGCTGCGCGCCAATCGTGACGGCTCCAACCTTGGAGGCCACATTGCATCATTTGCATCCGCTGCCACGCTGTACGACGTTGGCTTTAACCATTTCTTCAGAGCGCCGGGGCCCAAAAGCGGCGGTGATCTGGTTTTTATTCAGGGCCATTCTGCACCAGGCATTTACGCACGTGCTTTTCTGGAAGGCAGGTTGTCCGAACAGGATCTCGACAACTTCCGTCGCGAAGTTGACGGCAATGGATTGTCATCGTACCCACACCCGTATCTGATGCCCGATTTTTGGCAGTTTCCAACCGTGTCGATGGGCCTGACCTCCATCATGGCCATCTATCAGGCGCGCTTCATGAAGTACCTGCATGACCGCAGCATGACGAACACACAGGATCGGCAGGTCTGGGCGTTTATGGGTGACGGCGAGATGGACGAACCGGAATCACTCGGAGCTATATCGCTGGCCGGGCGCGAAAAGCTCGATAACCTGACGTTTGTTATCAACTGTAATCTTCAGCGCCTCGACGGCCCGGTACGTGGCAACGGCAAGATCATTCAGGAACTCGAAGCCGTGTTCCGCGGTGCAGGCTGGAACGTCATCAAAGTGATTTGGGGTTCCTACTGGGATCCGCTTCTGGCCAAAGACCACGACGGCAAGTTAAAGCAGTTGATGATGGAAACGGTTGATGGTGAATACCAAAACTTCAAGGCCAAAGACGGCGCATACACACGCGAAAAATTCTTTGGCAAGTATCCGGAAACCGCGGCGATGGTGTCCAAGCTTTCGGATGAAGACATCTGGCGTCTGAACCGTGGTGGCCACGATCCACACAAAATTTATGCGGCTTACCATGCGGCTACCAATCACGAAGGGCAGCCAACGGTTATTCTCGCCAAAACCGTCAAGGGTTATGGCATGGGAGAGTCCGGCGAAGGTACCAACGCTACTCATCAGCAGAAAAACATGCCGCTTGATTCACTCAAGGACATGCGTGATCGCTTCAATATTCCGCTGACGGACGAGCAGGTACAAAACCTTGAGTACTCCAAGCCAGAGCCCAACAGCGAACTGCTTAAGTACATGCAGGAACGTCGCGAGGCACTCGGCGGGTACCTGCCACAACGCAACAAGTTTGCAGCGCCATTGGAGATACCGCCACTGGAGACGTTTGATGCGTTGCTGAAAGACTCCGGTGATCGCGAGTTATCAACCACCATGGCGTTCGTACGAATGCTGACCATACTTACCCGCGACAAGAAAGTTGGTAAAAACGTGGTGCCGATCGTTCCCGATGAAGCCAGAACGTTTGGCATGGATGGCATGTTCAGACAGCTCGGCATCTACTCCTCTGTTGGACAGCTGTATACACCGGAAGATCGCGATCAGGTGATGTTCTACAAGGAAGACAAAAGCGGACAGATTCTGGAAGAAGGGATCACCGAAGCAGGCAGTATGTCATCGTGGATTGCAGCTGCCACCGCTTACAGTACACATGGCGTTAACATGATTCCGTTCTTTGTGTATTACTCCATGTTCGGCTTTCAACGCATTGGTGATCTGGCATGGGCCGCCGGTGACATGCGTGCAAGAGGCTTTATGATTGGCGGTACCGCCGGTCGCACCACGCTGAACGGCGAAGGTTTGCAACACGAAGATGGCCACAGTCATTTGCTGGCCAGCACCATTCCCAATTGCGTATGTTACGACCCCTGTTACGCCTATGAGCTCGCCATCATTATTCACGATGGTATGCGACGCATGATGCAGCAACAGGAAAACGTCTTTTACTACATCACTGCGATGAACGAAAACTACCATCACCCCGCCCTGCCCGAGGGAGTGGAAGATGGCATCGTGAAAGGCATGTACAAGTTGAGAAGTATCGATGGCGATGCATCAAAGCGGGTTAACCTGATGGGTGCTGGTGTCATCCTTCGCGAAGTTATCGCCGCCGCAGAGATGCTGCAGGAAGAGTACAACGTGGGCTCGGATATATGGAGCGTCACCAGTTTCACTGAACTCAGACGCGACGGCCTTGATGTCGCGCGATGGAACAACCTGAACCCCGCAAAAACACCGCGCTTACCCTACGTTACGCAACTGTTGCAGGACCACCCCTACCCCGTCATCGCTTCAAGTGACTACATGAAAGCGGTATCGGACGGTATACGTGAATTTATACCGATCAGCTTTAAGGCACTGGGCACTGACGGCTTCGGTCGATCAGACACGCGTGAAAAGCTGCGTGACTTTTTCGAGGTCGACCGCCGTTACATTGTGGTGACTGCACTCAACAGTCTGGTGGAACAGGGCACTATTGATGTCAGTGTTGTACGAGAGGCGATAGAAAAGTACGGCATCGACCAAGATAAACCCAATCCGGTTACGGTTTAAGGCAGGGAGAACTTATTATGTCCAAGCCTGTAGAAATCCGCGTACCGGATATTGGCGACTACGATTCCGTTGAGATCATTGAGGTGCTTGTTGCCAGTGGCGACAGCATTGAGGCTGAACAGTCCCTTATTACGCTTGAAAGCGATAAGGCGAGTATGGAAATACCGTCGACTCACAGTGGCACTGTCGCAGACATGTTGGTCAAGGTCGGCGATAAAATATCCACTGGCGATTTAATCGCAACGGTTGCAGTGAATAGTGACGATGCAAATCAGGATGCTAACGCTGACAACGCTGCTGAAAAAACCGAAGACGCTGCACCTGCAGCCGCTGAAGCGGCGACTGCAGCAGCATCTGACAATGCAGGGCAAGCCGACGCCACCATCGTGGTACCCCACATTGGCGAGTTTGCCGAGATTGAAGTTATCGAACTACTGGTAAGTGTTGGTGATACCGTTACCCTCGACCAGTCGTTGATTACACTTGAAAGTGACAAAGCCAGTATGGAGATTCCGTCGACGCATGCCGGTGAGGTCGAGGCAATACTGGTTAACGTCGGTGATCGAGTGTCGCACGGCGACCCTATTATTCAACTAAAAAATGTTGAATCAAAGGCGCCGGCGTCTACTGCTGCGGCAGCACCCGCTGAAGCACCGAAAGCGGCACCGGCCACTGCGCAAACTGCAATGCCGGCAGCGGACAACAGACCGCAAAATAGACAACAGCCAATCGACTCGCCAACGCAAAAGATTGCTGACGAGTCCTACCGCAAGGCCCATGCAAGCCCGGCAGTGCGCAAGTTTGCACGGCAACTGGGTGTCGACCTGTTACTGGTCACCGGCACCGGTCGCAAAACGCGTATTCTCAAAGAAGACGTTGAAAACTTCGTTAAGTCGACCATGGCCGCCAGCTCCAGTGCGTATGGTACTGGTGCGACCACTGGTGGAGCCGGCATTCCGCCCATACCGGAAGTGGACTTCAGCAAGTTTGGCGAAGTAGAACGCGTTGAGATGACACGCATCAATGTGCTGACTGCTGAAAACCTGCATCGTGCCTGGCTCAATCTGCCGATGGTGACGTACCACGATGAAGCGGACATCACCGAGCTCGAAGCATTTAGAAAGTCGATAAAACAGGAAGCTGCGGACCGGGGTGTTCGCGTTACCGGCCTGGTGTTTCATGTCAAGGCACTTGCGGCAACACTGAGAGAGTTTCCGCGCTTTAATTCTTCACTGTCCGCCGACGGGCAATCATTGTTTTATAAAAAGTATTTCAATATAGGTATTGCTGTCGACACCCCTGCAGGCCTTGTGGTGCCAGTGTTAAAAGATGTCGACAAGAAGAACATCTATCAGTTGTCTGAAGAGATGACCGACCTTAGCTCACGGGCACGGGAAAAGAAATTAAAGCCGGCCGAAATGCAGGGCGCCAGCATGACGATTTCAAGCCTGGGCGGAATCGGTGGCACCGCGTTTACGCCTATCGTTAACCCACCGGAAGTGGCGATTCTGGGTATTACTCGCGCGAAGATGCAACCGGTGTGGGACGGTGCTGAATTTCAACCGCGCTTAATGTGCCCGCTCGACATCACCTACGATCACCGGGTTATCGATGGCGCAGTGGGTGCGCGTTTCATGACTCACTACTGCAAGGTGGTTGGTGATATTCGCAAGATGTTGCTGTACTGATATTTCCGGGCCATTGCCCATGCAATTAAAACATCTGCAGACAATCTGCTAACAGGTTAAAGAACGCGCGGAGATCAGGTTGAGCAATCTAACCACAATCGAAGTACCTGAAATTGGCGATTTCAAGGACGTTGAAATCATCGAAATACTGGTTAACGAGGGAGACAAGGTCGAGCTTGATCAGTCGTTAATCACTGTCGAAAGCGACAAAGCCAGTATGGAAATCCCGGCTCCGATGGCCGGTGAAATCACCTCCGTACTGGTGAAGGTAGGCGACAGAATTTCCAAGGGCAGCGCTATTGCCATGCTGCTACCCGACGAATCTGGTGGCACCGCTGCAGCTGGCACTGCACCGTCCGCGGCCTCTGCTTCAGCACCTGCTGAAGTTGCAGCCGCACAGCCCACCGGAGCCACTGCGGATATGCAGACTGAGGTGGTTGTGATCGGCGCGGGCCCTGGTGGCTATACTGCTGCGTTTCGTGCAGCAGACCTTGGCAAATCGGTGGTGCTGGTAGAGCGCTATCCGGACCTTGGAGGCGTGTGTCTGAATGTTGGTTGTATACCGTCTAAGGCACTATTGCACACAGCCCAGGTGATAAACGAAACCAAAGAAATGGCGCAACACGGCATCACTTTTGGCGAACCGTCCATCGATGTCGACAAGCTGCGTCATTTTAAAGAGAAGGTGATTGGTCAGCTGACCGGTGGCCTGGCCGGACTGGCAAAGCAACGTAAAGTTACCGTTGTACAGGGGACCGCGAACTTCTTATCACCCCATGAACTGCAGATAGAACATGAAGGAACATCGCGCGTACTGAAGTTTGAACACGCGATTATTGCAGCAGGCTCTGAGGTCACACGCATACCTGGCTTTCCCTATGACGATGAAAGACTGGTCGACTCCACCGGCGCACTGGCACTGTCGGATATACCGAAGCGCATGCTGGTTATAGGCGGCGGCATTATCGGTCTTGAAATGAGCTGCGTCTATCAGGCACTGGGCACGGCGATCACCGTGGTGGAACTGTCCGATGCACTGATACCCGGTTGCGACCCGGATCTGGTCAGACCTTTCGAAAAACGTGTAAATAAACTGTTTGAAAATATCTTTCTGGGCGCCAAAGTCACAGCCATTGAATCCACCAGTGACGGGTTGCGCGTTGCTTTTGAAGGCGGCAAAGCTCCGGCGAGCGACACCTTTGACAAGGTGCTGCTGGCGGTGGGCCGCAGTCCCAACGGTGCGACCATCGCGGTCGAGAAAGCCGGTGTCAGTGTTAATGAACGCGGTTTTATTCCGGTCGATAAGCAACAGCGCACCAACGTCGAACATATTTTTGCTATTGGCGATATCGTTGGCCAGCCCATGCTGGCACACAAGGCAACGCACGAGGGCAAGGTGGCGGCAGAGGCGATCACCGGCCGCAAAACATTTTTTGATGCGCGCACCATCCCGTCAGTGGCTTACACCGATCCGGAAATCGCATGGATGGGATTGACCGAAACCGAAGCCAAAGCCGAGGGAATTGCCTACGAAAAAGGAGTATTCCCGTGGGCGGCCAGTGGTCGGGCAATCAGTATTGGTCGCACCGAAGGGCTGACCAAGGTGCTGCTCGACCCGGATACGCACCAGGTACTTGGCGCCGGTATGGTTGGAACAAATGCCGGTGAACTGATTGCAGAAGCGGTGCTGGCGCTTGAAATGGGCGCTGACATCACTGACATAGCGTTAACTGTGCACCCTCATCCAACGCTGTCGGAAACCTTCAACTTTGCCTGCGAAGTTGCCGAGGGAACCTGCACCGATATCTACGCCCCAAAGAAGTCATAAGTTACCCGCCGTTTCTCATATACTAGCCAACCACTGACTGACAGTACGACGCTGTCAGTCAGACCCTTCTGTACACTCCTGTCACCTTTACAACCAGAGCTTTAGCCATGGCCGATGAGCTTCGCGATGCCGCCCTTAACTACCACCGCTATCCGAAGCCTGGCAAGCTCGAGATAAGCTCCACCACCAACATGCTTAACCAGCGCGACCTGGCGCTGGCCTACTCTCCGGGGGTTGCCGCGGCCTGTGAGGCAATTGTGGACAATCCGGTGGAGGTGGCAAATCTGACTGCACGCGGCAATCTGGTTGCTGTTATCACCAATGGCACAGCCGTACTTGGGCTTGGCTCAATTGGCGCACTGGCATCCAAGCCGGTTATGGAAGGCAAGGCGGTGCTGTTTAAGAAGTTTGCTGATATCGATGTGTTTGATCTGGAGCTCGATACCACCGATGTCGACCGGTTCGTTGACGCGGTGTCGTTGATGGAGCCCTGCTTTGGCGGCATCAACCTCGAGGACATCAAGGCACCTGAGTGCTTTGAAATCGAACGCCGCCTCAACGAAAAAATGAACATCCCGGTGTTCCACGATGATCAGCACGGCACGGCAATCTGTGTTGTTGCCGCCATCAGTAACGCGTTGCTGGTTGCCGAGAAAGATATCTCGGACATCAGGCTGGTGTGTTCCGGTGCAGGCGCTGCCGCGCTGGCCTGTCTGGACCTGCTGGTTACGATGGGTGTTAAGCAGGAAAACATCACCGTGGTAGATATTGTCGGAGTTGTCTATGACGGCCGCACAGAGCAGATGGATGAGTATAAAGAACGCTACGCAATAAAGACCGAGGCGCGCACGCTGGCGGATGTCATCAATGACGCAGATGTTTTCCTGGGCCTGTCAGCCGCGGGTGTCTTAAAACCCGAATACGTTGCAAAGATGGCGGCCAACCCGGTGATATTCGCACTGGCAAACCCTAACCCTGAAATCATGCCTGAACAAGTGACGGAGGTTCGCAGCGATGCCATCATCGCGACCGGCCGCTCGGACTATCCTAATCAGGTTAACAATGTATTGTGCTTTCCTTTTCTGTTCCGAGGTGCACTGGATGTAGGCGCCACCTCAATCAATCAGGCGATGAAAGTAGCCGCAGTTAAGGCAATCGCTGAAATTGCCACCAGAGAAGTATCCGATGTGGTCGCTTCGGCTTACGGCGATACTGATTTTGGATTCGGACGCGACTATCTGATACCCAAACCGTTCGATCCACGACTGATGACTTCTGTCCCGATGGCGGTCGCCAAAGCTGCCATGGAGTCCGGTGTTGCCACACGCCCTATTGAAGACTTTACCGAATACAGCGCACGCCTGAATGACTTTGTATTTAAGTCAGGCATGGTCATGAAGCCGGTATTTTCCAAGGCGATGTCCAACCCGCAGCGCGTGGTGTATGCCGAAGGTGAATCAACTCGTGTGATCAATGCTGTGCAGGTGCTGGTGGATGACGGTATCTGTAAGCCGATACTGCTCGGTCGTCGTGTGGTCATTGAGCAGAATATTAAAAAATTTCATCTGCGGCTCCGCATCGATGAAGACATTACCGTAGTGGATCCGATGGATAACCCGGATGAACCCAGGTTTGCCGAGGCCTACCACGCACTTGCCGCTCGCAGTGGTGTTACCCCGGCGTACGCGCGCTCGGTAGTTCGTACGCGCGCCACTGCCCTGGGTGCACTTATGGTCAAAGCCGGCCAGGCCGATGCGTTAATCTGCGGCACTCAGGGCGCATACATTCGACATTTGCGTTATCTGAAAAACATCATCGGCATACAGCCAGGCGCATCTGACTGTTCCGCCGTTATTTTGCTGGTGCTGCAGACGGGCACCTTCTTCCTGACCGATACTCACGTGTCAGTCGATCCCAGTGCCGAGCACCTCGCGGAAACTGCGGTCATGGCGGCCGGCGCGGTAAAGCGCTTCGGCATGGATCCGAAGATCGCACTGCTATCGCACTCTAACTTCGGCAGTCGCGATAACGAAAGCTCGCGCAAAATGCGCAAAGCCCGTGAAATTCTGGAAGAGCGTTATCCGGATCTGACCGTCGATGGAGAAATGCATGCCGACGCTGCGGTGTGGGAGTCAGTCAGAGACCGCATATTCCCGGGTTCAAGCTACCGTGGTGCGGCAAACCTGATGGTGCTGCCCGATCTGGACGCAGCGAACATTGCCTACAACATGGTGAAGGTGTTTGGTAACGGCCTGCCGGTTGGCCCGATGCTGGTCGGGCTTAATCATCCCGCTCACGTCGTAACAGAAGCGGTAACCGTTCGCGGACTGGTCAATATGAGCGCTGTTGCAGCCGCCGAGGCTATCGATCTTAAATAGTCGGGCGTAAAGGTTGCTATCTAGTGTTGTTCCGGCTGATACAGGATCAGTGCCGTGAGGTGCATGCGCGGGCAAATAGCGAGATAAATATGGTTACTGAACTTAGCAGCGAAGATACATTTACGCTTACGGAAATTGGCTACGCCAGTGTGATGTATGGCGTGCCCGCGGATGTGAAGCCGATCTTCGAAGCGCTGCAGATGCTGTACCCGGACAATACCGCGGGTGCTATTGGTAATGCGATTGTCGCTCTTAACCGAGGAGACTACGATACCGCCATCAGCAGTCTGCAAAACTGTCTGCAACAGTGCCACACCAACACTGATGAAGCTCGCGCTATTTTAATGCTTGCAATGCATCTTGCCGGTCGCGACGCCGAAGCCGAACAACTGGCTGAGAAAGTTGAGGAACAAAACGGTATCGCCAACTCCATGGCGCAATCGCTTTTCACCGAAAATCAACAAAGCTGACAGCTGTCGTTACCTATGAGCGATCCGCTGGTAAAACTGCTGAAACGCAGACGCCACAGGCAGCTGCAAAAAACGCTACTGGCAAGTCAGTCATCACTTACAACAAAACCCGAATCCACCTCTCATGATCAGGCCAAGCCTCAGTTGACGGTGGTCTCGCCCGTCCTCACAGATGCGAGGCTCTCCGATACCAAACTCTCCGATACAGCGCACTCTGATTCAGCGCTCTCTGATTCAGAGCACCAACGCGATCCAGACGACAGTTAATACCCTGCAGTCTGTGTCCGCAGGGCTTAGCTCAACTGTTTTGGGTTTCCTGCCGCACTCGTTGCCAGAGTCCGGGCAGCGCCTGCAGTGCAGCATCGTACGCCGACACCACAGCTGTAAGCTCAGCACTGACATCACCTTGTTCAATGCGTGTGACATAGTGCTGGCGGCCGTGTCGAAGGTGCTGCACTACCTCGCGCAGGCGACTGCCGTCTGCGTCTTGGCTAAACTGTTCGACGATATCAAATTTGCGCGTTTGCGGAGGTAACATACGTTGCTCCTGAAAGCCTGGGATGCTGGCGGCGCGACACTGCCCTGCGTCAATAAATCGAGCGAAAGCAAATCCTGAGGCAAGTAAAACTGTGATTGCCAACACGGCTGATGCCAGCGTTGGTAATACTGTGAAATCTGCGTGCCAATGTGATCAGGTGCACAATCAATAGCAGATACGCCGCGCGCTATCGAAACCGGGCTTTGCGCTTGCATTGCTGACACATAACGATACGGCGAGTGCTCAACGGTCATTGTGGTAGCTCGGGTGTGCTGCAAAATTCAGTGGTTACAAACGCAGTCTTGAGCCGACAAACATGAAAACTCGTCTCGTTATCCGAAAAATTCGCCGGCATGTGTCGTATTTCAGAAACCGCTAGTCGCCCAACTACCATGCGGGCCGGTTCGCGAGCTCTGCCTTTGCGCTATTGTTCCGGCTACAACAACCTATAATCACTCGCCAATTCCAGGACCCCTGATCATGTCTGACGACGACTACGATGACGAAGAAGAAATCATCCTCTCCGAGCTCGACGATGATGAGCTGGTCGAACAGATGCACGATGATCTGTACAACGGATTGCGGGATGAAATTATAGAGGGCACCAATATTCTGCTGGAGCGCAACTGGGGACCGGACAAGGTACTTAACGATGCTCTGGTCGAAGGCATGCGCATCGTCGGCATCGACTTTCGCGATGGCATTCTGTTCGTACCTGAGGTACTGATGGCGGCTAATGCCATGAAAGGTGGCATGGAAATCCTGCGACCGCTGCTGGCTGAAACCGGCGCCGAGACTATCGGCAAGATGGTGATCGGTACAGTTAAGGGTGATATCCACGATATCGGTAAAAACCTGGTATCGATGATGATGGAAGGCGCGGGTTTTGAAGTCATTGACCTCGGTATTAACAACCCGGTAGAGGATTACCTCGCCGCGCTCGAGGAACACAAGCCGGAGATCCTCGGCATGTCTGCGCTGCTTACCACCACTATGCCTTACATGAAGGTCGTGATCGATACTCTTAAAGAGCAGGGCCTGCGCGACGACTATATCGTACTGGTTGGCGGTGCACCTTTGAACGAGGAATTCGGCGACGCCATTGGTGCCGATGCCTACTGTCGTGATGCTGCCGTGGCAGTTGAGACAGCCAGTCAGCTAATCGCAGAACGACGCGCCAGCTGACGGCAGCACCGATGAACAAGGCGGTGGGTAATGATAAATCTCTGGTCATCGCCTGCGGTGCGCTGGCCAGAGAAATCACCACCCTGATTGATATCAATGGCTGGGACTCTATGCGTGTTCAATGCATACCAGCCAAAGTGCACAATACACCGGAAGTTATCCCCGATGCAGTGCGTGAGGTTATTCGCCGTGCACGCGCAGAGTACCGGTATATCTATATCGCCTTTGCTGACTGTGGCACAGGCGGCCTGCTTGATAAAGTCATTGCAGAGGAACAGGTTGAGAGGTTACCCGGTGCCCACTGCTACGAGTTTTATGCAGGCGCCGATGTGTTTGCCGAACTGGAAGAGCGTGAACTCGGCACCTTTTATCTTACCGACTTCCTGGCACGCCACTTTGAGCGACTGATCATTCGGGAACTGGGCATCAGTGAACACCCGGAGTTACAGGATATGTACTTCGCACACTACAAAAAACTGGTGTACCTTGCACAAACCGAGAACTCGCAGCTGCTGTCGATGGCGCAAGACGCTGCACAACGCCTGCAGCTTGAATTTGAATATCGACTGGTCGGCTATGGGCAGCTTGAGCACGGTCTGAAACAATTTCAGTCGGGCATCTGCGGGCACACTGCCGAATCCTCCCACGTCGCATGCAATGCGCTGACTGAAGAGCCACTGGTCCGATGGCAAAACTGATTACTGTTTACTGGCGTGACATACCCGCACAGGTAACCGCTAAAGCCGGTCGCAAAACCGCCAAGATCCAGCTGCCTGATCGATTTCAGGAAGCTATCGATATGGCAGCAATGCGCGCCGGAAAAGGCAGTACAGACGAATACCTTGAAGACTGGCGCCGTGAACAAACTGATTGCGACGGAGAACTGCAGGCCATTGTCGATAACGAAGCGGCACGTATCAACGAAAAGTTCACCACCGAGTTATTACAACAGGTAGTAAAAAATAAAGGCCACCTGACGGAAGATAGTTAACCGGTTACACACCCTGCGCCGTATAACATTGACTGGCGCTACGCTTTGCACAGGCTGTGCAGTCACGGCATCTGATAAGGAGTATCGCCACGGTATAGCATCGTGCGGTTCACCTTTGTCATATATCCACACCTGAGTTTAATCTATGTACCGTTTACGTTTGTGGTCGGTAAAACGCGCTCGCTGGCTTGAGGCTTTCTACGCAGCATTTGAAAAGGTCGTTATTCGGCTGCACCCGTTGTGGAATGCCATTGGTTATCAGCGCCTGGAGAAGCCTGTTGCCAGTGCCGAAAAGCTGATCAAAGGTGCATTGTTTGACTGCCAGATGTGCGGTCAGTGCGCACTTAGCTCGACCGGTATGTCGTGTCCCATGAACTGCCCCAAGAATCTGCGCAATGGTCCCTGCGGTGGAGTACGCAGCAATGGTAACTGCGAAGTCATTGCCGATATGCCATGCGTCTGGGTGAAAGCCTGGGAAGGCAGCCAGAAAATGGCTAACAACACCGCGATACAACAAGTACAGCATGCGGTCGATTATCGATTAAAAAATCAGTCATCCTGGTTGCGCATTGCCCGTCAGCATAACCCGCCCCTGGCTGAGGAATAGCGCGGCTATGGAACAACGAAACGTCGACCTTTCACCGGCTGAGTTATTGCCAATTCTGCCCGGGCACTGTTCGCCGGGTCGATTTGAGCGGGTGCTGCGGGCCGGCAGGTTTGCCGTTACTACCGAGCTGGCACCACCGGACTCGGCAGACCCGGCACAGGTCTACGAACGCGCCAGCGTGTTCGATGGCTATGTTGATGCCATCAATGCCACTGATGGCAGCGGTGCCAATTGTCATATGTCGAGTATTGCCGTATGTGGCTTGCTGACGCGCGCCGGTTATTCACCCATCATGCAAATATCCTGTCGCGACCGCAATCGCATTGCCATACAGGGCGAGGTGCTGGGCGCATCGGCAATGGGTGTATCCAACATTCTGTGTCTGACTGGTGATGGGGTGCAGGCCGGAGACCACCCTCAGGCCAAGCCTGTGTTTGATCTCGACTGTATGTCGCTGTTGCAGCTTGCAACACAAATGCGAGATGAAAAGCGTTTTGAAAGCGGGCGCAAGCTCGATCTTCCGCCCGCCGTATTTCTGGGTGCTGCCGCCAATCCATTTGCACCACCGCATGACTGGCGCCCGTTGCGACTGGCGAAAAAAATAGCGGCGGGTGCGCAGTTTATTCAAACCCAGTATTGCTTTGATATTGAGCTGCTACAGAACTATATGCGTCGCGTGCGTGAACTCGGCTTGCACAAGCAGGTGTATATCCTAGTCGGTGTTGGTACGCTTGCCTCGGCCAAAACTGCCACCTGGATTCGCAACAATGTACCCGGCGTGCATATACCCGACAGCATTATTAAAAGGCTGGCCGGTGCCAGTAATCAAAAAGCGGAAGGCGTAAACATTTGCATTGATCTGATTCAGCAGATCAGAGAGATAGAAGGCGTGCACGGCTGCCATATCATGGCTTACCGACAGGAACACGCTGTGCCCGAGATCGTCGAACGTTCCGGCATTTTAAAGGAGCGCCGGGCAACACCAACCCGTGCGGTTAAGCAACGTTAATATGCTTCGAGTGGCCTGATTCCGGTCGACTACGCAGGCAAGAATAGATAACCCTGGAACAACGCTTTATGACAACGACAGTAATAGGCTCGGCGACCCGCGACCACATCATCGGATTTGACAAGCCATTCACTATGATTGGCGAGCGCATCAATCCAACCGGTAGAAAGCTACTGGCAGAAGAGATGAAAAACGGCGACTTCAGTCGCGTTGAAGCAGACGCAATCGCACAGATTGAAGCCGGCGCCCACATGCTCGACATCAACGCAGGTATTCCACTGGCAGACGAACCCGGGCTGCTGGCACAGGCCATTGAACTGGTGCAGTCTCTCAGTGATATTCCCATCTGTATCGACTCGTCGATTGTGGAAGCTCTGGAACGCGGACTGGAAGTGTATAAAGGTCGCGCATTGCTTAACTCGGTTACCGGTGAGCCCGAACGACTTGAACAGGTTCTGCCACTGGTTAAGAAATACGATGCAGCGGTGGTTGCTATTTCCAACGACGAAACCGGAATCTCGGAAGACCCGGACGTACGTTTTGCGGTAGCAAAAAAGATTGTTGAGCACGCGGCCGACTACGGCATCAAGCCCTGCGACATTGTTATTGATCCACTGGTAATGCCAATCGGTGCGATGGGCCAGGCAGGCCGTCAGGTATTCGATATCGTCGGTCGCATCCAGCGCGAATTAAAATGCAACACCACCTGCGGTGCCTCCAACATCAGCTTTGGACTGCCCAACAGAAACGGTATCAACAGTGCATTTTTAACTATGGCTATTTCACACGGAATGACATCTGCTATCACTAACCCATGCCATAAAGAAGTCATGGAAGCGGTGATGGGGGCTGACGTACTGATGGGCCACGACCCTGATTGTCTGCGCTGGATTGGCAAATATCGGGAGCCTGCCACTGGTGAGGGCAGAGGCCGACGTGTTTCGCGTCGACGCCGTCCAGCCAAAGATGGCAATGCCTGACAACAGTC
Source organism: uncultured Granulosicoccaceae bacterium (assembly GCA_964389335.1). Taxonomy (GTDB): domain Bacteria; phylum Pseudomonadota; class Gammaproteobacteria; order Granulosicoccales; family Granulosicoccaceae. The sequence goes on from CAYMFQ010000015.1 coordinate 31,918, forward strand.
ACAATACAAAGACAACAAGACACATTTGCTGATACAGAGGCAGCCTCACTCAACGCTGTCACTGCATCCCTATTGAGGTGGTAGTTTATGTCAGACCACACCGAAACCACGTCAATTGACGACGCACACAACGCAAGCGATGCAAAGGTCGTGTTTACCCCCAGTGGCAAGCGCGGTCGCTTTCCAATTGGCACCCCGGTGCTGGAAGCAGCGCGGTCGCTGGGTGTGGATATCGACTCGGTCTGTGGTGGCAGAGCCATATGCGGGCGCTGCCAGATACTCTGCAGTGAAGGCGACTTTGCCAAGCATGGCATTCAGTCATCTGCCAGTCATTTGTCCGGCTTTACCCGTACAGAAGAACGCTGGGAGCGTGTAAAGAAAATATCACTTGATGGCCGCAGACTCAGTTGCCAGGCGCGGCTGGAAGGCGATGTGGTCATCGATGTACCGCCGGACAGTCAGGTCCATCGCCAGGTCGTTCGCAAGGGTGCTGACCTGCTCGACATCGAGCTGAATCCGCTGGTTCGTTTGTACTATGTCGATGTGCAGGAACCCGATATGCACACCCCCAGCGGCGATATGCAACGCCTGCTGACCGCACTCGAATATGAGTGGCATCTCAGCGAGCTAAGCATCGAGCCTTCTATCCTGCCAATGCTGCAGCCAGCCCTGCGCCAGGAAGACTGGAAGGTAACCGTGGCCGTTGCTGACAACCAGCGCGTCATTGCCGTGTGGCCGGGCTTCAAGGAACAAACACTGGGCGTTGCAGTTGACGTCGGCTCAACCACCATCGCGGCACACCTGTGCGATTTAATGACGGGTGATGTGCTGGCGTCCAACGGCATCATGAATCCACAAATACGCTTTGGCGAAGATCTCATGAGCCGGGTTTCGTACGTCATGATGAACCCGGGCGGCGAAGCTGACATGACGCGTGTTGTCAGAGAGGCACTGTGCACACTGGTCAGTGAAAGCACCGCAGAAATTGGCGCGAGTGCAGAAGATGTTCTGGCGATGACACTGGTTGCCAATCCGGTGATGCACCATCTGCTACTGGGTATAAACCCGGTAGAGCTGGGCGGCGCACCGTTCGCACTGGCCACGGACGGTGCGATCAGCTGCAGGGGATCTGATCTCGACCTCAACATCCATGCAAATGCACAGGTTTATGTGTTGCCGTGCATCGCAGGCCATGTCGGCGCCGACACTGCCGGTGTCATCCTTGCGGAAAGACCCGACACTATGGAAGACATGACACTGCTGGTCGACGTTGGCACCAATGCGGAGATTGTACTCGGCAATCGACACCGACTACTGGCCTGCTCAAGCCCGACAGGGCCGGCATTCGAGGGTGCCCAGATCAGCGGCGGCCAGCGCGCCGCTCCGGGCGCCATTGAGCGCGTTCGGATTGACCCGGACACACTTGAAGCCAGATTCAGCGTGATCGGCAGTGATGCCTGGTCTGACGAGCCCGCGTTTGCCGAGGCGACAGCATCCATTGGTGTTACCGGAATTTGCGGCAGCGGTATTATTGAAGTCGTCGGAGAGATGTACCTGGCTGGCATTATTGATCGCAACGGAGTCGTTCGACCCGAGCTTGCCGAACGCTCAGATCGTATAGTCGCCGACGGGCGCACACACTCCTATCTGCTGCACGATGGCGACGTAAAAATTATCATCACACAGAACGATGTGCGTCAGATTCAACTCGCCAAAGCGGCACTCTATGCCGGCGTACGTTTGCTTATGGATCGGCTTGAGATTGATCACGTCGATCGCATTCGTCTGGCTGGCGCATTCGGCAGCCATATCGATGTTAAGTACGCTATGGTGCTGGGCCTGATACCCGATTGCCTGCTCGACAATGTATCGTCAGCCGGCAATGCCGCCGGATCAGGTGCTCGTATTGCACTGCTCGATGTCAGTTCCCGAGCAGCCATAGAAGGCCTGGTCGATCAAGTAGAAAAGATAGAAACAGCAGTGGAGCAGCGCTTTCAGGATCACTTTGTTGAAGCGATGGGCATCCCGCACAGCAGCGCCGCTTTTCCGGAGCTTGCGAAGGTAGTCAACCTGCCCTCGCAAGTTTCACAGGAGCCTTCAGATCGCCGACAGACCAGACGACGGCGGCGCCGACGCGGAACAGATGGTAGTGCGTCGTAACGATGCAACCTTGGCGCTGCGTGGCGTACCTTTCGGCGCCATAGCGGCTTCGACCTGACCCGCTGCCCGGCGGCGTTCGTCGCGCGGTGGTAAACCGAAGGTATCGCGATAACACTTGCTGAAGTGCGGTGCAGAAATAAACCCGCAGGCCAGCGCAATGTCGACGATCGGCATACTGGTCTGCAGCAGCAGTTGTCGCGCACGTTCCAGTCGTAATTCAAGGTAGTAGCGGGTCGGCACACACTGCAGGTACCGCTGGAACAGTCGCTCGAGTTGGCGTCTGGACAAACCGACGTGAAAAGACAGTTCATCGAGGGTCATTGGCTCCTCAATGTTCGCTTCCATAAGAGATACGGCTTCAGCCAGCTTGGGCTGATTGGTACCAATGCGTTGCGTCAGCGGCACGCGCTGTCGGTCGTGCTTGTCGCGTATGCGGTCGCACATAAACTGCTCGGTAATGGCAGAAGCCAGGTCGGCACCATGCGCGTTTCTAATCTCGTGTAAAAACATATCGAGGGGCGCGTTGCCGCCGGCACAGGTGTAGCGGTTGTTGTCGACTTCGAACAGCTCCGGCGATATCACCAGATGCGGAAATTCCTCTCGCGCGCTGGCCATATTTTCCCAGTGAATCGTGCAGCGACAGCCATCCAGCGCATCTGCCTTTGCGAGCAGATAGGTGCCGGTGCAGACCGCACCAAGAACCATATCTCGCTTAGCGGCTCCTCTGAGCCATGCGATGACACCGGCGTCCGCGTGATGCTGTACCTGATTGCCGGAGCACACGAACAATGCATCCAGGTTTCCGGCTTTTTCGATAGCGATGTCGGGTGTGATTGCAATGCCATTACTGGCAGCAACCGGATATTCATCAGCGCCAACCGTAAACCACTCATAGAGCGTACTGCCGGCTAACTGGTTTGCCATTCTTAATGGCTCGACAGAGGACGAAAATGCCAACATGGAGAAGTTTGGCACCAGCAGAAATCCTATCGAAACAGGACTGCCTGCGTTTTTCGCTTTGATCATGTATTCGTTCCAGCAGTAAGAGTCTGTTTTTTTTGGCTCGGTGGCCAGGAACTCTTTGTTTAACTTAAGTGCGCAGGACCAACTTAGCGTGGTTGATCAAGCACACCCTGACACTTACAAACAGCCGTTTTCCGTGGTGTTAATCCCGGTTCAAAGGCTGGCGTTACTTTACTGATTGCGACATCCTGACAGAGTGCCAGATCTGTAAACAATCAGGTACCAAACGCGATTTGCAGTGAAATTGTTAAACCAACTTCTCACCTAAATCTTTTAATTAATTGATATTATTATTTTTATTATTTTGTATCCAAACGAAAAAACTGTTTCTCAGAATCAGCGTTGCCCGGGTGGAATCAACGCTACTTTCCCAAAATCTTGCCCATTTGCGCACACGAAATTCCAAACTGGCTAGTAATTCGCGTCCTCAAACTCACCTTTGCGGCGTGCGATATAGTCTTTTAGCGCCTCGTCCGTCCCCTCATCGATGGGCGGAGCTTCATAGGCAGCGAGCATCTCACGCATAGTCTTGTTAGCCCTTGTTGCAGCATCCAGTGCGCCTTCGCTCTCCCATTGTTCGAAGCTGTTGTTATCGGCTATCGACGACCGGTAAAACGCATTTTGAAAGTTGCTTTGGGTATGCTCGCAACCGAGGAAATGTGCACCGGGACCGACCTCGCGCATCGCACTCAGCGCCTGGCCGTTTTCGCTGCTGTCAATGCCGCCGGCAAACACCTGAAGCATGCCGGCCTGATCTGCGTCCATCACAAATTTCTCGTAGCTCATTACAAGCCCGCCTTCGAGCCATCCCGCAGTGTGCAGCATGAAATTAACGCCAGCCAGCAAGGCAGTTTGTAGCGTATTTGCCGCCTCGTAGGCAGCCTGAGCGTCAGGGAGTTTCGACGCGTTTAGTCCGCCACCGGAGCGAAACGGGACGCCCAGGCGTCGCGCCAGCTCGGCCGCGATGTAGAGCACCGATGAGGGCTCAGGCGTGCCAAACATCGGGGCTCCCGACTGCATGGAAACACTGCTCGCAAACGTGCCGAATACGACGGGTGCACCGGGTCGGACCAGTTGCACAAACGCCATCCCTGCCAACGCCTCTGCGAGAATCTGAGTGACGGTACCGACAACGGTTACTGGCGACATGGCACCGGCTAGTATAAACGGCGATACAACCGTGGCCTGATTCGCCTGCGCATACACTTCTGCTGCACCAAGCATGGTGTCGTCGAAAGTCATGGGGGAATTGGCGTTTATCAGGTTGATGACGACAGTTTTTTCACGACCGGTTTCCGCATCGATAAATTCATCGCCAAACAATATGCGCGACATCTCCAGCGTATCCTGCGCGCGCTCGGCCGCGGTTACCGAACCCATAAACGGTTTATCGCTGTAGCGCATGTGCGCGTAGACCATGTCGAAGTGCCGCTTGTTGACCGGCAGATCCACCGGCTCGCAGACGGTTCCGCCAGAGTGGTGAATGGACGGACTCAGATAAGCCAGCTTGACGAAGTTTTTAAAGTCTTCGATGTTGGCATAGCGCCGGCCATTCTCAAGATCGCGCACAAACGGGGACCCATAAGCGGGCACCAGTACTGTGCTGTCTCCGCCAATTTTTACACTGCGCAGCGGATTGCGAGCGTGTTGTATAAACTCGCGCGGTGCATTGTCGCGTATAATCTGCCGGCACAGACCACGCGGGAAGCGAACCCGTTCTCCGTCGACATCAGCACCTGCTTCACGAAACAGCTCCAGCGCGCGCGGGAAATCGCGAAATTCGATGCCGATTTCCTCGAGCACAGTGTCTGCGTTATGCTCGATAAGCTCTAACTGCTCGTCTGTCGCATGACAATAGGTTGGAATACGACGCGTTATGTACGGCGCACTTTGCTGCTTTGCTGCCTGTGAGCGCTCAGCGCGTTTGCTGGCTCTGCCGCCTGCTCTTCTTCGCCTGCCTTCTGCCACCTGAACACCTGTAAAAGTAATTTGCGTAGGCCGGCAAGTATTTGCGTTAAGCGGCACTGGCATTGCCAGCGTCGCGACAGTCAGCTGCAACTTTGCGCCAACGCACAGTAATTTACACAGATAATGAGTGGTGCAACCGCATCGCTCAGCTTTTTGCAGAATGTTACCTAACCTTAAAAGGCACCATTTCTGATTTTGTTATAGTCCCGGCCATGCAACAGCTTTGGTCATCTAAAAACCAACCGAAAGCAGGGCTTTCCGAGCAGTAACTCGAACATCTGTAGGCCAGTCTGCCGGTGCGATGGTTATCAACCGGAAAGACGGCTATTAAATAATGCAATACATGCCCAATTCGGCGAAAATTGCCGTATTTCCTATTATCCCATTTCAAACAATTAACTCTTACAGCAATTCCCGGAATTAGCTGTAGCAATAACAGGGGACGCAACATGGCTTTACCACCTGACGACAAGAATAAACCTGCTGATAAACCCGCGGACGCGCCGGTAACCGGCAGAACGACGCCGCCACCACTGGACAAGAGCCCGGCCTACTCCGAAGCGCGCAAAGCAGCGATTGCTCAGGCGGCGGAACGACAGAAGCAAGGTGGTAACCCTGCAGACTCGGATGCATCGGCAGCAGCGGCAAAACCGGCAGATAAAGACCCGGTAGATACCCGAGTCAATCTGGCAACAAAAGCGGCTGGAACAGGCTCGGTACCACGTGGTGAATACCCTGAAATTCGTGATTCAGTGCGTCCCGCTGGCACAACTGGCGTAGCCGGTACTACAACAGCAGCCAGTGATGCCAGCAGTAACATCGGCAGCAAAACTGCCGCTGCAGGTGCAGCAACCGGTCAGTCAGTGCGCAATCTGGCTGACGACGCCAGAAATGCCGGCAAGCCACCTGCCACTACGGCCCCTGCCCCGGACACTGTTAACAAACCGGACGCTGCGGCAATACCCGAGTCAGCCAAACCCGAAACGCCAGCCAAGCCCGCTACAACGGCAAAACCTGTGACAGGTGCCAGGCCGGCAGACACCGCAGATGCAACACGTACAACCCGCGTAAGAACACGCGAAACCGAGTCCGATCGCCGGCCACCTCGCGATCGGGACATGCGCGCCGCCCCACCGCGCAGAGCTCGCCCTCCGGAGGGTGCTGACTACCCCGCTCGAGGCTATCGCCGCGACGGTGGACGACCACCTGAAGGCCGACCTGTCAGAGGCCGAGCAGCACCACGACGCAGGATGGGCCCACCTCCCGGCAGTTCGCGAAAAGGCTACATTGTCCGACGCAATCAGCCAGTCCGTCCCCACACAGTGAACCCGGCCACCCCTCACGACGGCAGCCCCTGGGGTCCGTTGCTGATCGGCCTGCTGTTGCTCGCGGGTGTAGCCTGGTATGCCGTGCGCCACTACACACCGCAGATCGAAGATGATCTGGCGCGCCGCAGTAATGAGGCATTGCAGGGCGAAGGCATCAACAACGCCAGTGTCGCCATCGACGGTCGCACCGCGGTTCTGACCGGTTCGGTAGACAGTAACGAACAGCGAGACCTGGCAGAGAGCACCGTGGCCGGCACTTTTGGCGTACGAGCGGTAGACAACCAACTGACCATCGATCGCGGTGATGCGGCAGAGACTGTTGCGCGCAGCGAACCATCATTTTCCGTCACTACCAGCGGTGACTCGGTAGAGATTGCCGGTATCGTGTCTGACGCTGAGTACGCCACAGCGATGGAAGACGCCGCCAACGCCCATTTTGGCGAGGACCGCGTGAACGCCTCCATCGCTGTTGAAGAAGGTGTGACCAACCCCGGCTGGATGAGCGCTGTCAATCAGCTTATCCCGGAGCTCGATAAACTTGACGACGGTGGCATCAGTGTCGCAGATGGCAAGCTGACTCTGACCGGTGCCAGTGACGCCGAAACCAAAGCACAAATTGGCGAGCTCGCCACGCAACTCACCTCGGGTCAGCTGCAAGTTGAAAACCTGATCGACGCACCAGAGCCCGTAGAACCGGAACCGGTTGCAGAGCCGGAGCCAGAGGTAGTTGCAACGAAGCAGGCTTTTGCCGCGATTCGTCAAACCGAGCGTGGCCTGACGGTCAGTGGTCTTATGTCAGCCGAAGGCGCGGATGCGCTGATTTCAGCTATTGGTGACGCACAGCCGGTGGTCAACACCATCCGTGTCGATAGCAGTGCAGAAACTCCAGACTGGACCTCGCAGCTCGGCGCATCCGTGGCTGCTCTGAGTGACAGCGAAATCGACGGCGGCGTGCTCACCATGGCGCGCTCCGGTACGGTCCGCCTGCGTGGTGCTGTAGCCAGCGAAGAGGCCAAAGCTGCGGCAGAAAGTGCAGTAAGCAACGTCTATGGCGATAC